>CAZVZH010000092.1:0-15770 GCA_964630705.1 uncultured Saprospiraceae bacterium | reverse complement strand
CGGACGACAGCTGCGCTTTGCCGGTGGACAACCAAATTACCACGAGTCCGGACGCGTTCACAGTGACGGCCCCGGACATCGAAGATTGCGGATTGACGGCAAGTTTAACGGCTATGACAAATGTACCGGGTACGATCAGCTGGACGGATTTGAACAACAACCCGGTGTCCGACCCCATGGCCGTGGGTAATGGTACTTACGTGGTAACGGCGGTGGATGCATCCGGTTTGTGTGTGGTGCGCGACACCGTTGAGGTGGATTTGATTTACGTAACTGTCACGGCCGAGGTGACTGGAAAAGATACCCTGTGCACCGGTGAAACAACAACGCTTTTGGCGACGGCGGGCGGGAATGCCGATTTTTATTCTTATTCCTGGTCGCCGGCAGAAACCTTGATGGGCGCCGACTCCATGAGCCCGATTGCAAAGCCCAATGGCGTACAAACCTACACTGTCACCGTTACCGGAGACGACCGCTGCATGGCAACCGCCTCGGTAACCGTGTTTTACCGCGAAACCCAATGCCGCGATCCGTACATTTTTGTTCCGAAAGCATTTACGCCCAATGGCGATGGCAACAACGATTACTTCCGGGTGCGGGGTACCGACATAACGGAGTTGTATTTTATCGTGTACAACCGCTGGGGCGAGGAAATGTACCGCACCGAAGACCCGGAACACCAGGGTTGGGACGGGATATTCAAAGGCAAAGCCTGCACGCCGGACGCCTATGGCTGGTACTTGCGGGTGCGTTGCGGCAACGGCGATTTGTTCGAAAATAAAGGAAATGTAACGCTGCTCAAATAGCCGCAGCAGCGGATTTTAATGCAACTGGGTTTGCCGGATTTCCTCCGGCAAACCCAGTTGTTTTTTAACCTGTCTCCATTGATTATTCGATCAAACCGCGGCCTTCTTTCACGATTTTTTCCTCTTTCACCAGTTTTTTCATCAAACGGTCGAGGATGCCATTGATAAAGTCCTTGCTGTTTTCGGTGGAGTAGGATTTGGAAATTTCTACAAATTCGTTGAGCGTGACCTTGGTTGGAATGGTCGGAAAGTGCAGCAGTTCGCACAAGGCCATTTTCAGCATGATCATATCGAGAATAGCCACCCGGTCGGCGTCCCAGTTTTTCAAAGTAGGAGAAATGATCTCGAACAGGGCTTGGTCTTCCTGGCAGGTTTTGCGCAGGAGCTGCTCGCCAAAATCGCGGATGGTTTCGTCGGAAGGTTCGAATTCTTTATAAAATTCGCCCTCCAGCGGCATGGCCTTCAGTGTTTTTTTCATGGCGCCAACGACCAGCGACTCGTCGTCGGGCCAGTTGTTGTACCGGTCTTCGGTCATTTCCACGAACAAGTCGTTGCCCGTCAGGAAGCGGTACAGTTCCAGCAGCAATTTGGCATGATCCGAGTCGCTTAGTTCTTCCTGATTCAGGTAGTTGGTATAGGCCTCCGTTTCGGCGAAGGCTAAGTACATGTTGCGAATCTGGTCGTCGTCGATGTTTTCGTTGGCCTGGTACTTGGTCACGACATTCAGGAAGCCCACGTGGTTGGCCAGACTTTGGGTGCAAGGGTTGGTGTACAGGATGGGTTTGAAATTTTTATCCTCGTCGGCAGGCAGCAATTTGGCGGCCCGGATAGCCGCGTCTTTTTCAGCGTATTGGGCTACTTTCAGCAGCAGGTGCAAGTGGAAAATATAAATTTCGTAGGTTTTCCAAATGCCGTCCTCATAGCCTTTCATCAAATCGGGAAAGGTGAGTTTTTCGTCACGGTTGAGCATGTACAACAACTGCATGACTTTAATTCGAACGCTGCGGCGACTAAGCATAAAATTTCAAATAACGTTGTGGGTAAGCGAAGGGTAAATCGTGCCGCAAAGAAACGAAATACTTATTGCTTTACCAATACGATTGTTTGCAAGCCTGCCTGGCTCGACAGGGTACAGCTGTATTTGCCTGCCGGGAAAGCGCTGGTATCGAAGGAAAAATTACCGGCGCTCAGGTCGACCGGATAACTGCCGACGCGTCTGCCCAGCACGTCGCGGATGTCCAGCCGGGCGTCTTGCCGGCCGGGAAACTGCCAGATCAGCTGCGCCTGCCCGCGCACGGGATTGGGTCGAACGCGTAGTTGAAAATCATACGTTTGGGGACTGAAAACACCGGAAGTTGGGCCATTGATGATGGTAATATCGTCGATCTGGAGCAGCAAATCGTTGGTGGAGTCGTGCAAAAAAGCGATGTAAATGGTTTGGCCGGCAAATTTGGCCAGGCTTTCCTGATGCGGTTCGAGCCGGCCGGTGTACACGGGCGCGTCGGGTTTGATCAGGAAAAAATAGTCCATGAGAGTGTATCCATTGCCGTGAATATAGCCCGGTGAAAAGGTGTAGTGGTTCAGGTTGAAGGTCAGGGGGTCGGGGTAGGTGAGCATCTCCGCTGCTACGAAGAGGGTATCGGTGAAGGCATCGGTAAACGGCTCATTGCTGCCGGTAGACACCAGCACTTTATAGCCATCCAGAAATCCGGGGCCTTGAAAGGAGCTGGAACGCCATTGCAAGACGGTGTTGGAATCGGGCACGAAAACTGGCGGGGTAATCAGCCAGTTTTCGTTGGCTACATTCGGATCAGGGAAATAGGAGCAGCTGGTAAAGGCGGAGTTGAGGGGTGGGCTGTTCAGGTCGCCAAAATCGCCTTCCCAATACCAGTTGCCCGGAATGGTTTCGCCATCGTCGCCGCACCAGGTTTCCATGTTGTCGGCGTCCCAATTGACCCAGTGGGTATCGTTTCCGTTGGGGAAAATTATCATGGTATCGGAGGGGTCTACGGTGAAGGTTTGCCGCAAAATAGTGTCGGGTACAAAACTGGTCTGAGCGGTCAGGCCCAGGCAGCTGCAGCAAAAAAGCAGGAGGGGTAATACAGGTTTCATAGTTATGAATATTGGTTGAACCATCGTTCGAATTCCGCTTCCAGAATCTCCAGTTGTACCGGCACTACACCGGGCGATTCACATACCTGCCCGCCGGCGAGGTTGGATAAGGCGGCTAAAATGGTTTCGTCCAGTCCGGCGATCAAGCCTAAAGTTGCGATGCTGATTACCGTGTCGCCGGCGCCGCTCACATCGGCCACATTGCGCTGTACGGTTGGATAAAGCCGTCCGCCCGTTGTTCCATTGTCCAAAAATAAACCTTTTTCGGAGAGGGTGATCATGGTCAGGCGGTTTTCGAGTTGTTCGCGGAGGAAACTGCTCGCTTTTTGCAAATTTTCCAGCTGCGGCAACACTTCGAACGGCGCGCTGTCTCGAATTTCTTTCAAATTGGGTTTGAACAAATCTACTCCGCGGTAGGCGAAAAAGTTGTTTTTCTTCGGGTCGACCGCCGTGGGAATGCCTTTGCGGCGTGCGGCCTCCAGCAGGGCCCCGATGGTGGAAGGTGTGAGTACGCCCTTGTTGTAATCTTGCAGGATCATGCCGGCTATGGCCTCCTGGTCGAGTAGCCGGCCGACGCGTTCGATCAGGCTTTCGGCCTCCTGTTCCAGCAAATCGAAGCTGTCTTCCTGGTCGATGCGCAGCATTTGCTGGTTGTTGCCCAGCACCCGGGTTTTTACGGTCGTTTGCCGCTGGGGGGAGCGGACGAGTCCGTCGGCGCGCAGACCCAGATCGGGCAGCAGGCGCTCGAAGGCCGTCCCGTGTTCGTCTTGCCCGATGACGGAACACAGCAGGGGCCGGGCGCCGAGCGCCTGCACGTTCAGGGCTACGTTGGCCGCGCCGCCCAGGCGGTCTACCGTTTTTTGGTATAAAACCACCGGCACGGGCGCTTCAGGTGAAATGCGGTGTACGCTGCCCATCAGGTAGCGGTCGAGCATGACATCGCCGACGATCAGAACCTGGTGGTGTTCCAGTTTTTTTAAAACAGATTTTGCGGTCATGGGCGTAGTTTTTTGGTCCAGTACCGCAGCAAACCGGCCACCGACATGTACGCCGGGTTGGCCGCTTCGTACCGGGCCAGGCCGGTGGCGTCCAAACCTGCAGCGAGCAGTTCGTCGCGAACAAATTTTTCAAAAAGGGGGACGATCTCCGCGGCCGGCGTTTGTTTTTCGGCAAAGGGTTTCATCCAGTTGGCCCAGGCCAGCAAGCGCTGTTCCAGGGCCTCGAGGTGTGGCGTTTTTTCTGTAACTGCGCCGAAATGCGTCAGTTGAAGGGTTTGCGCGGGCAGTTCCCGGAGCAAGCGGAGCGAGGCCTGCCAATCTTCGATCTGAATATCCGGCGGGGGGCAGGGAGGCGCCACCAGCTGGCCGTCGATGCGGACGCCGGCTACATCGCCCGTAAAAACGATATGGTTTTCCGGTGGGCTGCCGGCGGGGCCGACTTCCCAGGCGATGTGGTGTACGGCGTGGCCCGGGGTGTGCCAGGCCCTGAACTCCAGTCCGGCGGCCCGGATCGTTTGGCCGTGTTCCGGCGCATGCAATTGCCCGGCGGGTATCGGTTTCATGGCGCCCCAGAGGCTTTCCATGGCGTCGCCGTAGATCATGCGGGCGGAGTTGTACAGTTTTTCAGGGCTGGCCAGGTGGGGCAAACCTTTCGGATGCACATAAATGGTAGCCCCCTGTTGAGCCAGTGCCCAGGCGGCGCCGGCGTGGTCAAAATGGATGTGGGAGAGAAAAACCTGCCGGATATCGGCGGTCGACCAGCCGTTATTGGCCAGGCGCATTTCCAGATTGGCAAAAGTGGAGTAGGGGCCGGTTTCCACCAGGGCCAGGCCTTCAGGGCCTTCCACGGCGAAAGCGGCAATAGTGTGTTCCAGGTTCTGAAAATTCAGATCCAGGGTGTGGACAGTCATGTTTTTAAAATATCTGGGTTGAAACAGGAGGGCAAAGATAAAAATGCAAAGACCGCAAGGCTCATTTCCGGAGCGAATTGCGGTCTTTGAAAACAAATGGAGGCGAAATAGCGCTTGTCCGGAGCGTTAGCCTCTGAGTTCCTCCCGGGCGATCACAATTTTCTGAATTTCAGAAGTGCCTTCGCCGATGGTGCACAGCTTGGAGTCGCGGTAGAATTTTTCCACTGGAAAATCTTTGGTATAGCCGTAGCCGCCGTGAATTTGCACGGCGTCGGTGCTCACCTCCACGGAGATTTCCGAGGCGTAATATTTAGCCATGGCTGATTCGCGGGTGCAGTTTTTTCCGGCATTTTTCAAATCGCCGGCGTTTCGCGTCAGCAGTTCGGCGGCGCTGATTTTGGTCGCCATGTCGGCCAGTTTGAAACTGATGCCCTGGAAATTGGCGATGGCCTGGCCGAACTGGTGGCGCTCCTTGGCGTATTTCACGGAGGCTTCATAGGCGCCCTTGGCGATACCGAGGGAAAGCGCTGCGATGGAAATGCGGCCGCCGTCGAGGATTTTCATGGCCTGGATAAAGCCTTCGCCTTCTTTGCCGAGCACCTGGCTATGCGGAATCCGGCAGTTGTCGAAGATCAGTTCGGCGGTTTCGCTGGCGCGCATGCCGAGTTTGTTTTCTTTTTTACCGCCGCGGAAGCCGGGGGTGCCGCGCTCGAGGATGAAGGCCGTCATGCCGCGGCTGTCGAGCAGTTCACCGGTGCGGGCGATGACGACGGCCACCTGGCCGCTGATGCCGTGCGTGATCCAGGATTTTGTGCCGTTGAGCACCCAGTGATCGCCGTCGCGTTGGGCGACGCACTGCATGCGGCCGGCATCGGAGCCGGTGTTCGGCTCGGTGAGTCCCCAGGCGCCGATCCATTTTCCGGTAGCCAGTTGGGGGAGGTATTTGCGCTTTTGTTCTTCATTGCCAAAACTCAAAATATGGTTGGTGCACAGCGAATTGTGCGCGGCGACGCTCAGGCCGATCGAGCCGCAGACTTTGGCAATTTCTTCGATGATGGTGATGTACTCCTGGTAGCCGAGTCCGGCGCCCTGGTAGGTTTCCGGAACCAGTACGCCGAGGAAGCCGTGTTCGCCCATTTTGTGAAACAGGTCGATGGGGAAGTGCTGGCTTTCATCCCATTCCATGAGCTGCGGCCGGATGTGCGTTTCGGCAAAATCGCGGGCGCTTTCGCGGATGAGTTGGAGGTTGTCGGTCAGTAGTTCTGCCGTATTGGACATGATTTTTGTTGAAATTTGGGTGGTGAAAAATTGGTTGAAGGCAGTATTGGCTGGCGCTGAAAGCAGAACCCAAAAGTACGGCTTAAGTTTAAAACGGTCCCGGGATTTACGGTTCCGATTCCTCGTCTTTACCCTTCGGGTGGGCTTGTTCGTACACCCGGATCAGGCGGTCGATGCTGTTGTGGGTGTACACCTGGGTGGCGGCCAGGCTGGCATGGCCCAGCAGTTCTTTGATGGCGTTGAGGTCGGCGCCGCGGTTCGACAAGTGGGTGGCAAAGGAGTGGCGGAGTACGTGTGGACTGCGTTTTTCGTCGGAGGACACCCGGGAAAGGTGTTTCCGCACGATACGGTAGACCGCGTCGGGCTTCAGTGGCCGGCCTTTTTTATCGAGAAAAAGCCAGGCTTGCGTGCTGCCGGGGTAGGTTTCATGGCGGATAGCGACAAAGTTGGTCAGCAAATCGGCCAGGTAGCGGGCGAAAGGCGCCAGGCGCTCTTTGTTGCCCTTCCCTTGCACCCGGAAATTCATGCGACCGAGGTCGATGTCGGCGATTTGCAGTTGGCAAAGCTCGCTGCGGCGCATGCCGGTGGCGTACAAAATTTCGAGTACCAGCCGCTCGAGTTGGCCGGTGTAGTCGGCGCCAAATTCTGTTTCGGAAAAAAGAGCGGCTAGTTGTTTTTCCTGGACCACCACGGGCAGTTTTTTCCCGATTTTCGGCGCGATCACTTTCTGCATCGGGTCTTTCTCCACCCAGCCTCGTTTTTTTAAAAAACGGAAATAGGAGTGCAAGCAGGAGAGCCGGCGGTTGACGCTCCGGGCGCTCAGCCCGTTTTGCAATTGGGCGGCAGCCCAACTCCGGATGTGCAAATGCCTCACCTCGGTAGCCGAAGTGAGGCATTGTGTTTCCTGGGCGTATTGGATGAAATTCCGCAAGTCGTTTTGATAGGCCGCCAGCGTGTGCGGCGAGAAGCGCCGTTCGAGCGCCAGGTACTGATAAAACGATTGTTCGTGGAACATCCGGGTCGGTGATAGTTATCCCTGCAATACTACTACAAATTGCAGGGAACAATACCACAAGCGCACATTTATCAGTCGTTTTTGTTGCCGTACATTTCTTCTTTGTACACGGCTTTCAAAATTTCGGCGCGGCGCTCCACGGAGGGTTTGGAGAACGATTTACGGCGGCGCAGTTCTTTGAGAATGCCGGCCCGTTCAAATTTCTTTTTGTACCGCTTGAGTACTTTGTCAATGGCTTCGCCGTCTTTTACCTCAAGGATGAGCATGTAACAGTTACTTTTTTGATAAATGTGATGTTTGTGAAAATTCGGGCTGCAAAGGTACAGCGAAATCGCCAGAAACTACAAAGGAAGTTTGGAAGAAATTACAACGGCTGCCCGGGTATCCGGACAGCCGTTGGGCGTATTGCACAATAGGAAGGGTGCTGCTCAGGGAATGGCTGGGGCAGCCGGTTGTTCGATTGCTTTCAGTTCGGTACCAGATTTTTCGGCGGTTGCCTGGGTCATCTGCTGATAAACATAGTAGCCTAGGCCAAGGTGTACCAGCAGGATCAGAAGTACGGAAAACGGATATTGGGAGCGTTTTGCCGGGGAATGGGTAGTTTGCATAATACAAAAATTTTGGTACGTTTTGAGGTTTTTCAAAAAGCGAGCCAAATGCAAAGGTATACCCGAAAAGCGGTAAAAAAGTTTTTGGGGTCCTGTTATGGCCTGTTTGAAACTTGAAAAAAGGGGGGTGTTTAGGGGAGTTTTGCGGCTTGGGTAGGCGAATTCAGGCCGTTTTGCGGTGTGGCGTCCGGAGATGTTAAATGGCTGTTAACGTCCTGACCGGTGTGCGAAAAGTACAAGGCAGCGCCCAGAGCCAGATGCAGCAGGATAGCGAAAACGAGGGCGGTATGGCGGCGGCCGGTGGCTTTGCGGTCTGAAAATTCATACATGGCGGTAAAGTTTGGTGAACGTTGTGTGTTGGTTAAAATTTACAACGCCCACCCGCTGCGCCAAAGTTTTTCAAATCCTTAAAAAGCATTTAAAAAACGCTTAAAACTTAATTTGCTCAAAGGGAGAGCAATCCTTCCGGGAGGTCGACAAAAACGCGTTTCCCAGGCTTGTCTACCGACCGGATAAATTGATCGTTCAAGGGAATCAGGACCGCTTTGCCCTGGTAGCGCACCTGGGCCATTTCCTGCTGTGGCAGTTCCAAAATTTCCTCGATCACACCAATCGCGCCGGCAGTTTGGTCGATGAGGGAAAAGCCGTTGAGTTCCCAATACACGCCCTCCGCAATCGGATAGACTGTCTCCTGAGGCAGCTCGCTGGCGGGTAAGTACAGGCCGCGGGATTGCAGCGGCAGGGCGTCTTCGCGCTGGCGGACATCCTGAAACTGTACGATCAATTCGCCACCGCCCCGGACATGCTCGATAAAAAATGGCTGCTTACTGCCCCGGATATCGAGAAAGACGCGTTCCTGTTCCAGAAATACGTCCTCGAACTGTTCTTCGATCACTACTTTTATTTCGCCGCGTATCCCGTGCGTTTTTTTGGTAAACCCGATTTGTACGTATTCCATATTATTCAGTTTGGGTGCGTGTCGTCAATTATGCCGGATCAGTACCTGGCGCAAAATGTACCCAATTTCGGCTTTTTCCTCCCAGGGTTTGCTCAGGCAATCGGTCGGCGGCGGTACCTGGTTGCAGTATTGCGAATCGAGTATCCATTGTTCCCGCTGTACCAGGCCAATATTTTTAGCGTAAATGCTGCGAGACAACCGGCGTTCGATAGCATTGGTTTCGTCGACTTCCCGGACGACCAGCACCGAATCGAACGCAAAAGCGCCGACCACAGCGGCAACATCCAGCGAATCGACGCGGTAGCGCCAGTTGACAAACGGCCGGATGCGCTCGCCGGCAATTTCGACTTCCTGGTAAGTGTCGATCCACAGGTTGCCATCCCAGCTGGTAAAGCGGTCGAAGGGAAAAACCAGCTTCAAAAACCGCCGGTTGTTTTCCAGCCGGATGGCTTGGGTGGCGTTTCGTCCGGCAGCCAGCACTTGGGTCAGGCGCCAAGCCTCCTGTTCGTCGGCGCGTTCAAATCGCTCGATGCGGTACAGCAGCTGTCCGCTGGCCTCCTGAAAACTGTCGACGATTGCTTCGCGAACGAAAGTGCTGGTGGAGTCCCGCACCGTGCCGCCGCCTGGGGCAAAGTCGTACACCACGCTATCGACGCGATATTCTACAAATCGACTGGTTTCCAGCGGAAAATACGCTTGCTGGGCGGCAATATCCACGGGTTCGTAGGGCTGATCAAAAGGAGTACAACCCGGCCATGCAGCGAGGCAGGAAAAAATAGCCAGTACCAAAAAGTTAAACCGGGCAGCGCGCACCATGAAATTTTTAGCAAAAATACGGCCCGGCGTTTATTTCAAGGCATTTGCCGCCGAATTGCTTGGGCTGAATAAAGCTGGGCCGCCCCAAAATGAATGGGACAGCCCAGCTTTGTCGATCGAAGAGCGGGATACGAGACTCGAACTCGCGACTTCCAGCTTGGGAAGCTAGCGCTCTACCAACTGAGCTAATCCCGCGTGTGACGCTGCAAATGTAGCGTTTGATCGAGCAGTTGCCAATACCCGCTTCATCTTTTTATCCCACTAATTCCGTGGATGCTACCGGCGGCACAAGGGCTTGCAATATCTGTCGCAAGCCAGCTGTCACCCTTCCCGCCGCCCTTTGCACTGGCGGCGTGAGCGCTATCGTCATCGGTTGGAGCCCGGCTACAGAAACGGCAATCAGCTGGGTTTCGGGCAAACGACCGGTAACTTCCAGTGCTTCCAGCACATCACGCAGGCCGACGTCGTGCGTGCTCATCGACCGTGGAAATTCAGCGGCGAAACGAGGTTTCAGCACCCGGATGGTACCCGCTGGCCGGCCGTCGAGTGTGGCGTCGATCAGAATGATTTGCCGGAACGGCTCCAAGAGTCCCATGAGTTGGAAACCGCCCGTGCCGCCGTCGAGTACCTCCACGCCAGGCGGCATTGGGTCCTGCGCCAGACTTTGCGCCACCTGTACGCCGACGCCTTCGTCGCCCATCAGGTAGTTGCCGACGCCTAGGATGAGCAGTGGCCTTCGAATTTCGGAAACCGGAATCATGTTTTACGGGCGTTTTTGTTGGCGGTGTGTTCTTCTTCCTCTTTGAGAAAGGCTTCTTCCTCGATAAATTTCCAGCCGCCGCCCATCGACGACACCTCGCCGCGCCCCTCCACATAGTCGTGATAGAACACCAGGTAAATGTGCACCATGGCAAACAGAATGAACAGCCACATGGCAATGTGGTGGATTTGCCGGAGCATAAAATCGCCCCCGAAAAGCGGCGCCACCCACCAGAACATTCCGGCGATCCACGACTGGCTCATGGCCTCGTATAAGCCAAACCCGGTGATGCACTGGAGTGCGAACAATAAAAAGGTGCCGAAATAAATAAAACCCGCCAGGGGATTGTGCCCCACGGCCAGGTGTTCTTTGCCTTTCATCTGTAAAATGTCAATTTTCACAACCTGCCACATTTCCTGAAAAAACTTGCGGTTGGTCGGGATAAAGTTTTTCCAGCCGGCATACTTGTTGCCCACAAAACCCCAGTAGATGCGGAAAATAAAATTGAACAGAAAAATATAGGCTGCGGCGAAGTGAATAAACCGGATCCAGCCAAACACGTACCGCTCGTAAGCCTCGCCGCTCGACATCAGGGCCGGCGGTTTGCCGATCAAATACCCGGTGATGCACAAGGCTACAATAGCCAGCGCATTTATCCAGTGAAATATCCGCACCGGAAGTTCCCAGACAAATACCCGTCTTAAATGATGCGTCAACATGGCGTTGCGTTTTTTGAATTGAAAATCAAGACCCTAAAACACTCATACGACGCGCACCCGGCTCACGGCACCGCCCGACTCGTCGAACAGGTGCACGGCGCAAGCCAGGCAGGGGTCGAAAGAGTGGATCGTGCGCAGAATTTCTAGGGGCTGGTGCGCATCGGCGATCGGGGTGTCCATCAGGGCCGACTCGTAGGCCGATTGTTTGCCGGCGCCGTCGCGGGGCGAGGCGTTCCAGGTAGTGGGCACCACCAGTTGGTAATTGGCAATTTTCCGGTCTTCGATCACGATCCAGTGGCCGAGGGCGCCGCGGGGCGCTTCGGTGTGGCCCACGCCCTGGGCTTTGGCGGGCCATTTGTCCGGATTGAATTTTTCCATTGCCGCCATGCGGGTATCGCCGTTACGGATATTTTGCAGCAGCTGCTCGTAAAATTCCAACGTCCAGTTGGCCACCAGGATCGATTCCAAGCCGCGGGCAGCCGTGCGCCCCAGCGTGGAAAACAGCGCCGTTGCCGGTACCCCGAGTTTTTGCAAGGTACTGTCGACCACCGCCTTAAAATCTTCGCGGCCGCTGGCATAGCCCACCAGCACGCGCGCCAGGGGGCCCACTTCCATTGGATGGCCTTTCCAGCGCGGCGTTTTCAGATAACTGTACTTATTATCGGTGTCGAGGTGGTCGAACGGGGGCTGCGGCCCGGAGTATTTAATGTCGGTCTCGCCTTTCCAGGGGTGCAGGCCGGTTGCTCCGGCGGGGTATTCGTACCAGGAGTGGTCGATAAATTCCTGCACCTCGGCGTCGGCGCGCAAGTCCACCTCGTGTACCCGGCTCAGGTCTTTGTCCAGAATAGCGCCGGCGGGGAATTTGTAACTCGAAGGGTCGCGGTAGCCGTTGGTTCCCAAATCGCCGTACACCAGGTAGTTGCCCAGGCCGCCGCCGATAGCGCCCCAGTCGAGGTAGTACGGAGCGATAGCCAGCAAGTCGGGAATGTATACCTGGTTGATAAACTCCTGCGCGTCGTGCAGCAATTGCCCGACATAAGCCAGTCGTTCGGCATTGATCGCGCTCACGTCGTCGAGGCCGATGCTGCAGGCCATGCCGCCGACGAGGTAGTTGGGGTGGGGGTTTTTACCGCCGAAAATGGCGTGCACTTTCACGATTTCCTTTTGCCATTCCAACGCTTCCAGGTAGTGCGCCACGGCGATCAGGTTGACGGCCGGGGGCAGTTTGTAGGCTTTGTGGCCCCAGTAGCCATTGGCGAAAATGCCGAGCTGGCCGCTTTCCACAAATTTAGCCAGCCGTTTTTGCAAGTCGGAGAAATACCCCGGGGAGCTCTTCGGCCAGTTGGAAATGCTTTGTGCGATGGTCGACGCCTCCTTCGGGTCGGCGCTCAGCGCGCTCACCACATCCACCCAGTCGAGGGCGTGCAGGTGGTAAAAGTGCACGGCATGGTCGTGCAGATACTGCGTGCCGAACATGATGTTGCGCACCAGTTCGGCATTGGGCGGAATGACGATGTCCAGGGCGTCTTCCACCGCCCGGACGGAAGCCAGGGAGTGCACGGTGGTGCACACCCCGCACACCCGGCCGACGAAGGCCCAGGCGTCGCGGGGGTCGCGGCCGCGCAGGATTTTTTCGATACCCCGGACCATCGTGCCCGAAGAAAAAGCGTCGGCAATTTTGCCGTCCCGGATATCGGCTTCCACGCGGAGGTGGCCTTCGATGCGGGTAATCGGGTCGACGACAATGCGCTCACTCATACGTTGAATTTTATGAACAGCCCGCCCTTTTTACAGCCGGGCCAGTTGGTTTTGAAAAAATAGTGGCCGGTTTGAAAGGGGGCTTACAAGTCTTTTTCAGCCGCTTTTCCTTCCCGGATCAGGTTGTTGATCAGTTTTTTCTTACGCAGGTTGGTCATCACGGCGTGGGCGGCAATGCCCGCGCCGGTAAGCACGGCGGCGGCGGTACCGATTTTATCCGCGTCGGACTCGATGCCGAATCCCGGGAACGGCTGGCTGCGCATATACAAGCTACCGGCATCCCAGAAGTTTTCCTCCGAACAGCCGAAACAGCCGTGTCCCGACTGGATGGGGAAGCTTGTGCCATTGTTCCATTTCGTCACACCGCAAGCATTGTACGTGCTGGGGCCTTTGCAACCCACTTTGTACAGGCAATAGCCTTTTTTCGCATTGGCGTCGTCGAAGGTTTCGACAAACAGGCCGGCGTCGTAAAAGGGTCGGCGGTAGCAGGTGTCGTGCACCCGTTTGGAATAAAACGCTTTGGGCCGTCCGATGCCGTCCAACTCTGGGATGCGCCCAAAGGTGATCAGGTGTACCAGCACGCCGGCCATCACCTCGCCGATGGGCGGGCAACCCGGTACTTTAATGATCGGCACGCCTTTAAGCAATTTGTGGATCGGCGTGGCGCCCGTGGGGTTGGGCTTGGCGGATTGGACGCAGCCGTTGGAGGCGCAGCTGCCCCAGGCGATCACGGCCTTGGCGCCGGCGCCTACTTCTTTCAGGATGTCGAGCGAGGTGCGGCCGCCGATCATGCAGTACACACCTTCGGCGGCCGTGGGCACCGAACCTTCGATGCACAGCACATACTCGCCGTGATATTTTTCCATGGTATCGCGCATGCACTTTTCCGCCTGGTGGCCCGAGGCGGCCATGAGGGTTTCGGTGTAGTCGAGCGACAATTTATCGAGCAAAATATCGGCGACAATTGGGTGCGACGAGCGGATAAAACTTTCGCTGCAGCAGGTACACTCCTGAAAGTGCATCCAAATGACCGGAATGCGCGGTTTGCTTTCCAGGGCTTTGACCACTTGGCCCACGCCGGCCGTTTCCAGGCCTAGGTAGGCGGCGATGGTGGCGCAGAATTTCATGAAATCGCGCCGCGAATAGCCCCGCTGCCGGAGTTCTTCGTAGTAGCTCGTACGTGTCGGGCGTTGTGACATAGGAAAGTTGTTTTGAAAAATGCGGAGGGTAGATATAAATCGCCGATAAAGTTATTTTTCAAAATGCCATTCTTGAGTTGAGTACGATCAACAAGCGATGTGATTGTCATCATGCCCTCAGACCGGTATCCGCCCGAATTTTGAATTTGCAAAAAAACACCCTCTATGCACGAGCTATCCATCATCCAAAGCATCCTGGAAAGCGCCTTGACAGCGCTGGATTCGGCGGGGCCCGTTAAAACCGGCTCCGTGGAGGCAGTCGAACTGCAAATCGGCGAACTGGCCGGCGTGGAAATCAGCACGCTCGAATTTCTCTGGCCTGCCGCCGTGGGCGATACCCGGTTGGCCGACGCTGCGCTGGATATCGAGCGGGTGCCGGGCCTGGCCGAGTGCAGCCTGTGCAGCGCCGTCTTTCCCATCCGCTCGTTTTACGACCCATGCCCCGGTTGCGGCTCGCATTTTTTGCAGGTGCGCCAGGGCGAGGAATTGCGGATCAAGGCGCTGGTTTTGTCCGACAAACCTGCCCGCGCGGCGGCGCCTCTGTACTGGAACTAGTTTTTTTAAAATAAAATCCGAAACGACATGTGTACGACCTGCGGCTGCAGCGGCCACGAACATTTGCTCACCCGAATTCCGGCGGCGCCCAAACCCGGCGCCCGGCTCGCGGTGCAGCCTTTCGAGCCTGCAGCCGCCGAACCGGCGGTGAAAACGGTGCTCGAACTTGAGCGCGATATTCTGGACAAAAACAACCGGATGGCCGAGCGCAACCGCGGTTTTTTCGAAGCGCGCAATATTCTGGCCATCAACCTGGTCAGCTCGCCCGGTTCGGGCAAAACCGCCCTGCTCGAACGCACGCTGGCCGACCTGGCCGGCAGCCGCCGTTTTTACGTCGTGGAAGGCGACCAGCAAACCGCCCGCGACGCCGAACGCATCGCCGTTACCGGCGTTCCGGTGGTACAAATTAATACGGGGAAAGGCTGTCACCTGGAAGCCGAAATGGTGCGCCAGGCTATTCTCGAACTGCAACCGGAAACAGACAGCACCGTATTTATAGAAAACGTGGGCAACCTGGTTTGCCCCGCTATGTTCGATCTGGGCGAGTCGCGCCGCGCCGTCATCATCAGCGTCACCGAAGGCGAAGACAAACCAATCAAATACCCGGATATGTTTCGTACGGCTCAGCTGTGCGTGATCAATAAAATCGACTTGCTGCCCTACCTCAAATTTGACCTGGCGGCTCTGAAAAATTATGCCCGCCAGGTAAATCCCCGGCTGGAATTCGTCGAACTATCCGCCACTACCGGCCAGGGCATGGAAAGCTGGTACCGCTGGCTTGCCGCCTTGTAAAAGTCAAAATGTAAAATGCCTGCCCAGCCTATGCCGGGTAAAATGTCAAGAGGGAAAGGCGGATTCCGTGGAGTGGGTACAGGCGGCGAATGCGCCAGTCGATGCGCCTCTTCAAACTTCAAACTTCAAACTTCAAACTTCAAACTTCAAACTTCAAACTTCAAACTAAAATGTGCCTGGCCATACCCGGTAAAATAACCGTCCTGCTCACCGATGCCGACAACCCTTTTCGCAGCGGCAAAGTCAGTTTCGACGGGATTCAACGCGAAGTGAACCTCAGCCTGGTGCCCGACGCCCGGGTGGGCGATTATGTGCTGGTACACGTCGGCACGGCTATCAGTAAGGTCGACGAGGCCGAGGCCCAAACCACCCTGGCTTACCTCCGGCAGATCGGCGAACTCAACGATTTAAACCCTGGCTAAGCCCAAATTTTTTTTGCATATGGAACACGCCGTACCGCTGGTTTTTGCCGCCGCCCTGGGTTT
>CAZVZH010000091.1:0-15858 GCA_964630705.1 uncultured Saprospiraceae bacterium | reverse complement strand
GGTTGAGTCATGCGAATCAGGGGCAAAATCGCCTAACAACTTAAATTGGCGGCAATGGCGCTAGCGGTTGGCAAAACCGCTTACGTTTGGTGGTTCGCGATCGACGGTATAAAACTGATAACCAGTGCTGTCTTTGCGAAAAAACAGCACCTGAAACCGAATAGAATCCTCAAAAAAGGTGCTTACCGGAATCATGCCGGTGTTTGGACCTGTAAAAGCCAGGAGGCCCCAGCTGGACGGCGGTACTATCGGGAGGTTCACGCCATCCGGTTCAGCTAAAGCATTCAGGTAAGACTGGCACAAACCGGCGGTGTCGGGCTGTTGAAAATAAGGATCGGAGTGGGTGACGGAAAAGTGGTCCTGTGAGTTTTGGAAGGGCGCTTCTGACGGTGTAGTACAAAAACTGAAAAGGTTGAGCAGGACAACAACGAGTGGCAAGATTTTGAACATAGGCGTGTTTTGAATTTAAAACGACCAAGTCGCATGTTCAAAAATAACTTGAGCCAGGGCCGACCGCAAGGCAAAGCTTGTAACTGCTACCAAAAAGCTTATAACTGTGTAGGTTTACCGCATAACTGTGTAAAACGCAGTAGCGGAGTTATACCTGAAAATCCCGTATTTCAGCAAAAACTTCGGCTACCCGTTGGAGTAGCCGAAGCGATTTGAACCTGAATTCCTCTTTCCACTGGATTGAAGTTTACTTCCCGTATTTCACAAACTGCGCCGACACCGCTTTGAGGCCCTCTACCTGAAAGACGATGAAGTAATTTCCGTCGGGCAAATGCTGAAAATCGACTGGACTGATTTGGCCTTCCTTGCCGGAAAGCGCCCCTTGCCAGATTACATGCTGTTTACCCTGCACGTCTAACAGCATAATTTTTGTCGGAGCGTCTTGCAGGTCAGCCGCGGCGCGGTAGGCGATACTACGGACAGTAGAGGCCGGATTAGGGAGAATATTGAATTGAATGGTCGAAGTGCTGGCTTTATCCAGATATAAGGTTGGAGAAGGGGCTACGCGCTCGACGGGGTTTCCGGCGCGCAAACTCAGGCAATGGTCATAGGTGCCGGAGGCAATCAGGTCGTTTTTGATGATTTGGCCGGCCTCATTGATTTCAATGACGCGTACTTCCCAGTATTCGTCGCACTCATTTAACATGGACGACAACAGGACCAGTTTGGAGAAGGCCAGCGGAAGACTGGCAAACAAAAGCGCTGTACAGAGCAGGAGTTTTTTCATGATTCAAGATTTTTGATAAAAGGAACGCGGCAGGGCGGAATGCAGGTACAAGTAGTTCAAAAATAACACCTTGTGGCAGCCCATGTCAAGGCGAAGCTTATAACTGCTACCAAAAAGCTTGTAACTGTGTAGGTTTACCGCATAACTGTGTGAAACCGCCAGGGCAAAAAAAAACGCCGCCGCCCCGAAAATACGGGACGGCGGCGGCGATTTTATGGCGTAGTATAGTCGACTATTCGTCATCCAAAGCGAGCACTTCGGCATCGCGTTGGTCGCGGAAGGGCCGGCCGGAGCCGGTCACCTGGATCCGGTCGTACTGGCGCATACCCGTGCCTGCGGGGATTTTCTTGCCGACGATCACATTTTCCTTCAGGCCCATCAGGTAGTCCTTTTTGGCGGCAATAGCGGCCGTACTGAGCACCTTGGTTGTCTCTTGGAAAGAAGCGGCGGAAATCCACGATTCGGTACCCAGCGAAGCCTTGGTGATCCCCAGCAACATAGAAATTGCGGTAGCGGGCAAGGCGTCGCGGTATTCGACCAGTTTTTTGTCGTTGCGCTTGAGGAAGGAGTTTTCCTCGCGGATTTGCCGCAGGGAAACCAGTGCACCGGGGCGCAGTTTGGCGCTGTCGCCGGCTTCGGTCACAAACTTCTTGTCAAAAATCCAGTCGTTGTAGTCAATGAACTCGTTGCGTTCCACCGGTTCGCCAGCGAGGAAGTGGGTATCGCCCGGGTCGACAATTTCGAGGCGGCGCAGCATTTGGCGCACGATCACCTCGATGTGTTTGTCGTTGATGTTGATCCCCTGGGAGCGGTACACCTCCTGTACGCCGTTGACGAGGTAGGAGGAGGCCGCGAAGGGGCCTTTGATCGCCAGAATGTCTTTCAAAGAGATGGAGCCTTCCGTCAGAGCGGTACCGGCTCGTACGAAATCGCCTTCCTGCATCAGAATGTGCTTGGTCAGGTTGATTAGGTACTTGCGTTTCTGGCCGTCTTTGGCTTCGATGATGCACTCGCGGTTGCCGCGTTTGATCGAGCCGAAGGTAATGATACCGTCGATTTCGGCAACCGTGGCTGGGTTCGACGGGTTGCGGGCCTCGAACAATTCCGTCACACGGGGCAGGCCGCCGGTGATGTCGGCGATTTTACCCAGTTTACGCGGAATTTTTACGATCTGCTTACCGATTTTCACCTCTTCATCGTCATCAACGGAGATGTATGCGCCGATCGGCAGGGTGTAGTTTTTCAACTCCTCGCCTGTTTTCGGGTCGACGATCGCGATAGACGGGATTTTCCGTTTGTTTTTGCTTTCGATCACCACTTTTTCGGCAAAGCCTGTTTGGTCGTCGCGTTCCATGCGGAAGCTGGCGCCTTCATCCAGGTTGTGGTATTTGACGATGCCAGCGAATTCGCTGACGATAGTGGCGTTGAACGGGTCCCAGGAGCAAATTTTCACGCCCTTGTCTACTTCCTGGCCGTCCTTCACATAAAGGATAGAGCCGTAGGGGATGTAGCTTTGGGAGAACATGCGGCCCGTTTTTGGGTCGACGACGCGCAGTTCGCCGATACGCGACACCACCACCTGTACTTTTTCGCCTTTGTCAGTAACGCGGGTGATCGTTTTGATCGAGTCGAATTCGATTTTACCGGCGTTCCGGGTCACAATTTCATTTTCGGTTTTACCGATCATGGCCGTACCGCCCGTGTGGAAGGTACGGAGCGTGAGCTGGGTACCGGGTTCGCCGATCGACTGGGCGGCAATAATCCCCACGGCATCGCCGATTTCGGCCACCCGGCCGGTGGCCAGGTTTTTACCGTAGCATTTTCCGCACACACCGCGGCGGCTTTCGCAGGTAAGCACCGAGCGGATGGTCACCAGTTCCACACCGGCGGCTTCGATGTCTTTAGCGAGTTTTTCACTGATGTACTCGCCGGCGGCGAGAATGATGTCATCCGTTTCGGGATGGTAGATATCGTACAGGCTAAAACGGCCTTTGATCCGGTCGGCTAGAGGCTGGATGACCTTATCACCTTCCTTGAGGGCCACGGTGTCGATTCCGCGCAGGGTATTGCAGTCCTCTTCGCGGATAACCACGTCTTGGGCAACGTCGACCAGACGGCGCGTCAGGTAACCGGCGTCAGCCGTTTTCAGGGCGGTATCGGCCAGGCCTTTGCGGGCGCCGTGCGTGGAGATGAAATACTCCTGTACAGAAAGCCCTTCGAGGAAGTTGGAAAGGATGGGGTTTTCGATGATTGCCCCGCCGGTGTCGCCGGATTTCCGGGGCTTAGCCATGAGGCCGCGAAGGCCGCAAAGCTGCTTGATCTGTTGTTTGGAACCGCGCGCGCCAGAGTCGAGCATCATGAACACGGAATTGAAGCCCTGCTTGTGCTGGCTGAGTTCCTGCATGAGGCGATCGGTGATCCGGTTGTCGGCGTAGGTCCATTTATCGATGATCTGATTGTAGCGTTCGTTGTAGGTGATGAGGCCCATGTTGTAGTTGTCCCACACTTCGTCGACTTCCTGTTGGGCGGATTCCAGCACGGTTTTTTTCAACTCTGGTATCACCAGGTCGCCCAGGTTGAACGACAAGCCGGCTTTGAACGCCCAGCCGAAGCCCATTTCCTTGATGGCGTCGAGGAATTCGGCCGTCAGTTTGAAGTTGGTGCGCTGGATAATTTCGCCGATGATCACCTTGAGGTTGCGCTTGGTGAGCAGTTCGTTGATGTAGGGCACGCCTTTGGGCACCGACTGGTTGAACAGCACCCGGCCAACCGTCGTTTGCAGGCGCTGGTGTACCATCTGGCCGTTTTCTTCAATTTCCACCCGGCATTCGATGGCGGCGTGCAAATCGAGTTGGCCTTCGTTGTAGGCGATGAGCACTTCCTCCGGCGAGTAAAAGCGGCGGCCTTCGCCGCGCACGGGGTTTTCCGGGATGGATTTGCGCTCTTTCGTGAGGTAGTACAAGCCCAGCACCATGTCTTGCGAGGGCAGGGTAATCGGAGAGCCGTCCTGCGGGTTGAGCATGTTGTGGCTGGAGAGCATAAGCACCTGGGATTCCAGGATAGCGGCATGGCTCAGCGGTACGTGCACGGCCATTTGGTCGCCGTCGAAGTCGGCGTTGAAAGCCGTACAAACGAGCGGGTGGAGTTGGATGGCTTTGCCCTCGATCAGGCGCGGCTGGAACGCCTGGATCGACAAGCGGTGCAGCGTTGGGGCGCGGTTGAGCATGACAGGGTGGCCCCGCAGGATATTTTCCAGGATTTCCCAGATGACCTGGTCTTTGCGGTCGACCAGTTTTTTAGCCGACTTAACCGTTTTCACGATGCCGCGCTCGATGAGTTTGCGGATGATAAACGGCTTAAACAATTCGGCGGCCATCGCTTTGGGCAGGCCGCATTCGTGCAATTTCAAGGTAGGGCCAACGACGATAACCGAACGGCCGGAGTAGTCGACGCGTTTGCCGAGCAGGTTTTGGCGGAAACGGCCTTGTTTGCCCTTGAGGATATCGGACAGCGATTTCAGGGCGCGGCCGCCTTCGGCTTTTACAGCGTTGGATTTGCGGGAGTTGTCGAACAGCGAGTCGACCGCCTCCTGCAACATACGTTTTTCGTTGCGCAAAATCACCTCCGGCGCTTTGATTTCGAGCAAGCGTTTGAGGCGGTTATTGCGGATGATGACGCGGCGGTACAGGTCGTTCAGGTCAGACGATGCGAAGCGGCCGCCGTCGAGCGGCACCAGGGGGCGCAATTCGGGCGGCACCACGGGCAGGTAGTGAATCACCGACCACTCGGGCCGCTGGCCTGCGCCTTCAAGGCCGGAGCGGAAGGCTTCCACCACACGCAGGCGTTTGTTGGCGTCGGCTTTTTTCTGCTGGCTCGACTCGGTATTGGCTTCGTGGCGCAGTTGGGCGGCCAGGTCGTCGAGGTTGAGCGTGCTCAGCAGGTGGTGGATGGCTTCGGCGCCCATTTTGGCGACGAATTTATCGGGGTGCCCGTCGTCGAACATCTGGTTGTCTTTGGGCAGCGTCTCGAGGATTTCGAGGTATTCTTCCTCCGTGAGCAGGTCCATTTTGCTGATTCCTTCTTCGCCTTTCACGCCGGGGTTGATCACCACATAGCGCTCGTAATAGACGATGGATTCCAGTTTTTTGGACGACACGCCGAGGATATAGCCGATTTTGTTCGGCAGGCTTTTGAAAAACCAGATGTGCACCACCGGCACGACCAGTTTGATGTGGCCCATGCGTTCGCGGCGCACTTTCTTTTCAGTGACCTCGACGCCGCAACGGTCGCAAACGATCCCTTTGTACCGGATGCGTTTGTATTTACCGCAGTAGCATTCGTAGTCTTTGACCGGACCGAAAATGCGTTCGCAAAACAAGCCGTCGCGTTCGGGTTTGTACGAACGGTAGTTGATCGTTTCGGGCTTGAGCACCTCACCATAGCTGCGCTCCAGGATTTCATCCGGGCTGGCCAGGCTAATGGTTATGCTTTCGAAATTTTGGTCGGTTTTGTTGCTTTTCTTTTTGAAAGGCATATCAGAGACAAGATTTATTTTTTCTGCAAAATATAGAACACCGAAGCAGGCGCAATGCGTTGAAAGGGGTTTTGGGCGTGGTAATGAAGGTTAAATGCGGTCAGTTTTGAAAGCCAGTTGTCCAGAACAATGTAACGGTGGTATTCGTGCAAGCTTTTGTTGAACCAGTGGCCGATTTTGCGTTGCAAAAAGGCAGTCATCGTAAAACAAAAACTTTCGCGAACGACCCGAAAGTCCAGTTCACGGAAGCGTTCCCGGAAATAATCTACCGGGATGCCCCGCTCGCGTTTCGTCAGTCCTGGCCTGGGTTGGCGCCAATCGCCCATCGAGATAACCGGTTCGCGGAGCAGGAGGTAGCCTCCCGGCGCCAGGCACCGGTGCAGTTCGCGCAAAACGAACGATACGTTGGGAATGTGGTGTAGTGTTCCAAAACAGGTTTCCAGTTGAAAAAAGTTGTCGTCAAAGTCCAGTTTGCCTTCCACAGAAGGCTTTTTGTATTGAAGGGTTACGCCTTGCAATTGGGTAGAAACGAGCTGGTCGGAAGGTTCGACTATGTAAATAGAATTTATGCGGTCGATTACCGGTAAAAATTCATTTCCATAGGCGGAGCCCAAGCCCATTGCGCGTTCGAAGTATACGTTTTTCGGCAGATGCCGGTAACCATGTACGGTATTGAGGTGCTGATAACCGTATGCTTCGCTGGATTCCGTCCAGCCCATTTCCGCTATCAGGGTAGCGTACCCTTCTTTTTCGTCGTTGTACCAGGCCTGTATTTGTTCGAGGGTAAAATCGTCTCCAAATAATTTTTTACCAGAGAAATATTCTTCCATCTATTTCCAAGCCGGTTATTCGTATTTAATCAAACTTAACATCGAGGGCCAGGCCGCGGAGTTCGTGCACCAAAACGTTGAACGATTCCGGGATGTTGGCCTCCGGCAGGTTGTCGCCTTTGACGATGGCTTCGTAGGCTTTGGCGCGGCCCTGAATATCGTCGGATTTGAAGGTGAGCAACTCTTGGAGGATGTTGGATGCGCCGTAGGCTTCGAGGGCCCAGACTTCCATCTCGCCGAAACGCTGGCCGCCAAACTGGGCTTTACCGCCGAGGGGCTGCTGCGTGATGAGCGAGTAGGGGCCTATGGAGCGCGCGTGCATCTTATCGTCGACCATGTGGCTGAGTTTGAGCATGTAAATCACGCCTACGGTGGCTTTTTGGTGGAAACGGTCGCCCGTTTCGCCGTCGTGCAGGTAGGTTTGACCCAGCTCGGGCAGTTCGGCTTTTTCGATCCACTGTTCTACTTCATCGGTTTTGGCGCCGTCGAAGATGGGGGTGGCGAATTTGACGCCGAGGCGTTCGCCGGCCCAGCCAAGTACCGTTTCGAAAATCTGGCCCAGGTTCATACGCGAGGGTACGCCCAGGGGGTTGAGCACCACGTCGACGGGGGTTCCGTCGGCGAGGAAAGGCATATCTTCGATCCGTACGATACGGCTCACAATGCCCTTGTTGCCGTGGCGGCCGGCGAGTTTGTCGCCCACTTTCAGCTTGCGTTTTTTAGCCAGGTATACTTTGGCCAGTTTGAGTACGCCAGCGGGGAGTTCGTCGCCGATGCTGATGTTGAATTTTTCGCGTTTGTACCGGCCTACTTCCTCATTCACCTTAATGCTGTAGTTGTGCAGCAGGCGGGCGATGAGCAGGTTGGTATCTTTTTCCGAGAGCCAGTTGGTATAGTCTACCTGGCTGTAATCGATCTGGTCGCGCAGCACCTGGATGGAGAGTTTGGTTCCTTTCGGCACCATTTCTTCGTTGTAGATACTGCGGATTCCGTTGGTGATTTTATCCTTTACGAGTACCTGAAGTTTATCCACGAGGATGGTTTTCAGGTTGTTCAGGTTTACGGCGTGTTCGTCGTCGAGTTTGTCGAGCAGGGCTTTTTCCTGTTCTTTCTGCAGTTTATCCTTTTTTGCGCGGGCGAAAAGTTGCTTGTCGATGACCACGCCATTGATGCTGGGTGGCACCTTGAGGGAGGCGTCTTTCACGTCGCCGGCTTTATCGCCGAAAATGGCGCGCAGGAGTTTTTCCTCGGGGGTCGGGTCGGTTTCGCCTTTGGGCGTGATTTTGCCGATGAGGATATCGCCTTCCTTCGCCCAGGCGCCGATGCGGATGATGCCGTTTTCGTCGAGGTCTTTGGTGGCGTCTTCGCTCACGTTCGGAATATCGGCCGTGAGTTCTTCTTCGCCCAGTTTGGTGTCGCGCACGTCCATTTCGAAGTGTTCGATGTGGATCGAGGTAAACACGTCTTCCTGTACCACGCGCTCGCTGAGCACGATAGCATCCTCAAAGTTGTAGCCTTTCCAGGGCATGAAAGCCACTTTCAGGTTTTGGCCGAGGGCCAGCTCGCCGTTTTCCGTGGCGTAGCCTTCGCAGAGGATATCGCCTTCCTCCACGCGTTGGCCGCGGCGCACGATGGGCTTCAGGTTGATGCAGGTGCCTTGGTTGGTGCGCATAAACTTGGTGAGTTTATACGTTTTGCGCGCATCTTCGAACGACACGAGTTGGTCTTCCTCGGTGCGGTCGTAGTTGATCACGATTTCGTTGGCATCCACATATTCCACTACACCCGAGCCTTCGGCATTGATGAGCATCCGGCTGTCGCGAGCCACCTTAGCTTCCAGGCCGGTGCCCACCGTCGGAGAAGTCGGACGGATCAGCGGAACGGCCTGGCGTTGCATGTTGGAGCCCATGAGGGCGCGGTTGGCGTCGTCGTTTTCAAGGAAGGGAATCAGCGAGGCGGAAACGCCCACGATCTGGTTGGGGGCCACATCGATGTATTCCACTTCGTCGGGCGTGAGAATGGGGAAGTCGCCATGTTCGCGGGAGCGGACGCGTTCTTCCTGGAAAGCGCCTTTTTCGCTGACAGGAGTGTTGGCCTGGGCGATTTTCATGAAATCTTCCGCTTCCGCCGACAGGTATTCTACATCGCCGGCCATCACCACTTTACCGCCTTCCACACGCCGGTAGGGCGTTTCGAGGAAGCCCATTTTGTTGATTTTGGCATGGGTGCAAAGGGTGGAGATCAGACCGATGTTCGGGCCTTCCGGCGTTTCGATTGTGCAAAGGCGGCCGTAGTGCGAATAGTGTACGTCGCGCACCTCAAAGCCGGCGCGCTCGCGGCTCAGACCGCCGGGGCCGAGTGCGGAAATACGGCGCTTGTGCGTGATTTCCGACAGCGGGTTGGTTTGGTCGAGAAACTGCGACAACTGGCTGGTTCCGAAAAAGGAGTTGATCACCGACGACAGCGTGCGAGCGTTGATCAGGTCGACCGGGGTGAACACCTCGTTGTCGCGCACGTTCATCCGCTCGCGGATCGTGCGGGCCATACGGGCCAGACCGACGCCGAACTGGGCGTACAGTTGCTCGCCCACGGTGCGCACACGGCGGTTCGATAGGTGGTCAATATCGTCGATTTCGGCTTTGTTGTTGATCAGGCTGACGATGTAGCGTACGATGGCGATGATGTCTTCCTTGGTCAACACGAGGTTTTCCTCGTCGATTTCCAGGCCGAGTTTGCGGTTAATCTTGAAACGGCCGACATCGCCGAGGTTGTAGCGTTTGTCGGAAAAGAACAGTTTGTCGATGATACCGCGGGCGGTTTCATCATCTGGGGGGTCGGAGCCGCGCAATTGGCGGTATATGTAGGTTACGGCTTCGAGTTCGCTCGAAGTAGGGTCTTTCTGGAGAGTGTTATAAATAATGGAAAAATCCTCATCGATATCGGTGCGCTGCAGGATAACCGTGGTAGCGCCCGAGTCGAGAATTTGTTCGATATTTTCTTCGTCGAGCAGGGTATCGCGCTCGAGGATGACTTCGTTTCGCGGAATAGTGACCACCTCGCCGGTATCTTCGTCGACGAAGTCTTCCGTCCAGCTTTTCAACACGCGGGCGGCGAGTTTGCGCCCGATTGCGCCCTCGAGGTTGTCGCGGGTGCAGGCGACCTCGTCGGCCAGGTTGAACAGGTCGAGGATGGCTTTGTCGGTATCGAAGCCGATAGCGCGCAGGAGGGTGGTAACAGGGAATTTCTTTTTCCGGTCGATGTAGGCATACATGACCAGGTTGATATCGGTGGCAAACTCCATCCAGGCGCCTTTGAACGGAATTACCCGAGCGCTGTAGATTTTAGTGCCGTTGGGGTGAAAGCTCTGGCCGAAAAACACGCCGGGCGAACGGTGGAGTTGCGAAACGATGACGCGTTCGGCGCCATTGATCACAAAGGTTCCTTTGGGCGTCATGTACGGGATGTTGCCCAGGAACACGTCCTGTACGATCGTCTGGAAGTCGATGTGTTCTTCATCGTTACACGAGAGGCGGAGTTTGGCTTTGAGCGGCACCGAGTAGGTGAGGCCGCGCTGCATACACTCGTCAATCGTATACCGGGGAGGGTCCACAAAATAGTCGAGGAATTCCAGGTTGAAAATATTCCGGGCGTCGGTGATGGGGAAGTTTTCTTTGAACACCTTATAAAGGCCTTCCGCAGCCCGGTTTTCCGGCGTGGTTTCCAGTTGGAAAAATTCCTGGAACGATTTGAGTTGAATTTCAAGGAGGTCGGGGTAGTGACCGGCGAGGCGAATTTTTCCAAAATTAACGCGCTCTTGAACTCCGGTTTTGGGCATTACCCCGTTGGTGGTGCCGTTATTGGTCATCTTATGCAAAATATGCTTTTGTGCGATTTGCAGATCGGCGCTGACATTTCAGGCCGTAAAAAAACAGGCGGGAAAAAATAGGAACACGCTGTATAACGCGGCGATAAGCCAAAATGTTCCCACCGGACCCAGCCGGTACAGACAGCGATAGGCTTAGCGCATCCCAGCACCAGGCTGGGAACTACGCTAAGCCCAATCGCTTATGAGTAAAAAAAAGTAGAAGTGCCGAACATAGCGTCGAAATCGTAAGTCAGTAGGTGAACCGCCGGAGAACCGGCGCACTATCCGGAGGCGGCCGAAACGCCGGCCGCTTGGGAGGCCTGCTGCTTACTTGATTTCGACTACAGCGCCAGCGGCTTCGAGGGTGGATTTGATCGATTCAGCCTCGGCTTTGTTCACGCCGGTTTTCAGTTCGCTCGGCGCGCCGTCTACGAGGTCTTTGGCTTCTTTCAAACCCAGGCCAAGGAGGTTTTTCACTTCTTTAACCACGTTGAGTTTGCTGCTGCCAGCATCTTTCAGGATCACATCGAATTCCGTTTTTTCGGCCGGAGCGGCTTCACCGCCACCAGCGGCTGCGCCCGGGGCGGCTGCTACTGCAACAGCGGAAGCGGCGGGCTCGATGCCATAGTCGTCTTTCAAGATGGTGGCCAGGTCGTTTGCCTCTTTAATGGTCAGGTTGACCAATTGTTCGGCAAGTGCTTTTAAATCTGCCATTTCTGTAAATAAAATTTAAAAACTGGTTTGCTAATGATGTTACGGGTTTTAAAGGGCGGTTGGATGGAGTAAAGTCGCATATAGTGCGTACTTGGAAGCCAAATTTGTATCCGGCCGGGAGTGTCGCACCGCAGTTGTTTACAAAATTGGGCGATACGTCCCCGGGCGGCAAGGGTTACTCGGGGCGCTCCTGGAGCGTTTTGACGATACCGGCGATTTTGCCGCCGGTAGCGGTAATCATGCTCGACAGTTTGCGGCCCGGCGATTGCAGCAAGCCAATGATTTCGCCGACCAATTCATCTTTGGTTTTGAGGTTGGTCAGCGTTTTGAGTTGATCGTCGCCGAGGAATACAGCCGAATCAATGTAGGCGGCTTTCAAGATCGGGCGTTCATCCGTTTTGCGGAATTCTTCGATCAGTTTAGCTGGCGCTTTCGGATTGTAAGAGATCAGGATCGTGGTCGGGCCTTTAAGGGCTTCGAACAAAGCGGCGTATCCTTTTTCGGCGGGTTCGCTTTCGAGCGCCTTTTGGATGAGGGTGTTTTTAGCCACTTTGATTTTCACCCCTTTTTCAAAGCACATCCGGCGGAACTGATTGATCTTCGCTACCGAGAGGGTGGAGGAGTCGGCCAGGTAAAAGAAGGGGCTGCTGCCCAGGTCTTCTTTCAGTTCGGCGACTGCTGCTATTTTATCTTCTCTGGTCATTTTTAATTGAATTTGAAAAGCTGGTCACAAATCGGAGCACAGCGCTGGGCGGGCCCATGCTGTACCCGTTCCGGATTTTATACTTTGATAGATTTTGGATCAACGGCGATGCCCGGGCTCATGGTGCTGGCTACCGAAACCGACCTCATGTATACGCCTTTAGCGCTGGAGGGTTTCATGCGCACCAGGGTGGCGATGAGTTCGTGGGCGTTGTCGGTGAGTTGAGCCGGGGTGAAAGAGATGCGCCCGACAGAGGCATGCACGATGCCGAATTTGTCGACGCGGAAGGCGATTTTGCCTTTTTTTACCTCGCTCACGGCGGCAGCGATGTCATTGGTAACGGTGCCTGTTTTCGGGTTGGGCATGAGGCCGCGGGGGCCGAGGATACGGGCGACTTTGCCAAGTTGGCCCATGACGTTGGGCGTGGCGATGATCACATCGACGTCCAACCAGCCGTCAGACACTTTTTGCATGTATTCGTCCATACCGACATGATCAGCGCCGGCCTCTCTCGCTTCGGCTTCTTTGTCGGGGGTACAAAACACCAGCACACGTTTGGTTTTGCCGGTGCCGTGGGGCAGGGAAACTGTACCGCGCAGGGCCTGATCGGCTTTGCGGGGGTCGATCCCCAGGCGTACATGCACGTCGACGGAAGCATCGAATTTGGTCGTATTGACTTCTTTGACCAGGCTCATCGCTTCATCGAGCTGGTAGAGTTTTTCGGCATCTACCTTGCCTTCGACGGCTTTACGTTTTTTCGTAAGCTTTGCCATGAATAAAAATGTTTAAGGTTCAGCGTTCCGGTTTGGGCCGAAACTCCCTTGTTTATAGTGAAGAGATTTTTTGATCAATACCTGGCGAGCCAAATTGGAACGCCACTGCGTCAAAAATCACTCAATCACTCCGCGTATTAGCTCTGCCAGGGCGGAGTACCTTCCACGGTAATGCCCATGCTGCGGGCTGTTCCGGCGATCATGCGCATGCCGGCCTCCACGGTAAAGCAGTTGAGGTCGGGCATTTTCGACTCGGCGATGGCGCGCACCTGATCCCAGGTGACGGAGCCAACTTTTTTGCGGTTCGATTCGGCAGAGCCTTGTCCGGGTTTCAGCTTGGCGGCATCAAACAGTTGGATGGATGCCGGGGGCGTTTTGATGATAAAGTCAAAGGTTTTGTCTTTATACACCGATATGAGCACCGGGAGCACCTGACCCATTTGCTCCGTAGTCTGAGCGTTGAAGCGCTTGCAAAACTCCATGATATTGACGCCTTTGGCGCCGAGGGCTGGGCCGATCGGGGGAGCCGGGTTGGCTTGGCCGCCTTTTACCTGGAGTTTGATATAAATATCTACTTCTTTTGCCATTGTAATTAGTTGATTTTATCTACCTGCATAAAGTTCAGTTCGACTTCGGTTCCGCGACCGAAAATCTTGACGATCACTTTCAGTTTTTTCTTTTCTTCGTTGACCTCCTGGATATCGCCGACGAAATCGGCGAAGGGGCCATCAATAATTTTCACGGTTTCGCCCACCAGGAAGGGTTCGGCCATGGTTTCGCCGGCTTCGCTGCTATCGTCTACTTTGCCGAGCAAACGATTGGCTTCCGCTTGGGTCATGGGCACAGGGGTTTCTTTTCCCAAAAAGTGGATAACATTGGGCATGTCGCTGATTAGTTTGGCCACATCGCCGTTCAGACGGCTGCCGAATGCCTCTACCAGAATATATCCTGGCAACAAATTCCGCTCTTGCACGACTTTTTTGCCGTTGCGGATTTTGTACACCTTTTCGGTGGGTACGATTACTTGAAACACAAAATCCTTCCAATTGGAGCGTTCGATTTCCAGATCAATGCGCTCTTTGATCTTTTTCTCCTTGCCGCTAATGACACGGAGGGAATACCACTTTTTTTCCTCGGCCCCTACGGCAACAGGCGCCGTTTCTTTTTCTTTACTCATAATTTTTGGAAGGCTTATGGCGAAAAAAAGGCCGGATCAGGATCCCCAAACGCCATAAAGGTTTTTGAACACAACACTGCAACCCATATCCATCACAAAAATGATCAGGGCCAGAATGACCGAGGTGACCAGTACTACGATGGTGCTTTCTTGCAATTGGGCCAATGTAGGCCAGGAAACGTGTTTGATCAGTTCCTGGTAACTTTCTTTCAGGTATAAGGTAATCCGCTCCATTGCCTTTAATTGTGTTATTCGTGATCTCGCTGCCGAATCGGCCTCAAGGTTCCGGTTTTGCCAAAAAAGTTCGTTGTCGATCGGAATGGTCGGACAACGAACCTCGCCAGGCTGGCAGCCGGCATATTTTCATTAGGGTCAACCGGGGTGACTTCGCAGGGGCAGCAGGGCTCGAACCCGCAGCCTACGGTTTTGGAGACCGTCACTCTACCAATTGAGCTATGCCCCTTTTTTAGTTTGAAGTTTGAAGTTTGAAGTTTGAAGTTTGAAGTGGTTCAACTTTCTCGAATGGTGAACTCCTTCAAACTCCAAACTCCAAACTTCAAACTCTATTAATCCTGGATTTCCGTAACCTGACCGGCGCCGACCGTACGGCCGCCTTCGCGGATAGCGAAGCGCAGACCTTTTTCGAGGGCGATCGTGTTGTGGAGTTCCACTTCGAATTCAATGTTGTCGCCCGGCATCACCATTTCGACATTGGCGGGCAGTTTCACGTTGCCCGTAACGTCGGTGGTACGGAAGTAGAATTGCGGACGGTAGCCGTTAAAGAAAGGCGTGTGGCGGCCGCCTTCTTCTTTCGACAGGATATACACCGAGCATTTGAATTTTTTGTGCGGCTTCACGCTACCCGGTTTGCAGATAACCATACCACGGCGGATTTGGTCTTTCTCAATACCGCGGAGCAACAGGCCGGCGTTGTCGCCAGCTTCACCACGCTCGAGGATTTTGCGGAACATTTCCACACCCGTGATCGTGGAGGTCAGCGGTTTTTCACCGTCTTTCATCATACCGATGATTTCAACCGGGTCGCCAGTGTTGATTACACCGCGCTCGATACGGCCGGTAGCAACCGTACCGCGACCGGTGATGGTGAACACGTCTTCCACCGGCATCAGGAACGGTTTGTCCGTTTCGCGCGTGGGTTCCGGAATATCGCTGTCGCAGGCGTTCATCAGATCCTGGATGGCGGCCGTGTATTTGGCGTCGCCTTCGAGGGCTTTCAGTGCGGAGCCTTTGATGACGCTGGCGTCGTCGCCATTGAAGCCGTAGGAGCTCAGCAGTTCGCGAACCTCCATGTCGACCAGTTCCAACATTTCTTCGTCGTCAACCAGGTCAACTTTGTTCATGAAAACTACGATTTTGGGTACGCCTACCTGACGTGCCAGGAGGATGTGCTCGCGGGTTTGCGGCATCGGACCGTCAGTAGCGGCTACTACCAGGATAGCACCGTCCATCTGAGCGGCGCCCGTGATCATGTTTTTCACGTAGTCGGCGTGGCCCGGGCAGTCGACGTGCGCGTAGTGCCGTTTTTCCGTTTCATATTCTACGTGAGCCGTATTGATGGTAATACCACGCTCTTTTTCTTCCGGAGCGGCATCGATAGAGGCATAATCCGTTTTTTTGGCCAATCCTTTTTCGGAGAGCACAACGGTTATCGCAGCAGTCAAGGTAGTCTTACCGTGGTCGACGTGGCCGATCGTACCAATGTTCACGTGCGGCTTTGTGCGTTGAAATGTTTCTTTTGCCATTGGTCTAGACTAAAAATTTGTTGAAGAGTTAGTTTGTTAATGTGATAATGTGATAATCTGAATATTTGCCTGCGGCAAAAACCGCAACGCCAAATTATCCTATTACCACACTGTTTAGAACCGTTGATGAGAATTGAACTCACGACCTTCCCGACTTCAAATCGGAATGCTCTACCCCTGAGCTACAACGCTTTATTTTCTTGAGCCGTTGATGAGAATTGAACTCACGACCTCTTCCTTACCAAGGAAGTGCTCTACCCCT
>CAZVZH010000090.1:9693-16230 GCA_964630705.1 uncultured Saprospiraceae bacterium | reverse complement strand
ACAATTCCCCCGCCGGCATTTGCCCGGCTTTCAGCGCCGCCACTTGCGCCGCCGAAAACGGCGGTCCCAACAACTCCGGACTTTCCTGACTGCAGCGAAACAAATCCGCGATAAAATGCAGCCGGTCGGGCAAATCAGCCCAGTCGACCGCGCCTGAATCGCGCAGGCTTTCGGGGCTGGGGTCCACTTGTTTCAGCAGATCCTGGAGTTCCGGATTCTCGACCCGGACCAGATTGGGCGAAAACGGCAGGTTCAGGTCTTTGCCCAGCGCCAGGCGGACGCCGGGCAGGCCCATGGTCATCAACCGTTTGGTGAAAACGAGCCGGATGCTGCGCCGGGCTGCCTGGTGCAGCGGCGCGATAACCTCGTCCAGCAAATTCGGCCGGCCCAGCCAACCGAGCAGCCGCCAGAGCAGGTACCAACTCCAACCCCAGTTGGGCGACAAGGCCCCGGCCAAGCGCCGGGCAAATACCGCCGGACCGGGCAGTGCCGCGTCGAGCGCTTCGGCAATTTCGGGTTGCAGCCGCGTTTGCTCGTGAAAACCGATTTCGATATTGGCCAGGAATATCCACTCCGCGCGCGCCTTCGCATCGGGGCTTTGAATAGCCTGGTGGTAATGCCGGAAAGCGCGCCGGAGGTATTCCTGGCCTTCCGGCGGCGGGCCGGGCCGCAGGCTTCCGAAAAATTCGGCAAGGGCTTGCGCATCGGCGGTCTCCGGACCTGTTTGTAAAAACCGGGCAAATACGCGCCCTACTTCGGCGTATACTTTTTGATTGCCCCGCGCTACAGCGGCGCTGGAGCGGGCGGTTGCTGCCGCTACGTCGAGCTGTTTCCAAACCAGTTCCTGCAGCTGCTCCAACTCCAGGTTCCAACTCGGGTTGCTGCGCGCGGCGTTTGCCAGTATGCCTAGTTCGGGCATGTCGTCGAGGGCGGCGCGCAGGGCGCGGTCCAGGTCTTCGCCGCGGATCGTTTGGCCAGCCTGTTTGGACGCCCAGGCAGCGAAGGTGCACCAGTTAGCGGCCGGACCGGTATGGCGGGCCAGGGCTGCGGAGAGTTCGTGGTAACTCTGCGTGATTTGTAAATTGCACAGCCGGGGCTCCGGGGCTTCGGCGATGCGCTCTACTGCTTCGGGCAGGGTATAGTCGGGCATGTACTTAGGTGTTGGATTGTAGTGGCCATTGGAGGTCATTGAGGTCATTGGGAGATGTGTGGGAGAACTTAGAACAAACTGGCAATCAAGTGAATGATATAGGCAATAATGTAAATAATGCCTTCAAAAAAACGGCGCACCCAGCCTTCGTTCCAGGCCACGAACAAACCGATCAAACCCACCAGCCCACTCACGGCGCGCAACGCCTGCAAGGCCAGCCGGGGCAACAGGGTGCGCACACCTTCCCGCGCCGCCCGGAGCCGCTGGTGTGCCATGCCGGCAATGCCTGCCGGAAACAACAGGTAAAAAAAGGCAAACCACCAGCCGCCGATACCCTCCAGCACCGTTCGGGCATAGGAAAATTCATACCCCGTTTCGATCATGTCGTGCGTGATGAGCAGCCAGGGCATGCGCACAATTTGATACACCGAAAACAAGGCCGCAGCGCCCCCGATCAGCCCGGTAACCAGTACCACAAAACTCAGGTAGTACTGCAAAAACGCCAGCAGGTAGATCAACCCGCCACGCGCCTCTTTTTGCGCTTGCCGGCTCAGCCAATCGGTACCATAACCCACCACCACTGCGCCCAGCGTAAAAGCAAGGCTCACCCAGGAGCGGCCGGTAAAATGGAAAAAAGTATCGAGAAGACCCGCTACCGCATGAATGTGCACCACCAGCACTACATGCCCCGCCGCGATGGCAAGCCCGCCCGCCGCAAACGGATTTTTCTTGGCATACCGCAACGCCGCCATGGCAGCCCGTTCGCTCGGGCTCCAGGTTTTTTCCCGCTCGGGGTCGCGTTCCGGCCAGTTGATATCAAACTGTACAATTAGCCGGTTGAGCCCCATGACCACAAGGGTAGCCGTCATCCAAAGCAGCATCCAGACCAAGCCGAGCAAGCAGGTAAACCGGTGGGCGCCCAGGGCAATGGAAAGCAGCGACGCCAGGCTGAGCCCGGCGAGGTACCAGATGGCAGTGTCGGTATTTTTTTTCAGAAAATTGGCCGCATTCCGGCCCCAGCGCCGCAGGGTGTTGGTCCAGCGGTCGTTTTTCGGCGGCGGCTGGTTGGGTACATCCGGCTGTGACGGATCGGGGTAGGGGTCGTTGAAGTTGGCTGCCTGCATGGAATTTCAGTTTGGTAAGAAGAAGGTCTGGTAGCCCAAAAATACGCGATGTGTCAGGCTTTTCGCGCCGATTCTTTTTTTCGCCGCTTTTCCGCCCGCCGCGCTTCCCGCCGCAATTGCCGTTTGGCAAAATAATGTATAATGCCCGACTGCCCGAGCCACACGGCAAATCCGCTTGCCCTGGTATTGAAATTGAGTTGATTAAAAATATGTTTCCGAAAAAAGGAAAACCGGTACAGTGGCCTGGCCAGCCATAGCAGGTTTTTTATTTGTGTGCGAAAACTTTTGTTTTCAGGAGTTTGGAATGTTGGTTCGTCCATGACAGCACGCAGCCGGTCCACAGCCCCGTCCTGTCCGTTTTTCATGTCGATAACCGCGATGTAAAACCGCATCCAGGCGGGCAAGCTGTGCTCCGCCGCTTCCGGCGGCAGCAGCTCCAGGGCCTGTGCGAAATCGGTGCGCGCTTCGTTCCGGCCGTCGAGAAACATAAACCGGAGCGTGCCGCGCAAGGCCAACAGCATGGGTTTCAGGCTGGAGTCGAGCTCGATAGCTTTGGTCAGATCCTCCACAGCCAGATCAAGATGGAACATTTGCTGGTACATCATAGCGCGCAAGGCATACCCTTCGGCGAAATTGCCGATAGCGCCGATCGCCTCGCTGATGCGGCTGCTGGCGCGCAGCAGGTAGTCGCGGTCGAGCAGCCTTTCATCCCAGTCGACATCGCCGGCCAGGCAGTAGGCGTAGGCCATGCGCGATACATGGCATTGCGGGCGGGCCTCCACCATCCGTTCGCTGGCATTGCGGCCGAATTTCAGATCGCCCGTTTCCAGGGCTTCCGCCACTTCCCACAGGTCCAGATTGGGCCAAGCCATGAACGCCAGCGTCCCGAGCGTGGTTTCGGCCATGCCGTGCCCCGGCCCGAGGTACCAGATCGGATGCACGCCGAGTTCGGTAAATTCGGCATCGCGCGCCAGGGCTTCCGCCTCGGTTTCGGCATGCAACAGGGCAAAATGCGGGATGGGGCGCCGCTCGGCAGCGTCGCGGGCGGCTGCCAATGCCCGGCGGATGTACTCATCCTGCAAGCTGAAACCCACAAACAAAAACGGCATTTCGGAAAACAGCTCCGCCAAATGGCCCGCCAAAGGCGCATCGGCTGCGTAAAACTGCTCGTACTCGCGGGTGGTCAGCACCTTTTGCTGGAGGTACTCGCCGTGAATTTTCAGCAGCGGAACCAGATCCTCCGTCACCGCCGCCCGCACAAAGCTGGGATTGGCGCCGTAAAACACGGGCTTGAGCTGCATGCCGGCCATCTGGTAAATACCTTCGAGCACAAAATCGAAATTGGTGGTGATCAGGTAACGAAACGGCAAAAACGGCAAACAAGCACCCGCCCCGCGCAACTCCGGTACAATGTTGCGGTGGCTGAACCGCCCGCGCAGGATTTGTCCAAAAGCCTGCGGGTTGTAGTCTTCGAGCAGTTGGGCCGCCTCTTGAAAACGGTACGCCTCCAGCAGCGGCATCACCTCCGCGACCAGGCCCATTTTTTCAGCAGATTCTTTTAAAAATCCGTTCCAGTCGGGGAGATCGTAGGGTAGCGAAATGCCTGCTCCGGCGAAACAGCCGACCGGGAACACCTTTTCGCGCAGCCAGTTTGCCAGGGTCAAAAACCGCCGTTCATTTTCGGGATGCACGGCGTATATCGCGTCAAACCGCGCTTTGCTGACGTGAAATTTTGAATAAAAATCCGTCACCCAGGCGGGTGGCTGCTGCAGAATTTTGGGCAAAATTGGTAGAAGGCCATTCATGTTTTATCTGTGGGGTTGGCAGCCTGGACAGCCGGCCAGATTAATAATTGTGTGTTGCTCGTAGGGGCGGCCCTTGCGGCCGCCCGTGATTTGCCGCCCTTGCGGCCGCCCGTGATTTTCCGCCCTTGGCTCCCCGCCCTTGCGGCCGTGATGCAGGGCCGTGATGCAGGGCCGTGATGCAGGGCCGTGATGCAGGGCGGCCGCAAGGGCCGCCCCTACGGTTGCGGAAACCAGCTGTCCACAATTTTCATCGCATACACCAGTCCGACCGCTCCGGTCAGGTGCTTGAGCGTATGCCCGCTCCAAAAACCCAGGGCCCGGTAGATCTCGTGGTCGAAATGTTCGCACACTTTTGCCACAACATACCAACCCAGCAACACCAAAATGTACCGCACATAAGGCACTTTTCCCGGATACGCCAACAGTAACACCGGCGCAGCCAGCATCGGAAAAAACTGCACCAACGCGTAGGGCCGCAAATCGCCCTGCCCGGCCGCTTCGGTAAAATGCCAGTACAATACGCTGGCCATGCCCAGCGGCACCGACCACCAAAACGACACACTGCCCGCTTGTTTCCCCAAAAAATCGTACACCAACAGAGAAAACAGCGACATGAACATCAGCGTCATCGGTAGGCGGTCCCACAGCAAGGTGCCGTTCGAAGGCGCCCAATGATAATAAGCCGAGCCGAAGCAGGTGATAAAAATGCCTCCGCTCAACACCGCCGGAATCCAGCGCGCCGCACCGGCGGGCCGCTCCAGCCAATGCCGCCGGCACTGCCACAAGCCGTAAGCGCCGATGAACAACATGGGCAGGTTGGATACTACATTCCAAAAAAACGGAATGCCAAACAGCACGCGCTGGTCGGCGTAGGCGTGGTAGGCCTCCGGTTGAGGAATGGGAGCCATCAGGCTCAGCGCCAGCGCCGACAGTGCCAGGAGGGTCAGGAGGAGAGGGATTGGCTTCATACTTTTTTTTAGTTTCTGGTTAGAGGGTTTCTGGTTAGAGGGTTTCTGGTTAGAGAGTTTCTGGTTAGAAGGTTTCTGGTTTCTGGTTGGGCGCTCGTTTAGCTATTCGGGATATTTAGCCAACGTCCAACCAGAAACCAGAAACCTTCTAACCAGCAACTCATTTCAGCAGCACATCCCCGCTCAAAATCAATTCTTCCGCTTGCCCCTGCCCGTCGAGTACCTCCAGCCGGATAAAATAGGCATACACGCCGGGAGGCATTTGTTTCCCGCGGGAGTTGCCGTCCCAGCCGCCGTTGAGGTCGGTGCCGGTGAACAGGTGGTTGCCCCAGCGATCGAAAATTTGCATTTCAAAACGGTTCACCAAGCGGGCAGTTTGAATTTGAAACAGGTCGTTGCGCCCGTCCAGATCGGGGGAAAAACTATTGGGCACATACACGCCAGACTCCTGCTCTACCGTCAGGACAACGCTGGCACTGCCGGTACACCCGCCGACAGACGTGACGGTCACCGAATAAACGACGTCGTTCGTTGGTGTGGCCACAGGGTTCAGGCAATCCGAACAGCTCAAGCCTGCCACAGGCGTCCAGCTGATGCTCGCAATTTCGGAAGCCGGCAGGTTGACGCTGGCTGCCAAAATCAAATTTCCGCCCGCTTGTACCACAGCGGTTGCCGGTAAATTGACGGTTACCGTTTTTACTGCCGGCAGCAATACCGTCTGTTGGCGCTCGCAACCGCCGGCGTCCTGCACTACCGTGTTGTAGCTGCCCGGCAATTGAAGGAGAAACAAACTGTCGGGCTTGAAGGTCAGGCCGCCGTCGATGGAATAAAGAAACGGTCCCTGGCTGGCTGCGCCCCCAGAAAAAACAATACTACCCAGGCCGCTGGCGCAATCGGGCGCCGTAGTGCCGGGCAAGGGAAAATCGGCGCTTGGCGCCTGCACGGTTACCGAAGCGCTGGCCGTGCAACCATTGGCCGGGTCGGTAACGGTCAGCACATACACGCCTGCCGCATCCACCAAGGGCGCCGGCGTGTTGATGCCGGTGATAAAGTGGCCGTTGGTCGTCGACCAGTTGAACAGTGCGCCGGGCGTGTTGCTGCCGCCCTGCAGGCTGGCGCCCGGCGGCTCGCAAGGCAGGGTAATGCCCGGCCCGGCACTGGCATTAGGGGCCGCAGTGTTGGCAGCCAAAACGGTGGTGGCAGTGGCCGAGCAGCCGTTGGCTAAGCTGGTGACGGTAAGGGTGTAGGTCCCGGGCGCGTTGACGGTTGGCGCGAGGGTGTTTGCCCCGCTGAGCATGCCGGGTCCGGCCCAGTTGTAGTTGGCCGCCGTTGCGCTGCCCGTTCCGTCGAGTTGGGTTTGCAAAATGACGCAACTGAGGTTTTGCGGAGCAGCAGCCTGCGCAGCGGGCGGTGTGGTGTTGGCCGCCAAAATGGCGGTGGCAGTGGCCGAGCAGCCGTTGGCTAAGCTGGTGACGGTAAGGGTGTAGGTC
>CAZVZH010000090.1:0-9593 GCA_964630705.1 uncultured Saprospiraceae bacterium | reverse complement strand
CGGGTCCGGCCCAGTTGTAGTTGGCCGCCGTTGCGCTGCCCGTTCCGTCGAGTTGAGTTTGTGCAATCGCGCAGGTCAGGTTTTGCGGAGCGGCGGCGGCAGCCGCGGGGGCCTGCGTTTGGTCGAACACCTGCACGCTGGCTACCGACTGGCAATTGTTAGCCGTGTTCGTCACCATCAAAAGGTAGGTTCCCGGCGCCCCAACCACCGGCGCTGGCGTAGCCGCCCCGGAAAGGATCAGGCCGTCGGCTGTGGTCCAGGAATAGCTGATCGTTGGGCCGGCGCTCGAATTGGAGCCATCGAGGCTGGGCATCGGGTTGAGGCAAGTCAGGTTTTGAGCCAGGCCCGCATCGGCTACGGGTGCATTGGCATCCTGGCCAACCAGCACGGCGTCGGTAGCCGAGCAGCCGGTGAGCGTGTCGGTCACGAGCAGGGTGTAGGTTCCCGGCGCGTTAACCATTGGACTGAGTGTGGTGGCGCCCGATAGGATGTTGCCGTTGGTTGTCGTCCAGAAGTACGTGAGGTTGGGCCCCGAAGTCGACTGCGAGCCGTCGAGCGCGGCGGTGCTGCTGCCGCAACTCAGGTTTTGGCCCGGCCCGGCATCGGCTACGGGCACATCGGCAGATTGTTGCAGGCTCGTCGTAGCCGTGGTCGTACAACCGTTGGATAAATCGGTGACGGTGAGGGTGTACGTGCCCGGCGAAGCGGCCAGCGGCTGGAGGGTGGTATCGCCAGAAATCAGGTTTGGTCCGGCCCAGGCAAACGAATAACCTGTCCCCCCAGGAGCATTTCCCTGGAGCAGCACCTGGGGCTGGGCGCAAGTGAGCAAGTCCGGCGGGTCGATGCTGGCGGTCGGAGGCGTATTCGACAACGTGACGCTCACACTGTCGGTCGCTGAACAATGATTTTCAGTATTGGTCACGGTTAAAAAATACAAGCCCGGCGCATTCACTGCTGTTTGGAGGCTGGTGTCGGCGGTCGACCACAGGTAGGTAAAATTTAGCCCTGCGCTGCTGCCGCTGCCGTCGAGAGTTAGGTTGGTAAAAATACAAGTCAAGGCGCCGGCCGGACCCGCCTCGGCCGTTGGCGAAACAATGTCCTGCAACACTTCCACCGAATCGGCAGCCGTGCAAAAATTCAGCGTATCGGTGAGGGTCAGCAAGTAAATACCCGGCGCGTCGATCACCGGGGTCAGCGTATTTTGCCCGGAAACGAAACCCGGACCGCCAGCGCCTGGCGCGGGGCTGAAATTCCAGTTTAAAACTACAAAACTGCTGTCCGACGAGCCGGAGGCGTCGAGTTGCAGGCTGTCGGTCAGGCAGTCGAGTTTTCCCGGCAACGCCAGTTGCAGCACCGGTCGAATGGTGTCGATGCCGATGGCAAAAGTGTCGACGGCCGAGCAGCCGCTGGCCGTGTTGTGCAGGCGCAAAACGTAGATGCCCGGACTGCCCACCCAAGGCGCAAGGGTGCTGTCGCCGGCGAGAATCAGGCCGTTGGGCGTCGACCAGACGGCGGTGATGTCCGGCCCGGAAGAGGAGCTATCGGCTTTGATCCGCAAGGAGTCGGTGTTGCACAAAAATTTGGGCAAGGGCGCCGCCAGGGCGATCACCGGCTGCCCGGCTGTGGCCGTCACCAGTACCGTGTCGGAAGCCGTGCAGCCGTTGAGCGAGTTCGTCAGGGTGAGGATGTAGAGCCCTTGGGTGTCGACGGTGGCGGTGGGACCGTTGACCGGGCCGGTAAAACTGCCGTTGGGCGTCGTCCAGAGGTAGTTTACGTTTGGGCCGGTGCTGCTGCCAGCGCTGTTGAGGCCCAGGCTGGAGCTATTGCAGTCGAGTGCGCCGGGTGGGTCGGCGGCGGCTACGGCCACCGGCGGCGCCGTGTTGGCGGTGACCGCCACCTGGGCGGCGGTGGTGCAGCCGTTGAGCACATTAGTGACGGTGATGCGGTAGAGGCCGGGGGCGTTGACCACGCAGTTGTTGAGCGTTGCAGCGCCCGACACGATGCCCGGGCCGCCCCATTGGTAGGTAAATTCGTTGCCCGTGCTGCTGCCGTTGCCGCTCAGGGTGACGGTGTTGGGCACACAGCGCAGGGGGCCGGGCGCAGCGGCGGCGGCTAGGGGCGGCGCGGTGTTTTGGAAGACTGTGGCGGTGGCAGTTTCGGTGCAGCCGCTGATGTTGTGGGTCACGGTGAGGGTGTACACGCCCGGTTGGTTGACGGTGGGCGTGAGCGTGCCGTTGCCCGCGATGATACCGCTGGCTGGTTGCCAGTTGTAGCTGATGTTGGGTCCGGTAGAGGAGCCTGTACCGTCGAGCATGGTGGTGGGGGTGGTACAATTGAGCTCATCGCCGCCGTTGGCGGTGGCGGTGACCTGGGTTGGGTCGGGCAGCACGGTGTTGGAGGCCGATTTGGTGCAGCTGCCGTCGCCGGTGTCGAAGGCCACGGTGAGGGTGTACACGCCCGGTTCGTTGACGGTGGCGATGGGTGTATTTTGGCCGGCGATGATGCTCGGTCCGTCCCAGAAGTAGCTGTAGCCGGGGCCTGAGGAGGAGGCGCTGCCGTTGAGCTGGATGCCGTTTTGCTGGGCGCTGCAGGGCAGGATGATGCTGGGTGGCAGTACGGCGTTTACCTGTGCGACGGCGACGGTCACCTGATCGGTGACGGTGCAGGCTTTCGACATAAAAATATCATCGAGAGCGAAGTCGTCGCCGAAAAAGCCGTTGCCGCTGGTGTTGAGGTTGCGGATGCAGAGCGCTGCGCTGGTGGCCGCGCCGGAAAACCACACGGCGGTAAATTCCTGCCAGACGCAACCGCTGGAGGGCGGGTCGAAGGGTTGGCCGACGGGGGTGTTGTTCACGGCAAACTGGAGGGTGGGCGGCGAAATGGGCGACACCATCACCCAGGCGCTGAGGTAGTACCAGGAGTTGGCCATGACGGGGATGGTTTGGCACCAGACCTGGTTGTTGGTGTTGCCTGTGCCGTTGATGAGCATCATATTGCCTGTGCCGTTGCCGAAGGTGTGGTCGTCGCAGGGCGGGAAGGTGGAGAGCACCAGCGAAGGCGAGGTGGTGAGCACGTAGGTGCCCGGTGTGATGGGCGTGGGGTTGTAGCTGTAGCCGCTGGTGAAGCCCGTGTTGCCGGCCTCGAAGCCGGGGTTGGTCACCAGGTTGGGCGCCGAGGGGTCGAAGGCAGCGCCGGTGAGGGTGTAGGTGGTGGTGGTATTGACGGTGGCGGTGGGGTTGAGGATAGTGGCGCTGCTGAGCCCGGCGGCGGGCGTCCAGCGCAGGCCCAGGTAGGCACCGGTGATGCTGCCGTCGAGGGTGACGGTTCCGCCGGCCGTGCAGACGAATTTGTTCGGGCCGGCGTCGACGGTGATGGGGCATTGGGCGGGAGCGTGGGCGGCAGCAATAAGAAGCAGGCAAAGCGGGTAGAGGTAAGGCATCATAGGCGGCAGGGCAAACGCGGTTGGTGCGGCGGCGTTTGACTGGGTAAATTTAGGGCGGGTTGGGGGAAAATGGAGGGGATGTGCCCGTTTCAAATCTCCCAAAAAGAAAAACGCAAGCCCAGGGTCAGGCGCAGCATTTCAAACTTTGACACAGCAATCGGTACTGGCGGCACATTGGCAATGGGGTTCAACGCGCCGGGTTGCGGCGTCAGAGCACCCCGCAGGTAGGAAGCGCGCAGCTCCAGGCCGGTATGCGGTTCTTCGCCCCAGTTGATAGAAAAGCCGATATTCAGGCCGTATACCTGAATTTTTTCAGGAAAAAGTTTGGCGCTGACGGAAACGTCGGGCGCATTTTGAATACGGAGCAATACGCGCAGTTGGTTGTCGGAAAACTGAGGGTACAGGTACCCGAATTGCGGCTCGGCCCGCACGGAAAACCGGCGCCGAAGCAGGCCCAGGGGCAGACGTCCCACGATGCCGTAACCCTGATAAGCCGCTGCTGATACTATGGCATTTTCATAATCGCCTACCCGCCTGCTGTAATAACTGTCGAGCAAGCGGCCGAACAGTTCCTCATTGAAAGGCAGCTGCCAATAAAATGCATCAACTCCAATGCCGGCAAATCGCAGTGGGGTGATATCGAGCGAAAGGCCGCCATGCAGCGGGCTGATGGAGGTGAACCCCGCCTGCCCTTGCCAGTTGTAGTCGGGAGGCAGAAGTTCTATCGTTTGCCCCATGGCGCGCAAGGGAATGATGGCGCCGTAAAAGGGTTGTAAAGTCAAAAGGTATGGCTTAGCAGGGCGCAAGCAGCCGCGTCGATTATTCCCTTTTTCTCCTTTACAGTCATCTTTATAGTCGCAAACGCCATCATTATCCTGATCCCGGCCCCCTTGGCACCTAATCAGGCCGGGGACATCCGGTTCCCGGTCTTCATCGTCCGAAACGCCGTCGCCATCGCGGTCAGGGCAACCATTGGAAGCTATTTTGCCGCGGACGCCGGCGTTCGGACACTTGTCTTCCTGGTCTTCCACGCCGTCGCAGTCGGAATCGGGCCGGCCGTTAAATTGGAGCAAGCCCGGCCGGGGCGCTTGGTCGGTTCGCCGGCCGTCGAAGTAGTCGATCACCCGGTCGCCATCGCGGTCTTCCGGGGCGCGGCGTTCGGGATTGATTTGTATTTTTTCAATTTTAAACTGGCTGTTTAGGGTCAGTTGGAGCCACTGATCGCTGTATGCGTCGTCGATAACATCGTTTTTGATTTTCAGCGCGCCGGAAATGTACTTGTTGAAAACGACCAGGTATTTGTCTCCAATTTTGGCAAAATAAACGTCCTCCAGCAGGATTCTTTTAAACGTCGCTTTTTGTCCGCCCCAATGGTTTTGCAACAACACGATGTAAGGCCCCAGTTTCAGGCTTTCCGAAAGTTTATTCTCCCGGGTTTCATACGCGCGGGGAAAAAAGTCCTGTGGGTGATAATCCTCATCCGGCTCGACAAAAAGTCCGGTCCAAGTGCGGAAATCCTGGCTCGATTCAAATCCTTTGCCCTGGTTCATTAACCGATTCAGGTTTTCAAAATACGGCCGGATGCACCGGGCATAGATGCGCTCCTTTAGCTCGTCCGGACAATTGGATTGCGCGCCCATGCGCTGCCCCCAGAGGAGTAATAAGCACACGACAGGAATGCATTTGCCTTTCATATTGGAGGGCGGGGGAAGTTATTTACGCCAGATATCGGTTACGCGCGCCGATCCGATTTTTTCCACAAAAGCGCCATTGCGGGGAATGAAATGGATTTCAATTTCTTTTACCGTGGTATCACTGTATCGCTGCGATTCGTATTCCTGTACGATCTGCACCGTCACCCGGTAGCGGTAGCGGTCGATCTTGGTTACCTGGACGTCGGAGAAATACACCTTCAGGCTGGGCGTCGTCCGGGCTCTATTCCACAGGTTGGTGAAGTAGTGTTCATACGGGATGGCCGGGTTGAAAAACACCTTGCCTGCGCGGCTGACGCTGGCGGTTTGAATGGTGGCGCCAGTCATGAAGTCGGCGAGCACTACCTTGCGAATGTACTGTTGCGCATCCGTCCCGCTTTGCCCGTATTCGATCACGCGCTGGATGGTTTGTTCCAGCACACGGATGCGGTTTTTGGCGCGGACGGCCAGTTCATCGGTAGAAAATTCAGCGGGATCCCGGGGTTGGGCAGTGGCGACCACTGTAGCCCAGGCGAACAGGAGCAGGGTACCGGAATACTTCATTATGCGGTTAGTTTATTTTTATTAACTCGATTAGAGAAACGTTTGTTCCGGCCCGTGGCTGAATGCAGCGAATTACTTTCACCGTATGGTAGCCGTACAAGCCGGGGTCGAGGAACCAGCTGACAAAACGACCGTCGGCCGGAGTGGTGGGAATGCCGGGTTGAGAAACATCTCGCACCTCGGTGCGTTGCGTAATCCCGTATTTGCGGTTCAGCTGCTCCAGTGCCGCTGCGCCGGGGTTTTCCAGGTAAATATTGAGGTCGTAACTCAGGTTCAGGCAGCGCTTGGCTTCTGCCACGAAGTCTTTCGCCCGGCGCGCGATAGAGTCGCGATAAGTTGTTTGTACGCATGCGAGAAGCGTTTCGCAGGCGGATTCGCTTTTGCCAGCTTGTTCGCAGTGTTCGGCGGCTATTTGACGCAGCAAATTGCCTTGTTCGAGGCGGATTTCTCCCAGAATTTCCTGCTCGTCGAAGTTTGCCAGGTTGATGCCCCGGAATTGCTCGTCAATGTTGCCGGGAAAATTCAGCGATTTGTCTTTTTGTTTAAAATGGTCAAAAATCGCTTGAGCGGTGGGTTTGCAGTCTTCAGGTTCTTTTTTTTCGCCCAAGCCCCAAAGCCCCAGCATAGCCAGCAGGCTGACAACGGAAAACTGGAAACTGCGGTGGCGCCAGTCGTCGCTTTTCAACCATTCAAATGCTCTGAGCAGGGCCAGATAGCCTGGGAAAACAATGCCGGTTACGAGCAAAATATGCTCCCATTTATAGTTCAGAATGGCGTAGGTGAGTAATAAAAGCGGAAAGATGAAGGGGGCGTAAAGGCGAAAGGCGTCGCGTTTGTTTTCGTCTGTTGTCTTTTCGGGTTGCTCCATGTTTTTCTTGCAAAGATATAGGAGCAGTTGCCTTTATGCAAGGCGGCGGATACCTTTGCCAGTGTGTCGTGGGCGTGTTGTTGTCAATTGCGGCGCTTTAATCCTTTCCAAGATTTTCCACCAGTCCAAATCGATCGCCTGTATGAAAACCATTCGTTACACTGTTTCCCTTTTTTTGTTGGCTTGTTTGGCGCAGTTGAGTTGTAATGTGGATTGTCCGGAAGCCAAATTTTCGATCTCGGGCAGCGGGCAAAAAGCCCCAGCTACGGTCACCTTTTCCCTCGTGGAATCGGGCGCGCCGGCTACCGATATTAAATGGGACTTTGGCGACGGGAATATCCTGCACGACGAATCCAGCCCCGCGCACACTTATACTCAACACGGTGAATACAACGTCACGCTGACGGTGTGGAACAATAAGAAAAAATGTGAAAAAAGTGTGTTGACCCAGAAAGTGGTGGTGCTTGATGACTCGCCGCCGCCCGCGCCGGTAGCCGATTTTTCCTATCAAATTCCGGGCAACTGCTCCGGGGCCTGCACCGTGAAGTTTACCAATACTTCTTCCGGAGCAGCCAGTTACAAATGGTCGTTCGGAAACAACACTACCAGTACCCAGGAGCACCCGAGCGCAGTATACAGCACGGCCGGCAGCTACACCGTCACCCTGATTGCTACCGGGCCGGGCGGCAGCGACACCACCGCCAAAACCCTGAGCATCCAGCCTCCGGCGCCGCAACAAGGCAAGGTGGTATTTTGGGAAACGTCCAGTACCGGATGCACCTATATTACCCTGGTGAGCATCGGCGCCGATACGAAGGCTATCACTACTTTTTCCAGTACTACGCCACAGTGCGACGCCACTGGCAGCGCCACGTTTACTTTGGACCCCGGCAACTACGCCTACTCGGCCAGTTGTTCCGGAACACAAAAAACTGGAACCGTTACGGTGGTCGCCAATGGCTGCACAAAAGTGCAACTCAACTGGCCCAACCAGGATGGGAAAGTGGTTTTCTGGGAAGCCTCCAGCAATGGTTGCGCCAACGCCACTGATGTCACCATCAACGGTTCTACCCAGCAAATTACCAGCTTCTCCGGTTCGGCGCCTGCTTGCGGGGCCTCCGGTTGCGCCAACTTCACCCTCGCTCCGGGCACGTATACCTACACGGCGAAATGCGGCAGTTCTACCAAAACCGGAACTGTCACGGTTACTGCCGGACAGTGCAGCGTTGTTCAACTGACCTGGAACAACACCCCCGGCCAAGCGATCTTTTGGGTCATGTCGGACCTTGGCTGCGGTGTTATCACTGTGACGATTGGCGGCAATTCCAAAACGATCAGCTCCTATTACGGCTCCGCACCCGACTGCGGCGCTTCCGGTTGCGCCAACTACACCCTTAATCCGGGCACCTATAATTTCACCGCCAGCTGCACCAACCGCAACTGGAGCGGCTCGATAACGGTGGCGGCAAGCGGCTGCTCGCGGATGCAATTGACGCTATGATGCAATTGTTGGCCATATTCAGAAGAAAAAAGTGGGGCGCTATTTTTTTCCTATTTGCATTCGCGGCCTGCACTCCCTACCAGTTCACCGCCCTGGCCCCCGGTCTCCACTGGCAAAACACGCGCACCGACAAAGCCTACCCCAACAAACAAAACATCAACATCCTGCAGGTAGATGTTTCCAAACGCCAGCTCGCCCTCGAACAGGTAAGCGACACCCTGCTCCCGACGAGCCAGCTGGCCGGTCAAGCCGGCGCCATTGCCGCCATCAACGCCGGTTTTTTTAAAATAAACGAAGGTCGCGGTTCGGCGACGTACCTGCGTGTTCAAGGCCGGACCATCGACGACCTGCCCACCCAAAATCATCCGAGGCTCAACGGCGCGCTCATTCTGCCGGACCGGGGAATGCCCCGAATCGAATATGCCCGGCCTAATGCCGAGTACAACCAGGCGCCAGCCAGCGAAACCATTCTTGTCACCGGCCCCGTCCTGCTGCTCGACAAGGTGGTTCAGCCGCTCGATTCCAGTTCCGAATTTATCAGCCGGCGCCATCCGCGTACCTGCCTGTGTACAAAAAACAACGGCACGGTTTTGCTGGTCACCGTCGACGGCCGGCACGATGAAGCCCTAGGCATGTCGTTGTTCGAGCTGACGCGCCTTTTGCAAGGCCTGGGTTGCCGCCAGGCGATCAACCTCGACGGCGGAGGCTCCACTACCATGTGGTTGCGCGGAAAAAGTGCCAATGGGGTGGTCAATTACCCGTCCGACAATGGCCAATTCGATCATCTGGGCGAACGCCCCGTGGCCAATGCCGTGATCGTTCGCTAGCAGAAAATTCGGCTTACTCCGCTCTCAGTCGCGTCAACACAGCATCCCGTAAGTTCCGGCTCACGGCCACCCGCCGACCGTCCGATAACTCCAGCGCATCCTCATCCCGGTGAAAGCGCCGCACCTGCTCCAGGTTGACGATGCGCGAGCGGTGCACCCGCATGAACTTCGGCTCATCGAGCAGCCGGGCATAAGCGCCGATGTTTTTCGACGTCGTAATGCGCCGCCGATCGAGGGTGTGAAACACGCAGTACTGCCGCTCCGCCTCGATGTACGCGATCTGGTCGAGCGCAAGGTATTCCACCGAGTGCTGATTGTGCGGCAGGGGGATGCGCTTGGCGCGCAGCGGACAAGGCTCGGGCTGCTGCAGGGCCGCGCGGATTTCTTCCAACTGCTGCAGGATGAGCTGATGCTGGCGCGACAGTTCGACCAGTTGGGCAGCGAGGGGCAATTCGGCAAGAGCGAACATGCTGGACATGGCGGTAGTTGTTTTAAAAATACAGGCCGCGGGACGGGAACTTCAAAGGGGTCCCGCGACCTGAAAAAAATACGAAGCCCTGCCCGGCAAAAACAATGCAGGGTGCTGTGTTTTGGGATTTAGCCGGTTGGGCTGAAAAGGTTAGAAGGTTAGAGGGTTTCTGGTTGGAGGGTTAGAGGGTTGTCGTGCGACTTAAAGTTTTAGTGAAGGGATGCGACAGAA
>CAZVZH010000089.1:11269-16275 GCA_964630705.1 uncultured Saprospiraceae bacterium | reverse complement strand
CTACGTCTCCCCTCCCAGTTGGGGAGGGGAGGGGGTGGGGTCGACTCGCGAGCGGCACCATGCAGAGCCAAGGCTCGCCGGCGGAGCCGACAAAATCCTGCCAATCCTGTCTGTGAAAAAACAAGTCGGGCCTGTCTAATCGCATCGTTTCAAGCTGAAGCGGCTCAATTGGGTTGCAAGACCACCGCCCGGTCGTTATTCCGGGCAAAAATCAGCGCCGTTTTTCCGCCGATTTTTATCAGCCGAATCTTCCGCACCTGCCCGGCTATGCGGACGTTGCCCAAGGGAAAAACCTCCATTTTCCCGCCTGGGCTGATGCGCAGCGCATTCCCGTACAAGGCGTCGTAGAAGCCCATTTCAATATTGCTGTCGAAAAAATTGCCCGCCAGCACGATCTCCGGTTTGCCGTCGCCGTCGAGGTCTTGTGCCATCGCGGCGTTCAGGCTGCTCCACTGGAGCGGGACGGGCAAGGGATGCGCTGTAAATTTCAAGCCGGCTCCGGTGTTTTCAAAATACATGCTTTGCAGGCAATTGGCCTCGCGCAGCACAGCGTTTTCCAGCGCTTTTTTACCGAACAAATCAGCGAGGGAGGCTTTGGCAAAATCCTGCGCAAACAGGTACTTTTTCTTCAATGCCGGCAGCTGCTTGGTGAGCTCGTCGTAGTTGGCGAAGGGGATTTCCCGACCTTTTAAAGAGTAGGTCAGGATTTGCTCCACTTGTTTATTGCCGTCAAAATCTGCCACATAGAGCCGCAACGGTTGTTCGGGGCTGGCTTGCAGGCGGCTGTTTTCCCCCAGGTTGCCGGCGATAAAATCGAGGTCGCCGTCGCCGTCGAAATCGCCGGGCAAAACGAAATTCCACCAACCTTTGAGCGCGCTCAATTCTTGTTTTATCAGCTTGCCTCCATCGTTGCGGAACAGGGTGGGCGCCTCCCATTCGATGGCCAGCAGCAGGTCGGGATCGCCGTCGCCATCGAAGTCGGCCCATGCGCCGTTTTTGACCAGTCCGGCGCCGGCCAGTTCCGGGGCCATCCGGTCGGTGGCATCTTCAAACCGACCCTTGCCCAGGTTGATCATCAAAGCCGAACGCGGCGTCAAACCATAATTCCAGGGGGTAGTACGGGCGCCAAAGAAAAAATCGACGAACCCGTCGCCGTTCACATCGGCGGGCAGCACGCAGGATGCGGTCATGTAGAGCTGGGGAAAAAGGTCGGCCGGGGTGAAATTTCCCTTCCCGTCGTTGAGGTAGGCGCGTTGGCGCAGCGGGTCTTCCTGCCCCCGGTATTCGTTGCCGCCCAGGGCGACGATCAGGTCGAGGTCGCCGTCGTTTTCCACGTCAGCAAACACCGCGTCCACCTCCTCGTTCAGGCTGTCGGCCAGCATAGCTGCCGGCGTGACCAGTTGAAATGCACCGCCGGCAGTTTGGCGGTACAAGGCGGCGCGTTCGCGTTTGGCGGAGCCGAAAAACACATCCTCGAGGCCATCGCCGTCGATGTCGCCCACCGCCACGGCCGGCCCTTCGCGCGACACCATGAACGGGATCAGGCGCTCCCGGTTGAACTCGATGAACGGATTTTCCACGTGCGCATGGTCGAGCCGCGCCGTTTTTCCGATGTCCGAAAAAGCGAACGGCGGTTGCGGCCGGTTGCGCAGGCGGCTGTAATCGAACTGCGGCAAACCGGCCTGCCAACGCAAGGTGTCGGCGGCGTTGTAGCGGGGCGCGTCGAGGCGTTGGTAGCCGCGGTCGGGCCAGATGAGCAGGATGGAATCCACACCGGCCGGGTCGCCGATGCCCAGGTGCAGCGGAATTTGGGCGCTTGATAAAAAGCCGCGGACGGGGTAGCTGGTTTCGATTTGGCGGCTGCCGTTTTTTCGGAAAATCAGGGCCGTCGCACCGATGGCGTTGCGGTTGGCCGGCGGACCTTCGAGGCGGAGGGAGAGGTAACTATGGGGCGTAGCAGGCGTATTTTCCCGGAGCAGGTTTTGGTAAACAAAAGGTTCGTCTTCGAGGTTGTTGACCACCACGTCGAGGTCGCCGTCGTTGTCGAGGTCGGCGTGGATGGCGCCGTTGGAAAAGCTGGGCAGGTTGTTTCCGATTGCGCCGGTTTGGTCCTGAAAACGCAATTTCCCCAAGTTTCGAAAAAACATATTGGGCAGTTTCACCCGGGGCATTTTTTCCACGAAAGCCAGTTCGGCCGATTCCACGTCGATGGAATTGGGTTTGAGTTTCAGCTCGCGGTTTTCCTGGAATTTCATGTAGTCGATGTCGTTCATGCGGCGCGGGATGCCGTTGCTGACGAAGAGGTCTTTGAGGCCGTCGTGGTCGAAATCGACGAGCAGGGGGCCCCAACTCCAGTCGCTGGCCGCCACCCCGGCAAACAGCCCGATTTCGCTGAAGGTGCCGTCGCCGTTGTTGCGTTGCAAGTTGTTGCGGGTGAACTGCGGGTGGTAGCCGAGTTCAAGTTTGTGCTGAAACAAGTCGTAGTTGTCTTCGCCGAGCGAACTTTTCAAAATGGCCGGCTCTTCCGGCAGCATGTCGAGGGAAAAAACATCGGGCCAGCCGTCGTTGTCCACATCCTGCACATCCACGCCCATGGAAAACTGGCTGAAATGGGGCATCTGCGCGCGCGCCGATTCCAGAAAAGTACCGTCGCCCCGGTTGAGGTAGAGGTAGTCGTTTTCGTGAAAATCGTTGCCGATGTAGAGGTCGGGGTAGCCGTCGTTGTTCACGTCGCCCACGCCGACGCCCAGGCCGTAGCCAATGACGGTACTGTTAATGCCGGCAGTCTGGGTCACGTCGGTGAACACAGCCTGTGCGGCGCCGCCCGGGGGCGTATCGTTGCGCAGCAGGCGGTCGCCCGCGAGGGGGTGGGGTTCGGCAAACAGGCTGCGGCGGCCGAAGGTGCCGTTTTGGTGCAGGGAGTGGTTGAGTTGAAACAGGTCGAGGTCGCCGTCGAGGTCGTAGTCAAAAAAAACGGCCTGGGTGGAAAACCCCGTCAGGTCGAGCCCGTAAAACCGGGCCTCGTCTTCGTATACCGGCACGCCGTTTTGTATGCCTTTGCAAATAAAAAGTTGGTTGCGCCCGCGGATGTTCTGGTACTCGCCCAGCTGGCCCACGTACAGGTCGAGCAGGCCGTCGTTGTTGAGATCGACCACGCTCACGCCCGTGCTCCAACCCTCAGCGCCGGCTGCGCCCGCCGTTTCGGTGACGTCGCGGAATTTCAGCCCGCCTTCATTGAGAAACAGCTTGTTCGGACCCATATTGGCCACGAAATACAAGTCGATCAGGCCGTCGTTGTTGAAATCGCCTGCCGCTACGCCGCCGCCGTTAAAAAAATACATGTAGTTGAACACGTTGAAGGCGCTGCTTTGCTGCAAAGGGTTGTCGAAATCGAGCCCGGTGTCGGCTTTGCGCAGCAGTTTGAACGGGGCCGGCGTTTCGGGTTTCTGGTTGCAGGAAGTGAGCAGGCAAGCTGCCACAATTGCCGAAAGCAAATATTGTTGGCGCGGACGCCAACAATGGCGTGCAGGCCAGGGCTTCCATGAGATGCCGCTGTTGGCGTCCGCACCAACGACCCTCCTTTTCAGGCTGTTTAAAAGGCCGAAACGTGAATCCATCAAAGAGCCAATTCTCCTCATCATGCTTGGCATAAGTTATTGAACGTTTGTTGGGTTTTTGACCAAAAACAGCCGGGGCGCCTGGCCGTTCACCGTAGCCAGCAAATAGATTTTCCCCCGGATGCGCAGCGGCGCCAGGGTTTTCACCTCGCCGCGCACCGAAAAACCGGCGGCGCGGTTTTCCACGCGTTCGAACTGGCCCTTGCCGCGGTTGAGCAGCACCTGGCCGAAGCTGGCGTCGAGTTTGGGAAATTGCGGCGTGAAGCCGCTGTGGTTGCCGGCGGCCACAAGGTCGGGCAGCGGGTCGCCGTTGAGCGGGCCGGCCCAGATGGCGCAAATACTGGAAAATTGGGCGGCGGCGGGCAAGGGAACCAGGGTGAAATTTCCATTGCCCGCGTTCAGGGCGACGGCCGACTGGAAATAATTGGCCTCCGAAACCACTGCGTTTTTCAATACTTCCGGCGCAAACAGGTCCTGAATAGCCTTTTTGGCGTACTCGGCATGTTTGAGGCTGCTTTTTTTCAAAAAAGGCAATTGGCTGGTCAGTTCTTTTTTCAGGGCCAGCGGCATGTCGCGGCCGCCGACCTGGCGGGTGACGATTTTGTCGATGCTTCCGTTTTGATCGAAGTCGCCCACCCAAATTTTGGCGGGCGCTTCGGCCGAAGCCTGGAAGTAAAAATTTTCGCCCCGGTTGCCCAGCACCAGGTCCTGGTCGCCGTCGCCGTCGAGGTCGGCCGCCTGCACCGCCGACCACCAGCCGGAGTACTGGTCGAGCTGGGTTTTGACCGGTTCGAGGCGGCCGTTTTTCAGTTCAAACACCTTGGGGGCTAACCATTCGCCGGTGAGCACGAGCTCGGGCCGGGCGTCGCCGAGCAGGTCGACGAGCCGGGCGTCGGTGAGCATGCCGAGGCCGCGCAGGCTGGCGCCGGCGGAGCGGGTAACGTCGCGGAAGGTGCCTTTGCCATCGTTTTCACAGAGAAAATGGCGGGGCGGCGGGCCGTACAGCGCGGGCACGCTGCGGGAGCCGATGAGCAGGTCGAGGTCGCCGTCCTGGTCGAAATCGAGGGGTAAGCCGAAAGCCGTGTTGAGGCCGGCGGGGGGCAGGGCGCGTTCGTTTTTGGTAAAATTGCCGCGCCCGTCGTTGCGGTACAGGCGGGGTTCCAGGAAGCGCGAGTTGACGGGTTGTTCGTTGCCGCCGCTGCCCACAAACAGGTCGGGGTCGCCGTCGCCGTCGGCGTCGAAAAACGCGGCGGCGGTGTCTTCGAACTGGGCGTCGGGAGCAAAGCTGGCCTGGCTGTGCAGCCGGAAAGTGCCGGCGGTGGTTTGCAAATAAAGTTGCCCGGCCTGCCCCGTGCCGCCGCCGATGAACACATCGTCGAGGCCGTCGCC
>CAZVZH010000089.1:0-11259 GCA_964630705.1 uncultured Saprospiraceae bacterium | reverse complement strand
GCCCCTCGCGCGACAACATTCTGAAACTCAGCGGCTCCTGGTAAAAATCGATAAAATCATTTTCGCGGTGCGGGCTGAAACTGGAGCTCATTTCCTGGAAAAACGGCTGGCCGGGCCGGGGTAGGTCGTAGGGGTTGATAGCCAGGTCGGATGCGTTGGCTTGCTCCCAGGAAAAACGGAGCAGGGTGTCGACAGGGGGGCGGATTTGTACTGTTTTTCGTTTGTCGGGCCAAACGATCACGAGGGAGTCGGGCGCGGGTTTTTCGCCCAGGCCGAACACCATTTGGTAATCGACCGACGACTGAAAGCCGCGGGTAGGGTAGAGTTGGAAGTTGAGTTGCTGGCCATTTTGGTAAACGGTGGCGGTGGCGCCGATGGCGAAGGTGTTTTGGCCTTTGCCGCGGAGTTGCAGGCGGAGGTGGTGGTGGGCGGTTTTTTCGTTGCTGCGGTTGCGGTAGAGGAAGGCTTCCTGGTTGACGTTGTTGACCACCAGGTCGAGGTCGCCGTCGTTGTCGAGGTCGGCATAGGCGGCGCCATTGGAAAAAGAAGGCGTGTCGAAGCCCCAGTCGGCGCCGGCGTCGGCGAAGCGGAGGTTTCCCAGGTTGCGGAACACCTTGTTGGGCAGCGGGGTGGAGGGCATCTGATTGAGCACCTCGTTGAGTTGTTCCTTTTTACCGGTGAGGGCCATTTTTTGCACCACTTGATCGGCGAAGAAGTCGATAAAATCCTGGTCGATCAGGTCTTTGTAAATGCCGTTGCACACGTAAATGTCGCGGTACCCGTCGTTGTCGAGGTCGAAAAGCAAGGCGCCCCAGCTCCAGTCGGAGGCGGCGACGCCGGCGTAAGCGGCGATTTCGCTGAAGGTCCGGTCTTTGTTGTTGAGTTGCAGGCAGTTTTGCATGTACTGGTGGTAAAAACCGCGCTCCAGTTTGAGTTGGTAGACGTTGTAGTTTTCAAATTGGGTGGTGGTTTTGAGGCGGTATTCGTCGCTGGGCAGCATTTCGGTGGTAAAAATTTCGGGGTAGCCGTCGTTGTTGATATCGGCCATATCGGCGCCCATAGAAGCCAGGCTGAGGTGGGCCATCCACTGCTCGATTTCCTCTTTAAAGGTGCCGTCGCCTTGGTTGATGTAGAGGTAATCGCGTTCGTAAAAATCGTTGGACACGTAGAGGTCGGGCCAGTGGTCGCCGTTGATGTCGCCCACCGTCACGCCCAGGCCGAAGCCGATGAGGCTGCCGAAAATGCCGGCCTGGCGGCTGACGTCGGTGAAGCGGCCGTTGTCGTTTCGCAAGAGTTTGTCGCCGCCGCCTTTTAGAAAGTCGCGCACCGGCCAGTCTTCGGCGTAGAGTTCGCGGTTGTTGCTGTAATTCAGGGTGTTGACGGGCATGAAGCTGTTGTTCAGGATGTAACAGTCGAGGTCGCCGTCGAGGTCGTAGTCGAAAAATGCCGCGTGGGTGGTGTAGCCCTCGTCTGCCAGGCCGTAGTCGGCCGCCTGTTCTTTAAAAGTGGGAATGCCGTTGGCGTTCGGGCCCTGGTTGATGAAAAGTTCATTGGCGGGCGTTTTGCCCGGGGCATAGCCGGCATTGCACACGTAAATGTCGAGGCGGCCGTCGGCATTCAGGTCGACCAGCACGACGCCCGTGCTCCAGAATTTGGAGCCGGCCACGCCAGCTGTTGCCGTAATGTCTTCAAATTTAAAATTGCCCCGGTTGAGGTAGAGTTTGTTTTCGCCCATGTTCGAGGCGAGGTACACGTCGGCAAGTCCGTCGTTGTTTACATCGCCCAGGGCTACGCCGCCGCCGTTGTAAAAATTTCGGTACATGAAAATGTTGAAATCCTCGGTGTTTTCCACCTGGTTGACGAAGCGGATGCCGGATTCTGCGGATTCAATTTTTTCAAAAAGGCGGTCTGCTTTTTTCCCGGATTGGCAGGCGGAAAAACACAAGATCAGGGCGGAAATGCCGAAAAATGCTTTCAACAGCGTAGTCATGTGCAAGTAACTGGATTTGGATAAAAGTACGGCGGGCAAGTGCCTTTTCCCGAAGTTTTCAGGCAAAAAGATGAGGCTGCCTAAACGTTTGCCAGGCAGCCTCATCGGACAGACGCCGGGACTTACCCTGCGCCCTTGAATCTATTCAACTAAATTAATAGCCGGAGTTTTGCGCCAGGTTCGGGTTGGAATCCAAAGCGACCTGCGGGATGGGGAACAGTACGCGGAACGCTTCGGTGTTGGATTTGTCGCTCCAGGTATCGTCCCAGGTGCCGAAACGGATCTGGTCGATCCGGCGGATGCCTTCCCAGTACATTTCGCGGCCGCGCTCGTCGAGCATGGTGGCTTCGTCGAGGCTATTGAGCTGCGTAGCGCCGCGCGTTTGCCGCAGGGCATTCACCATCTGCAGGGCCGTTTGCGAAGCGGAACCGCCGCGCATAATGGCTTCTGCTTTCATGAGGTATACGTCGGCGTAGCGCAGCAAAATGTACTTGCCGGAATTGGCCGGGTGGTACTTGATGACGCGAATGCCTTCGAAGGTAGTGGCGCCCGCGAGTTTGACGTCGGGGGTGTATTGCAAGGGCTGGCTGTTGCGGCTGTTGATCAGGATCGAACCGTCATCTTTCAGCTGCTGGCCGACGAGGAAGCCGCGGCCGACGCCGGAGAAGGTGGAGCCATCGGGCGCCGGGTAGCTGCCAATACGCTGGTCTTGCGGCTCAAACTTGGCGTAAAAATCGGCCAGGGTGGTGAAGCCGTTCCAACCGCCCGGGTTTTGGTCGTAGTGCAGCGTCATGCGCCAGCGGCTTTCCGGCGTGCCTTGCAAGCTGGTGAAAATGATTTCTTTGGCGGCTGAGGTGCTGAAGTTGGTGAAGTAATCCGATTCCAGCGAATAGCCGGCGGCGGTTACGGCATCGCAATAGGCGATCACCTTGTTCATGTCGGCAGCGTCGAAGCTGTACGGGCCGGTGCCGTCGTTCGATTTGTACACGGCTTTGTTCAGGTACAAGCGCGCCAGCAGGGCATTGGCAGCCGCCTGAGTGGCCGTTGCGTTTACGGCAGCCGGGCCGGTGTTGGGCAGGTTCGGCAGCGCTTCTTCCAGATCTTTCTGGATGAAATCGAAGGCTTCCGAACGGCTGAACACTTTCGGATTGACATCCACGCCGTCGTCGACATTCCGGAAAGGCACCTGGCCAAACAAGTCCATGATGTGGTACATGTAAAAGGCGCGGAGAAACTTGGCTTCGGCAGCCTGCGCAGCCGACGGGCTGGCGTCCAGGATTTGGTTGCACTTGAAGGCGCGCTGGTTGAGGCCGTTCCAGGTTTCGAGCACGTAGGCGTGCGTAGCATCCCAAGTGTGCTGGTGCAGGGTGCGCCACACACCGTTGTCACCCCAGTCGACCCCGCGGGTGGGCGGAATCATTTCGTCGGAGGTGTGGGCATAGAGCGAGTACACGCGGTCCTGGTTGATAAAAAACTCCAGGTCTTTGTAAGCCGACTCCAGCAGGGCGGCCACGTTTACGTTGCCGGTAGAGCCGCCGGTATCGTCTATGACGATAGAGTCCTTTTCATCCACCTTCAGATCGGTGCAAGCGCCCAGGGCAAACAAGCCCATTAAGGCGGCTATGAAAAATAGTGAAAATTTATTGATCTGCATGATAAAAGAAATTTAATGTTTAGAAGGAAACACTGCCGCCAATGACAAAGGTACGGGCACGTGGATAGGCCGTGTAGTCGATGCCAAAGGAGGGTACTCCATTCGGGTCGTTGTTGATGGGTTTGTTGACATTCACTTCCGGGTCTTGACCGCTGTAACCGGTGAAGACAGCCAGGTTTTGGGCGGTGATAAAGAAACGAAGGCCCGAAATCGTGGTGCTCTTCAGCGGAACGCGGTAGCCCAGCGTCACGTCTTGCAAGCGTACAAAAGAAGCTTTTTCCAGGAAGCGCGTCGACACGTCGGGCGCGTTCAGGTTGGATTCGCCGCTGCCAGGCACGTCTGTGGTTACGTTGCGGCCGTTGGCCAGGGCGCCTGCGGTGAAGAAGGCGTTGGCGGTGTTGTTGTACACATAGTGGCCAAACTGTCCGTTGAAAAAGATGCTCAGGTCGAGGCCTTTGTAGCGGAAGGAGTTGGTCAGACCAGCATTTACCTTGGGCAGCGGGCTGGCGCCGGTAAAGCGTTGCACGTCGCCGCTGGGATAGATCGAAATGCCTTCGTTGTCGTAGCCGCCGAATTCGCGGACGAAGAAGGCAAACAAGGGCTGGCCTTCAGCGATACGCTCGGCAAAGGCGCCGGACAGGCCTTGTCCGTGGATTTGGCCGGTGTTGATCAGGCCACCGAAGTTTTTCACTTCGTTTTTGTTGTAGGCCAGGTTGGCCAGTACGTTCCAGTCGAAATCGCGTTGGTCAACGGCGGTGATGTTGAGCGACAACTCCACGCCCTGGTTGACTACATCGGCGTCGAGGTTGCGCCATACGAAAGGTTGGCTGGCCGGCTGGGCGCTGTACACCTGGATCAGCAGGTCGTTCGTGTTCTTGTTGTACAAGTCGAGGCTACCAGCCAGACGTCCGTTCGCAAAAGCAAAGTCGATACCCACGTTGATTTGTGCGGTCGATTCCCATTTCAGGCCGGGGTTGGCAAACGCCACGTCGCCCAGGCCGCCGCCGCTGATGTTGCCCTCGCGGTTGATGTCCCAGTCGTTATAGCGCTGGCGGCGGGCATACAGGTTGTGCGGAATTTCCTGGTTGCCGGTTACGCCGTAACCGAGGCGCAGGCCGAGGTCGGAAAAGAAGTCGGGCACAAAAGCTTCCTCGATCATGCGCCATTTGAAGGCGAAGGAGGGGAACAAGCCGTATTGGTTGTCGCCGCCGAAGCGGGTCGAGCCGTCGGCGCGCAAGGTAGCGGTAAACAGGTAGCGGTCGCGCAGCGACAGGTTGATGCGGCCGTAGTACGATTGCAACTCATCCACTGCATTGGAGGAGTTCCGGGCAACGATGCTTTGCTGGCCGGAAGCCTGGTTGGCAGAGGCGACGTTGTTGATCATCAGATCGAGGTCGTTGGTCGTGAAGTTCGTCATTTCGAAGCTCTTGGTGGCGTAGTCGAACTTTTGGTAAGAATAGCCCAGGAGCGCCGTCAAACTGGCAGAGCCAAACGACTTGTTATAGGTGAAATAGTTTTCCCACAAGCGGTTGTTGACTTCGATGTCGTTGAAATAAAGCCGTCCTTTTTTCCAGGTATCGAGCAGAAAAAGATCGCTCGAATAAGCAGATTTACGGGCCGACATCGATTGGTCATAGCCGGCAACCGTTTTAAAGGACAGGCCTTCAAACAGTTTTATTTCCGCCGAAATATTACCGAGCATGCGGAGCGTGCGGGTAAAGTCTTTGCTCAGGCCGATCATTGCTGCGGGGTTGGGTTCCGATTGGCTGATCTGGTTGAAGATCATTTCGCCGGTGGTGGTGTCGCGCACCATAACCGGAATCGTCGGATTGGATTTCAGCGCTGCAGCGAGGGCGTCGCCTTCAAAGCCGGCATTATCCGAAATGGGCGAGTTGTCGTCGTGGGTGTTGGCCAGCGTAACCTGGGTGGCAATCGTCAGGCGGTCGTTGATGAAGTTGCGCGTGCCGTTGAACCGCGCGGTAAAACGTTGCATGGCGCTGGCCTCCACAATGCCTTCTTGATCCTGATAACCCAGGGAGAAGCGGTAGTTGCCGGAGTTGTCGCCGCCGCCGAACGAGAGGTTGTGCGAGTGCGTCAGGGCGGTGCGGAAAATTTCATCCTGCCAGTCGGTGTTGGCGCCGCCGTCGATGTCGGCAGCCGCCTGTGCGCCGTTGAACTGGGCGTAACCAGCGAGGAAGCCTTCCCGCTCGAGCAGGTCATACTTTTTGGAAATCGTGCTGATACCCAAGGAGTAATCATAGCCCAACGAGCCTTTGCCTTGCTGACCTTTTTTGGTGGTAATGATCACCACGCCGTTCGCGCCGCGGGAGCCGTAGATCGCCGTTGCGGAAGCGTCTTTCAAGATGTCGATGCTGGCAATGTCGTTCGGGTTGATGAAATTCAGCGGGTTGCGGGCAGAACTGGAGCCGAAGCCGGCGTCGATACCGCCGCCGCTGGTTTCGTTACCGCTCAAGGGCACCCCGTCGACGACGAACAGCGGGTTGTTGCCGCTGCGCACCGAGGAAGTACCGCGGATACGGATGTTGATGCCGGCGCCGGGTTCGCCGCTGGCCGTGGTGATCTGGACGCCGGCTGCCCGGCCCTGGATCAACTGCTCCGGAGCAGCGATGACCCCGCGGTTGAAATCTTTGTCGGTGACAGAAGTTACCGCGCCGGTAGCATCCGTTTTTCGCACGGAGCCGTAACCGACGATGACTACTTCCTCCAACAGCGCGCCGCCTTTCATAGCGACGTTGATGACGTTGGAAGCGCCCAGGTCGATCACCTGCTCGGTGTACCCCGTGTACGCTACGCGGAGTTGCGTAGCCCCTTGCGGTACTTCGATGGAAAATTTACCGTCCAGATCGGTAGACGCGCCCCGGGTGGTGCCGACTACGGAGACGGTTGCGCCGATCAGGGGTTCGCCCGATTCGGAGTCGGTCACTTGACCACTGACGACGCGTTGTGCCAATGCAAAATTGCTGAACAGCATCAAAAATGCCATCAGCAAGCCGCATTTGGAAATGGCGTGCAAAAACTTCATACGATAATAGTTTAGTTAAAAAAAAATAAAAGAAACCTAACGACTATGCCGCATAGCATGAGTCAGCGCTTTACGGCGTCTCGAAGAAATGGAGACGGTTGGTAAAATTTGGTTAGGACTGATTTCCCGGAGAAGAGAAACTGGCGCGTGGTGGGATCGCCGAGGCGCTAAGGTAATAAGTTATTGCAACTTGTTGCGAACGCTGGGTTAAATTTTATCCCGGACAGGGCATGCCAAATTAAATTGCATTTTTTAAATTAACACCTTCTCCGCCAGCATATTAATTTAACGATTTATCAACCGGACTAAGGAACGATCAAATAACAAGGCCGCGATTTTGGGGGGATTAATTTGACGCTAAAAAAGGCGCGAGGAAGGCGCATAACGCGCACTACGTAACGGACAAGTAGAGCCAATTAAGCCGCCAAAATCGCGGCCTTGTTATTTGATCGTTCCTGGTGCTGGTTCTCCCTCCCCCCAAGCCAGCAAAAAAGTACCCACACCTACACACCTAAACAACTTTTCAGGGCCGGGTAAAAGTTTGTTCCCCAATCCCGACACCCGTAATTTTCAGCGATTTCCAGTTGCGGGGCAGTAAACCCGGAAGTTGTCCGATCCCCTTGGGCGTAATCTCAAGTCCGCCGATACCAAACAACACCGCCTGCAACATTCCGCCGGCCCCGGTAGCAAAATAGGGGTTGGTTCCGCCGGCTGTTTCGGCGAGCACGCCGAACGGCGGCACCGCATTCGGCTCGTAACTTTTTTTGAACAAATCGTAGGCTTTCTCGGGCTGGCCCAGCCGGGCATACAGCACCGACAGGATGGCGCCGCCCATGGCCGGACCGTCGGGGGCCAGCCGGGGTTCGTAATATTCCAAGTCTTTCAATATCCGGGTCCGGTCGGTGACGACCTTTAGCGGGTAGGCCAGCAGGTTGGCGTCAGCTTGTTTGATCATTACGCCGTCGTAGGTTGCATTTTCCCGGGTCGCTCCGTCGGGGAATTGCAGGATAGGGATATTGGCTGCCACGTGGCGCCAGTCGGGGTCGGGGTTTTGCCCCAGGGCTTCGGCGGCCAGGGAGGCGTATTCGAGCACCGTTTTGACCATGCCGTTGGTGAAGGCGTTGTTGTCGATGTTCTCCTGCCACTCATTGGCGCCGATGACGTTTTTGATGTCGTAGTGTCCGGGGCCGTTGCGTTCCACCCGGCTGGCCCAAAAGTCTGCTACTTCGCGCAGCACCGGGTAGCCGCGGGTTTCGAGCCAGTGGCGGTCTTGGGTAACTTCGTAATATTTCCAAAAGGCCCAGCCAACCGTAGCGGTGATGTGCTGCTGAAAAGGGCCGGTGAGCGCCCAAACGGGGGTGTCTTCCGCGCCGGTTTCGGCCGATTCCCAGGGAAACATAGCGCCGTCGAAGCCGTGGGCGAAGGCGTTCTGCCGCGCGGCTTCCAGACGTTCGAAGCGGTACTCGAGCAGGGAGCGGGCGATGTCGGGTTGCAGGACCAACAGAGGCGGAAACATCCACAACTCGGTATCCCAAAACACGTGGCCGTTGTAGCCCAAGCCCGACAAACCCATGGGCGACAGCGAATAAGCCGTGCCTTTCCGGGCGAAAGAGTACAGGTGATAGAGCGCCGAACGCACGGCCCGCTGGGCATCGAGGTCGCCTTCGATCTGGATGTCGCTTTGCCACAGCTGTTCCCAGGCGCGTTGGTGCGCGGCTTCGAGGCGTTCGAGGCCCTCGAGTTTGGCGAAGATGGTCAGGCGCTCGGCTTCGTTTTGGGGGTCGTTGTTGTGCACTGAAGAGATGGTGCTGCCGACCACGGCGAAGCGGTAGGTTTCGCCGGCTTTCAGCCGCTTTTTGAATTTCATGAGGTGCATGTTGTAGTCCCAGTCTTCGTGGATGATCCGGGGCTCCTGGCCGTGTTTTTCCGGAAAAATAAACGAAGTGGAGCAGGCGACTTTTTTCTTTCCCGGGCTGAAGGCTACGGAGGTCATCAGCGGGATGAGCACGTGCGGGCGGTCGATTTCAGCGTAAAAATTTCGCACATCGGCCAGGTGATCGGGCGCCTGGATGTAGTTGACGGGGGTGATTTCCAGGTCTTTTTGCGCCGTGATTTCCAGGATAGTCATAGCCGTGAACGGCAGGTTGCGCAGGGCCATGAGCTCCTGTTTGACCTGCACCAGTCCGGGCGCTTCAAAACTAGTGATCAGTTTGGCTTGGCGCATGTCGAGGGTTTGGGTGTAACCCCGCAGGTCTTTCGGGCCCAGGCGGCGGCCATCCACCTCCAGGTGCATGTTCATGTGGCTGAAGGTTTTTAAAATATTGCTCACGCGGCCGCGCTGATAGTAATCGTACACGCCATTGAGCACCACTTCGTGTACGCGCATGGGTTCGGGCGACGACACCAGGCCCACCATGCCGTTGGCAACCGTTACGCCGAAATAATTGGCCGGGTCAATTTTGGTCGCCTGGATGTGCCAGGGCGACTGAGCTTGGTCCTGGGCGAGCAAAATGTTTGAAAAAAACACCAGCATACCAGCAGTGATAACGTAGCGGACAGGATTGTTTTTTAACATGATAATTTATTTGGATCATTCTAAAAATCAAGTATTTCCGGGCTCAGGTTTTCCAGGCGCGGGTCATCTCGCGTTTGCCAGGCGGGCCGTCTACCCGTTCGACGTCGAAGCCTACTTTTTTCAGGGTGCGTTTGAAATCGCCCTGGGCGCAGTAGGTCACCAGGATTCCTTCCGGTTTCAGGGCTTGGTGCAGGAGCCGGAAGATCCGCTCGGTCCACAACTCCGGTTGGGCTTGCGGGGCAAAGGCGTCGAAGTAGATCAGGTCGAAGCGTGGCGTGGAGCGGAATGCTTCCAACCGCATCTGTTTTTTGTGCAACCGGAAATGCTCCGAAAGCCGGACACTGCGCTCCCAGGCGCAGGTGTGCAGGCGTTCGAAGCTAGTCTGCCGGTCGGCGGTTCCCAACAAAGCCGGGTAATTGAACTCCGCAGCCTCTTCCGGAACAATGGGGTAGGCTTCCAAGCCGGTATAGCGCACGAGCAAACCCCGGCGCTCGGCCTCCAGCCAACTCATGTAGGCATTCAGGCCCGTGCCGAAACCGACCTCGAGGAGGTTGATTTCCGTTTGCACCGCTGCTTTGAAGCGCAAACCGGCGTCGATAAACACATGGGCCGACTCCGTTACCGCTCCGTATTTGGAGTGGTAGGTAACGCCGAATTTTTCTGCGTAAATCGTGTGCGAACCGTCTTGCGTGACGATGAGTGCCATACGCCGACCGGTAGTTGGGTGGAATAAATGGTTTGGTCACGCCAAAGTAAGCCGATCCGGGAATTTCAAAAAAAGAAAAACGGGATGATCGCAGTGGGATCATCCCGTTGTGCGGGAAGCGAGACTCGAACTCGCACGACCGTGAAGTCACTGGTGTTTGAGACCAGCGCGTCTACCATTCCGCCATTCCCGCAGGCCGGTAGCCGTTTATTGGGGCGCAAACTTAGACAGATTTTCGCGAATGCGCAACAAGTATCTTTTTTTGAAATAATAATCCAAAACGGCGTGCAAAGCGGGCTTGTCCGGGCCGGTTTCGGAGGAGGTTTCGAGCAGGGGCCGGATGGATTCCAGCAACGTATTTTCCAGGTTTTCCAACTCGGCCAGCAGGGTTTGGTAACGATCCGGGTCGAAGTCGAGTTCCAGTTCCATCAAGCCTTCGTTGATCGCCATCATGTCGAGCAGAAAGTCTTGCGGCACGGTTTGCTGGCCTTCTTCCGGCAGCAGGCCGTTCAGTTGCAGCACATAGCGCATGCGCCGGTCGGGGTCCGAAAGGGTTTGGTAGGCTTCGTTGTTCAGTGTGGATTTTTCCAACATGTCGGCTTGCTGTGCCGCGTTGGCCAGCGTATGAAAATCGGGATGGTACTTTTTGCTGTTTTCGTAAAACCTGCGGCGCAAGGCATCCTGGTCAACTTGAAAGCTGACCGGGATATTAAAAAACTCGAAGTAATTCATGCCCCTAGAACAAATTCTGAATAAAATGGCGCCACACGTCGAGCCCCAGCGCGTACACCATCAAGCCCAGCAAGAGGAAAAAACCTACGGTCACGGCGCGTTCCATAAATTTGTCGCTGACTTTCCGGCCGGTCGCCACTTCCCAAAGCAGGAACAGGACGTAGCCGCCGTCGAGCGCCGGGATGGGCAGCAGGTTCATGAAGGCCAGGAGGATGCTCAGTGAGGCGGTGAGCGACCAGAAGCGCTCCCAGTCCCAGCTGGTGCCGTACATTTTGCCGATACTGATGAGGCTGCCGAGGTTGTCTTTCACGGCGATTTCACCGCTGAACATTTTGCCGAAGGCTTTAAGCTGCGTGTTCAAAAAGTCGATGCCCATTTGCACGCCGCCGATGGCTGCCCGGTGGATCGGGTAGCGCTCGCGTTCGATGTTGTAAAAACCTTCCACCTTCGGGCGCACGCCAATCAGTCCTTCGGGTGTGAGGGTAAGATCGGTGCGGATGGTATCGGATTGTCGGAGCAGGGTCAGTTGCGCTTTTTTGCCCTTGTTTTGCAGGGCGAG
>CAZVZH010000088.1:0-16492 GCA_964630705.1 uncultured Saprospiraceae bacterium | reverse complement strand
CGACAACCGCGGCACCTTCCTGGAGCGCTTCTATGTTTTTACGATGGAATGATGGCGGGCCAAGCGCTTATTCCCGGATAAACTCCAGTTCTTTTGCCCGGTCGAGCAATGCCATGGAGGAGGGACTATGCGGCACTTTGTCGTCTTGCCGGTACTTCACCACATAGTCAACGCTGCCGAGAATTTCACTGCTGATGGCGCCGAAGGTCGGCGGAAAGGGTTCGCCGGCCTTCGCCGCAGCGGTGCTCACGACAGGGTTGCCGAGGTGTTTGATCAGCTCCTGGCAAAATTCGTCTTTGGCAATCCGGATAGCGACCGACCCGTTGGGCGCCCTGAGGCTGTCGGGCAGACCCATCGCCTGGTCGTAAATGACTGAAAGCGGACGCTGGTGGTAAGCCAGCAGGGTTTCGATCCGGGGGTGAATTTTGGAAACAAACCGCTTGAGCATTTCCAGACTGTCTACCAAAATAATATAGCCGTTTTCCGGCCGTCCGCCCCTGAGGTCCGACAGGCGGTCGATGGCAGCCTCATTGGTAGCATCGCAACCGATACCCCAGATGGTATCGGTCGGATAACAAATTAATCCGCCGTTTTTCAGCAAGTTGACAATTTCGGAAATGTCGTCACGTAGCAGGAACATACTCAACAATTAAAGGTGAAATACCGTTCTTCGTATACATTTGAGGGGACAAAAGTCCGACTTTTAGGCCAAACAATTTCGAACACACACTAATGCGCGCAAATTTCTACCGCTTTTTTACCGCCACCCTGCTTTTTGCCCTTTTACTCGCTCCGGGCACCGTGTTTTCCCGGCATATTATCGGCGGAGAAATCACATATAAATATCTGGGAACGACCTCCGACGGACAGAACCGCTACGAGTTTACCATGAAAATTTACCGCGACTGCCTCGGCGGCGGCGCTGGCTTCGACAACCCCGCACAGATGGCTATTTACCGGGGAAATTATCAAGTAAATGTGCGCATCGACCAATTTGAAGTGTTTTCCCAAAGTATCGAACGGTTGATTCCCGTACCGCCGCCTTGCGTGAGCCAATTGCCGAATGTATGCGTGGAAGAGGGCATTTACGTTTTCCAGCGCAACTTACCGGTGCTGATCAACGAAAGTTACTTCATTGTGTACCAGCGTTGTTGCCGCAATCAAACGATAAAAAACATCGTGAACCCCGGCGATCACGGCGCCACCTACATGATCGAACTCACGGCGGAAGCGCAGGCGCTGAAAAACAGCAGCCCGACCTTCAAAAACTTCCCGCCGATCATTATTTGCAACAACATTCCACTCAACTTCGACCACTCCGCCACCGATGCCGATGGCGACCAGATTTTCTACAGCTTTTGCAATCCGCTGGCCGGCGGTGGCCCCATCCTCAACCCGCCGGGTTTGTATGGCTGCAACGGCGCCGTACCTACACCGCCTTGCGGACCGCCTTTTGGCAATATCCCCTTCGTAGTACCCAACTTTAACGCTGGCAACCCGATGGGCGGCGACCCAATCGTCACGATAGATAATGCCACCGGAATGATTACCGGCACGCCCAATTCGCTGGGCCAGTTCGTCGTCGGCGTTTGTATCGAGGAATACCGGGGAGCGGTTTTGCTGTCCCGGGTCCGGCGCGACTTCCAGTTCAATGTAGCGGAATGTACCCCAACCGTTCTGGCCAGCATTCAAAGCGACAGCCTGGCTGGCATTCAAAAATTTGTGGTTAACTCCTGCGGAAAAAACACGATTACGTTTAAAAACCAAAGCATTCAGCAAGCCAGTATCAGCGCCTTCGAATGGCGGTTTAATTTGAAAACCTCCACGTTTGTAGACAATACCAACTGGAACGCTACGGTCACCTTTCCGGACACCGGCTTGTACACCGGCTTCCTGTACCTCAACCAGGGGCAGCCCTGCGGCGACACCGCCCAAATCTTCGTCAATATTTACCCGGCGATCGACGCCGATTTTAGCTTTGCTTACGATACCTGCATTGCCGGGCCGGTGAGTTTCACCGACTTGTCAACCGGCGAAGGTGTTATCAACCGCTGGAGCTGGAACTTCGGCGTGCCCGGCGGCACGTCCAATGCCCAAAACCCCAGTTTTCTGTACCCCATACCCGGCGATCACCCGGTTAGTCTGCGGGTGTACGACAAAAACAATTGCACCGACAACCTGACCAAAGTAGTCAACTGGTACCCGGTGCCGCCGTTGATCATCATTGATCCCAGCCGCTACATCGGCTGCACGCCAGCTGAAATTTTCTTTAACAATTTATCGACCCCCATCGACAGCACCTACCACATTGTCTGGGATTTTGGCGACGGCAACACGACGACCAATGTCATCAGCCCTACCCACATTTATGAAAACCCCGGCGTGTACGATGTGAAGGTGGCGATCACCTCGCCGATCGGTTGTTTTACCTCCGATGAGTTTAAAAATCTGATCCGGGTAGAACCCTCTCCGCACGCTGATTTTACCTTTTCGCCGGACTCGCTGCTGAGCAATTTTAACAACACCGTCCAATTTACCGACCTGTCTACCGGCGCCAACCGCTGGAACTGGACCTTCGACCGCTTCGGCACCACAACCAAACAAAACCCCCTGTTTACCTTTCCGGATACCGGCCTGATGAAGGTTACGCTGATCGTCACCCACCCGGAAGGCTGCAAGGATTCGTTGAGCAAATACCTGGATTTCAACCCGGTCGTGCTCTGGCACATGCCCAATGCCTTTACGCCCAATGGCGACGGTCAAAACGACGGGTTTTATGGAAAAGGCTATCTGGAAGGCGTCAGCAATTTCCAAATGACGATCTGGAACCGCTGGGGTGAACTGGTTTTTGAAACCAACGACCCCGACGAAGCCTGGAACGGCCGGCAAAAAAACACCGGGGAAATGTCGCCGCAGGGCGTGTACGTATACGTCGTGCAGTTCACCGGCCCGCGTGGGCAAAAGCAGGAGTTTAAAGGCTACGCCACGCTGTTGCGGTAACGGTTGGTTCCTCTACCGAAGCAACGTAACATTTCCTTTCCTGACCGATTCGGCGCCGCCCAGGCAGCGCACCCGCAGGTAATAGCCGTAGGTTTCGGCGGGTTGAGGCTCGCCCTTGTAGCGGCCGTCCCAGGCGCCGTCGGGGTCGTTGGTTTCAAAAACCTTTTCGCCCCAGCGGTTGTAAACAGCCCAGTACACCTCTTCCACCACGCGGCTCTCCAACTGGAGTAAATCATTTTCCCCGTCGCCATTTGGCGAAAAACCGGTCGGGAAAAACACAAAAGGCTCTTCGCACGTCGGGAAAAGCACCGCAACAGTCACGCTGCGCTCCAGCACACATTTGCCGTCGAGCTTAAGCTGGGCCGTGTAGGTTGTGGTGGCCGAGGGTTTGGCAACCGGATTGGGGATATTCGATTTACTCAACGTGTTGGCCGGCGACCACTCGATGGGAATCCCTGGCGGAAAAACAGCCTCGAGCTGCGAACTGCCCCCCAGGTAAATCGTACTTGGGTCAGCGCTTACCTGCAGGCTGTTCGGGTCGACGACGAACACCGTAACCATCCCTTCATAAGTGCAAAAACTATTGGTGATCGTCACCGTATAGTCGGTGGTTTGATCCGGAAAAGCGCCCGGAGAAGTAGCCGTTGAATCGGTGAGGCTCGCCGCCGGCGCCCAGTCGTATTTATAACCGATGATTCCGCCGGAGTTGAGCGTGACGGTATCGCCGGCGCAAATGGTCAGTTCCGCTTTTAAACTGTCGCGCACCGGAATGGGGGCGTTGAACTGGCGCACCAGCGTATCGCGGCAGCCATTTTCCGAAACGGCAACCAGCGTGAGCCGGTAGCTGCCGGGTTTGACAACGGTAAAAGTCGGGTTCGGCAGGGGCGATTGCGCCAGAAAACCGGTGGAGTTCGTGAGCCGCCACTGCCAGGAAGCCACCCCGTAAATCGTGTCGGTACTTTGATCAAAAGCCTCGATCACCAGGCCGTTGTTGTCGCAGAGCGGAAGTTGAAGTTTGAAGTCTGCATTGATCTGAAAATCACCGATATGAATTTGCCGGAACATCGTATCCGAGCACGGCGCTCCGGGCACGGTAATCAAAGCGACCGTGTAGGTGCCGGTGTCGGGGTATTGAACGGTCGGCGAACGCTCGGTACTTGTCCAGGAGGGATTGTTGGGCCAGTCGAAATACCAGCGGGTGTCCTGCACATTGCTTTGGTTGACAAATTTGACCAGTTCGCCCTCGCAGGCTTTTTGCGGCAAGCCGAAAGCGGCCGTCGGCACGCCACAATCCGCCACATTGTATTGAAAATCACGGCGGGTAGTCGAAATCAGGGTGTCGTTCCGGTACTCATCGACACAAACGCCGACTACAAAATTTCCCAAAGTGTTGGGTATGCCGGTTAAAAAGCCGGTGGCGGGATTGATCGCAAGCGGGTCGCCGCCGAGTATATTTCCCAGGTTGTACGGCGGATCGTTCCATTTCACCTCCAGGTAGGGGCCTTTGAACGGCGGGTTGGGCTGCGGGGTGAGCGAATCGGGGCCGTTCAAGGGCGTGCAAAGCCGGTATACGAGCGAGTCGCCGTCGGGGTCGGTAGCCGAGTGGTCGAAATCGACCGGGTGGTGCACGCAGATCGCCACGGGCGGCCAGCGGTTGAACACCGCGCTGCTGTTGCACTCCCGCAGCGTTTTTTCCGATACATCGGCAATGATGGAAATGCCGGTATTCAGCGGATTGGGCAGGTTGCGGATCAATTTGTTGCGGCAGCAGCGCTGATACACCAGGGTGTAGCCGCCGGGAAGGAAGGGTAATTTTACTATTGTCCGGTACGTGCTGCGGTTCACGCACACATTGGGCGGCACTACCAGGCAGGGATCGTCCAGTACGATCGACAGGGTATCCTCGGTGGTTTTGTCGCGGTTGACTTGTATGTTTTGGATCAATTTCCAGTTGGCGTCGTACACCCCGATGGCCGCCGGATCGTCAAAATCGGGCACGCCGTTGTAGCAGTCGCGGTAAACCGTCAGCCGGATTTCATAGTTGTCGTTTCCCAGGCATTTGTAGGTAATCTCCCCGCCGACGATGTGCGTGGCGCGGGCGGCAGGGGCAGCAAACAGGAAAAAAAGGCAAGGAAATAAAAATTGACGCATAGGGCAAAGATGAGTCAACACCGCTTGGGCGCTGCCCAAAAGAACGAAATGGTTCAAATTTGACCAAGAAAATCCGCGTCTTCTGCACCCGCTTCTGCCAAAAAGCGCCACAGCGCGGCCGAGTGCAGTGCCTGCGCCACACCGCCTGATTGTAAGGTTTCCAGCAAATCCTCCCGCGTAAGCAGGTGCACGGAAATATCCTCCGTGTGTTCCAAATCCTGCCCCCGGATGCGCTCCACGCCGGTTGCCAGAAAAATATGGCACCAGTTGGTGTGGGTGCCCGGGTTGGCGCAGGCTTTGAAATAATGTTTCCAGGCGCCGCCGCCATAGCCGGTTTCTTCGAGCAGCTCCCGCTGCGCGCTTTCCAGCAGGGGCTCCTGCGGGTCGACCACCCCAGCCGGCAGCTCGAAGTGTACCGCCGCAATCCCATGGCGGTATTGTCGGATCAGCACAAACTGTCGATCGACCGTCAGCGCCAGCACCGACACCCAGTCGGGATATTCGAACACGAAATAATCGGGGATTTGCGCGCCGTTGGGCAGCCGAACCGTGTCTTCCCGAAGGATCATGTACGGTTTTCGGTCGTACACATAGCGCCGTGAAAGTACTTGCCAGGGAGCAGGGTCGTTTCCGGTCATTTTTTTGTTGTGCTTTTTCTCCGGGCATTTGGCGCCGGGCTCCAAATGTCGGACGAATTTCCCGTTATTTGCCGATCGCGCACTCAGCGTTCATGTTATGGTAGAAAACCAACCTGTCCGGCTCCTGAACGCCGCCGTTGTCGTGGCGGCCCTCGGCTATTTTGTCGATATCTACGACCTGCTGCTTTTCGGCTTCGTGCGGGTAAAAAGCCTGCAAGACCTTGGGTTTTCAGGGCAAAACCTCACCGACACCGGTATTTCGCTGCTCAACTGGCAAATGGCCGGCATGCTGCTCGGCGGTTTGTTGTGGGGCGTTTTAGGCGATAAAAAAGGCCGGGTTCGGGTGTTGTATTTTTCTATTTTTCTGTATTCCATCGCCAACATTCTGAATGGTTTCGCTTCGAGCGCTACCGACTATGCGATGTTTCGCTTTCTGGCCGGCGTTGGCCTGGCCGGCGAACTCGGCGCTGGCATCACCCTGGTTTCGGAAATCATGCCCCGGGAAAAACGCGGCTACGGCACCATGATCGTGGCCACGGTTGGCCTCAGCGGGGCTTTGCTGGCCTGGGTGGTGGATATGTTTTTCCCCTGGCGTATTTGTTTTTTTGTCGGCGGCGGCCTGGGGCTCTTGCTACTCTTGCTGCGGATCAGCGTGAGCGAGTCGGGTATGTTCCGGGAAGTGCAGGAGAGCAAAGCCGTCAGCCGGGGCAATTTTTTTGCCTTGTTTACTTCCTGGAACCGCCTCAGCCGCTTTTTGCGCTGCCTGCTGATCGGTTCGCCAACCTGGTTTGTAGTGGGCGTGCTGGTTACCCTGGCGCCGGAGTTCGGCGCGGTCAAAGGTTTGAGCGGCATCACCGGCGGCAATGCGATCGCAGCCTGCTACACCGGCCTGATCCTGGGCGATATCGCCTCGGGTTTGCTCAGCCAGTATTTGCGCAGTCGCCTGAAAGTGATGTGGATTTTCCTGAGCCTCGACGCGCTGGCGGTCGCCTATTACTTGCTGGGGAATTTTTCCAACCCTTCGGCATTTTATTTCGCGCACTTCCTGCTGGGCATTTCGGTGGGGTTCTGGGTAATTTTTGTCACGATCGGCGCTGAGCAGTTTGGCACCAACCTGCGCGCTACGGTAGCCACCTCGGTGCCTAATTTTGCCCGGGGTATGCTGGTTCCCATCGGCGCATCTTTTATTTGGTTGAAAAACCCCGCGGTGGCTGGCGGAATTTTACCGGCAGCCGGTATCATCGGGGCCGTCTGCCTCCTGATTGCCTTCGCCGCTTTGATCGGCATGAAAGAAACGTTTGAAGAAGACCTGAACTATGTAGAAACCGTTTAGTAACCTGGGATATTCCACCCGCCCGCGTATCTTTGCCCCAGCTAAACCAAATATAATTTTAGCCGTTCTCCAATTTATTCGGAGCAACCAAATTTTCCAGACAACAAACTGCAATACGTCCAGTATGAATTTCGACCTAATTGTTATCGGCAGCGGCCCCGGCGGCTACGTGGCAGCGATACGCGCCTCCCAACTCGGCATGAACACCGCCATCATTGAGCGGGAAAGTCTGGGCGGCATTTGCCTCAACTGGGGCTGTATCCCCACCAAAGCGCTGCTGAAAAGCGCCCAGGTGTTTGAATACCTCAGCCATGCCGCCGACTACGGCATCACCATCGGCGGGAAAGCCGAGGCCGACTTTGGCGCCGTGATCAAACGCAGCCGCAATGTAGCCGATGGCATGAGCAAGGGCGTGCAGTTTTTGATGAAAAAAAATAAAATCACCGTCATCAACGGCACGGGCAAGCTGGTGAAAGGCCCCAAAGTAGCCGTCACCGACGCCGACAACAAGGTCACGGAATACACCGCCAAACACATCATCGTCGCCACCGGCGGCCGGGCAAAAGAACTGCCCAACCTGCCCATCGACGGCAAAAAAATTATCGAATACCGCAAAGCCATGTCGCTCGAAAAACAACCCAAGCGCATGGTAGTCGTCGGCGCCGGCGCTATCGGCGTCGAGTTCGGCTATTTTTACCACACCCTCGGCACGGAGGTCAGCATCGTCGAATTCCTGGAGCAGGGCCTGGTGCCCCGCGAAGACCCCGACGTGTCCAAAGAACTCGCCAAACTCTACACCCGCAAAGGCATGAAAATATTCGGCGGCTGGGCCGTCGAACGGGTCGATACTTCCGGAAAAGACGTGCAGGTGCACATGAAAAACCGCAAAGACGGCAAGGAGGAAATCCTGACCTGCGATGTCGTGCTGAGCGCCGCCGGCGTCAGCCCCAACACCGAAAATATCGGCTTGGAAGCACTCGGCATCGCCACCGACCGCGGGTACATCAAAGTAGACGATTTTTACCGGACTAACGTCCCGGGCGTTTACGCTATCGGCGACGTGCTGGCTACACAAGCCCTGGCCCACGTGGCCAGCGCAGAAGGCATCACCTGCGTGGAACACATTGCCGGTTTGCACGTCGAACCCATCGACTACAACAACATTCCCGGCTGTACTTATTGCTCCCCCGAAATCGCCTCGGTCGGCTACACCGAGCAGGCAGCCAAAGAAGCGGGCTACGAGCTGCTGGTGGGCAAATTTCCGTTCACCGCCTCGGGCAAAGCCAAAGCTGCCGGCGCTCCGGAAGGGTTTGTCAAAGTCATTTTCGATAAAAAATACGGCGAGTGGCTGGGGGCCCACATGATTGGCTACAACGTCACGGAAATGATCGCCGAAGTGGTGGCTGCCCGCAAACTGGAAACCACGGGGCACGAAATTCTGAAATCGGTGCACCCCCACCCCACCATGAGCGAAGCCGTGATGGAAGCCACGGCGGCGGCTTACGGCGAGGTCATCCACCTCTGATTCAACGCAGCAGCAATTTTCCCCGGCACGCCTTGCCCTCCCGGGCATTTTCCCAGTGATAAAAATAAATGCCGGGCGGCAAAGGCAGTCCAGGATGCTCCGGTCCGGCGCCTCTCCAGGCCAGGCGGCCATACGCATCGCGTATTTCCACTTGGGTTGCTGCGTCAGCGCTGCCAAATCGGAGGGCTTGGCCGGCAACTACCGGGTTGGGGAAAACCAGGCAGTCCCTTTCATTTTTTTTTATCTGAAAAAACTCGATGGCAGAAACATGTTCAGCCCCGTCCAGATCGAGCTGACGCAAGCGGTAGTACGCGGCCGCGGGCGGGCTTGGATCGGTAAAGCGGTACATCCCGGGCGCATTGGCCGCCGGAACAAAACCCAAATCCTGAAAGGCGCGCCCATCGGTTGAACGCTCCACCTGGAAACCGGCGTTGCCCTGCTCTGACGCCGTTTCCCATTCCAGCAGGGCCTGGCCTTGCTCCTCCCGGACGCCAAACCGAATCAGCTCGACCGGAAAAAAGATCGGCTGCAACCATTGACTCACCTGGAAGCTGTACAGCCGGGCCGGCACGAACACTGAAAATTTTTCATTCGAAACGTAGCCGTATGAATTGTTCCGGAAACAAATGCCCTCGATTTGGCCGGTGGAAAAAAACGAGCCCAGGTTGATCCGCCGCTTGTTCCCGCCGAAGTAAACGCCCGCCGGGTAATCCCATAGCATCCAGAAAAAAGGTGTGCCGCCCGCCGACTCGTAGCCCAACAACATAATGACGCCCAGGGGGGAAATGTCTGCCGCCGTCACCAACCCGTCGACGTCGAAGGTTTCTTCGTTGACTGCCTCATAGGTGCCGGCTGTAGCCGGCAAGGTGTAGTGCGTCGTGATTTTGTCAATCCAGTTTTTGGTGAAAAGGTGCAGCCCGCCGCCGGCATAGATCATGGCTTCGCAATCGAAACGGGTATTGTTCGAACCGGTCGGATTGAAATTCGTCTGGTCTTCGTACGAAAAATGGATCACCTGAACCTGACCGGCCGGCACTGTAACATTGGTGCCAGAAGGGATTGCGGAGAGCGGAAACTTGTAAATTTTGAGGTCGGTGCGGTTGCCGTTTGCATTGTTCCCGAAGTCGCCAATATAGAAATTTGTGCCGTCGAAGGTGATATCTTCCCAGTCCACATTGGTAGCGCCGCCGATGGTCACCGTTTGCAAAATAGCGTTCGACAAAGTATCGATTTTGTACAGCGCCGCCGCATTGCCGCCGTCGTTGTGGGTCCAAAGGGCGCCGTTGGCCATGATGACCCCGGACGTTTCATCCAGGGTAGTCGACAGGTTCGTTTTGAGCGTCAGGGCATAATTGGTCACCGGGTAGGTGCAAGAGCCGTCGTTGGTCGTCGCGTCGGGGTCGAAGTTGTTGGCCAGAGGGTCGGTGCAGCCGGGTTGGGCTGGAAGGGCTGAGCCAGCGGCGAGCTGGAAAAACAGCAGGTGGGCGAAGAAACGGATCGGGTTGTTCATGCAGCAAAAAGGGCGGGACTTTTTTCGGGCCGGCCGGCGAAACGCCGGTTTTTTGCTTGCAAAAATAAAAAAGGCCGGGGCATTCAGCGCTGTTCACTCATGCAGTCGCGCTGTTTTGCCGCCGGCCCAAATTGCTAGGCATAGTTCGGGTTACTTGACCAAAGCGATATTCAAAGCCAGAATCAGGCGGGAAGGATTGTTGGAAAACTGGTAGGAGTCGCCGAAAAAGGTCACGTGGTCGCCGTACTTATTGAAGTTTCCCTCGTAGCGGATATCGGCGGAAAACCGGCCGGTACCCAGGCTGATACCCGCTTGCCAGCCCCAGGTGAATTGTTTCCAGCGGGCGGCGTAACCGTTGAAGTCGGTCAGCTCGGATTTGCTGTTCAGGAAATAGTGCCCGACCGGACCGCCGTGCAAGCGAATCGGACCGGCCGAAAAGCCGACCAGAATGGGCAGGTCCAGGTTTTGGTATTTTTCCGTGCGGATAATCTCCGTGGCGGGCGTTTCCCCTACTTTAAAATCGGTGCGGTTGGAGTTGAACACCAACTCCGGCTGGATATAAACGGCGTTGCCGATACGCAGCCACGCGCCGAATTGCGTGCCGAACTTGAGGTCTTTTACGCCGAAGTTAAAGGCCGTGTCGGTGTTACCGACGGTGATATCGTTGGGGTTTTGAAGCAAGGTTTGCACGCCTCCTTTCAAACCGAAAGCAATTTGCGCCTGCGCGGCGGCGGCGGCGGTCAGCATTACAACAACTAGCAGAATGTGTTTCATATGTGTTTAAATTTTGTACCGGGGAAAAACGGCCTTGTTAAAAAAGGCCGCCCGGCGCCCGGCTGCTTTAACCTTTTTTTAAAAAATGGTATTAAAATTTAGCAAAGGCCCTGCGGCTACTCCCGGCATGTACTTGCCAAATAAGCCTGGGCAAGCCCAAAGAATGCGTACTTTTGCAGCCCGCCTAAAAACACCTGTGCTGCCATGGAAATCGTAAAAGCGGAATTTGTATCCAGTTTCACCGGCGTCAATCAATGCCCGAAAGACGGCCGGCCGGAGTTTGCCTTCATCGGCCGCTCGAACGTCGGTAAATCCTCCCTGATCAATATGCTGACCGGCCGGAAAGGGCTGGCCAAAGTATCGGGCACGCCCGGCAAAACCCAGCTGCTCAATTTTTTTAACATCGACGACGCCTGGTACCTGGTCGACCTTCCCGGTTATGGCTACGCCAAAGTTTCGAAAACCCAGCAGCGCAACCTCAACAACATGATCGACGGCTACCTGAGCCGGCGCATGCAACTGGTACTCGCCTTCGTACTGATCGACGCCAACATCCCCCCCTCGCCTGCTGACATTGAGTTTATCAACCGGCTCGGGACGTATGACGTGCCCTTTGCCATCGCTTTCACCAAAACCGACCGCCAAAAGAAACAAGTTGACCTGGACCAAAACATCGAGGCTTTTCTGCAAGCCCTGAGCGAAACCTGGGAGACGCTGCCTCCATACTTTTTTACCTCCTCCGTGCGCAGCACCGGGAGAACGGAAATTTTGGACTACATCCGCCACATCCTGAAAACCCTGCCATCCTAACCCTCGCTTTTGTGAAAAAAGACGTCAACATTTACCCGCGCATCATCGAAAAAATTGAAGATTGGCCGATCTACCGCCTGAGCGAAGACCGGAGCCACTTCATCCGCGACATTGAAAACCATACCTTCGAGCGCCTCAACTCCGAAAACTGGCAGGTAAAGTTCGATCTGCTGGTAAAAACCATTTATCAGGAACGTATCCGCATCAAAGAATCGCCCTGGAAAGTAGACCCGCCCAACGACCGGGCCTTCTGGAACAAGATCAGCAAACGCCTGATCAAAAAATCGCTCGACCGCAACGACCCCGAAGCCCGCGAAGCCGCCGAAGACATCCTCCGGAAAATTATCCGCCGCTACTCCGAAGAAATTGTCGGCACCTTCAAAATCTCCACCTTCCGCTTCGCCCAGCGCTTTCTCACCGTGCTGTTCAACCGCCTGCTCAACGCCGCCGTCGGTAAAAGCCTGGCCAGCGTCTGGCGCGGCCGCCGGCAGCTGTACGAGCGCCTCAACGTCGTCGGCGATGTGGAAACCGTGCGCGAACTGTTTCAGCACGGCACGGTCGTAGTAGTGCCTACCCACTCCAGCAACCTCGACTCCATCCTCGTCGGTTATGCCATGGACCAGATTATGGGGCTGCCCTCGTTCTCCTACGGCGCCGGACTCAACCTCTACAATTTTGGCCCGGCAGCCTATTTTATGAACCGCCTGGGCGCCTACCGCGTCGACCGCCGCAAAAAGAACCAGATTTACCTCGAAACGCTCAAGGTGATGAGCAACCTCAGCATCCAGCGCGGCGTAAACAGCCTGTTTTTCCCGGGCGGCACCCGCTCGCGTTCGGGCGAGCTGGAAACCGAGCTCAAAATGGGCCTCCTGGGCACAACCGTGGAAGCCCAACGCGCCATGTGCCAGCGCAACGAAACGCAAAAGGTGTTTATCGTGCCCATGGTCATCGGCTACCACTTCGTGCTGGAAGCACCCTTCCTGATCGAACAATTCCTGCGTTTCACCGGCAAGGAACACTACCTGCGTTTGCGCGACGACAGCCAGAGCATCCGACGCTCGTTCCGGTTTATCTGGCGCTTTTTTTCCACCACCAGCGATATCACGCTCAGCGTCGGCCGCCCCATGGACGTGATGGGCAATTTCGTCGATGCCCAAGGGCGCAGCTACGACCGCTTTGGCAACGAGTTGGACATCCGCGAATACTTCATGGCCAACCAGGTGATCAACCAGGACCGCCAGCGCGAAGCGGAATACACCAAACTGCTCGCCGAACGTATTGTGGAGCGCTATTACATCGAAAACGTCGTGCTGAGCAGTCAACTCATCGCCTACGCCGTTTTCCAAATGCTCGTACACGAACACCCCAAACTCGACATTTACGGCATCCTCCGACTCCCCCCCGACGACTACCTGTTTCCCTTTGGCGCCGTGGTCGAAGTGATCGAACAAATGCAGGCCAAACTGTACCAATGGGAGCAGGAAGGCCGCATCAAACTCGCCCCCGAAGTTCACCAGCCCGCCGAAGATGTCATCCGGCACGGCGTGCGAAAACTCGGCGTTTTCCACGCCGAAAAACCGCTGCTGTTCAACAAAGACGGCGATATCATCTCTTCCAATTTCCGGGTACTGTACTTTTACCACAACCGCCTGAAAAACTACCACTTGGATAAAGCTGTGGGCTGGAAATCGGAGGAAATTGAAGTACTGAAAATTGATTAACCATCAACCGCAAACTATGCAATACGAAAATTTAAACCTGGAAATATCCAACGGTATCGCCCAAATCACCATTACCCGCGAAAAAGCCCTCAACGCGCTCAACAGCGCCACCATGGCCGAACTGCGCCACTTTTTTGCTGAAGCCGGCCCGAAAATCGCTGGACTGAAAGGGGTAATCATCACCGGCGCTGGTGAAAAAGCTTTTGTCGCCGGCGCCGACATCACCGAGTTCAACGGCCTGGATGCCGCGCAAGGCGCCGCCTTCGCGCAACGCGGTCAGGAAGTGTTCCAGCTGATCGAGCGCTTCCACCATCCGGTGATCGCCGCCGTCAACGGCTTCGCCCTCGGCGGCGGCTGCGAGCTGGCCATGGCCTGCCACCTCCGCGTGGCAGCGGAAAATGCCCGCTTCGGACAGCCGGAAGTCAACCTCGGCATTATACCGGGCTACGGCGGCACGCAGCGCCTCATCCAGTATATCGGCAAGGGCAAAGCCCTGGAGCTGCTGATGACGGCCGACATGATCGACGCCGCCGAAGCGCAGCGCCTGGGCCTGGCAAACGCCGTCGTACCGGCCGGCGAAGCCGTGGCCAAAGCCCGGGAAATGCTCGAAAAAATTGCCGGCAAAGCGCCGCTGGCCATCGCCCAGGTAATTGCCTGCGCCAACGCCTATTTCGAGCCTGGCGTCGACGGCTATGCCCGGGAAATCGAAGCCTTCGGCGCTTGTTGCAACACCGCCGATTTCCGGGAAGGCGCCGCCGCTTTTGTCGAAAAACGCAAGGCCAACTTCACCGGCCGCTGATGACCATGATCACCCGGCCCAAAGATTTTCCAATTTTTAACTCCCGGATTCAAACCCGAACTTCGCCCCCGTTTTTTTAAAATCGGCCGACACCCGGCACAAACCCGGCGGCCGGATTTTTGTTTACCCGAACATGGTATCCACGCTCAAACACTCCATGGATCAGAAGTTTATCGAAACCGATATCCTCATCATCGGCGCCGGCCCCGTAGGGCTGTTCGCCGTTTTTGAGGCCGGTTTGCTTAAAATGCGCTGCCACCTGGTCGACATCCTGCCGCAGCCCGGCGGCCAGCTCACCGAAATTTATCCGAAAAAACCGATTTACGACATCCCGGGCTACCCCAGCGTGCTCGCCGGCGAACTGGTGCGCAACCTCCTGCAGCAAATCGAACCCTTCCAACCCGGATTCACCCTGGGCGAACGCGCCCAAAGCCTGGAAAAACACCGCGACGGACGCTGGAAAATCACCACCGACAAAGGCCGGGTGCTGGTCGCTCCAGCCGTGTTCATCGCTGGCGGACTGGGTAGCTTCGAGCCCCGCAAACCGCCCATCGATACCATCGACGACTACGAGGGCAAAGGCGTGGAATATTTCGTGCGCAACCCGGAAAACTTCCGCAACCAACGGGTGGTCATCGCCGGCGGCGGCGACTCCGCGCTCGACTGGACGATCTACCTCGCCAACGAGGTGCGCGAACTTACCCTCATCCACCGCCGCAGCCAGTTTCGCGGCGCCCTCGACTCCGTGGAAAAAGTGCAGCACCTGGCGCAAACCGGTAAAATCAACCTGATCACCAACGCCCAGGTCATCGGCCTGGAAGGCGACAAACAACTGAGCGGCGTCGTGGTTGAACACGACACCGAAGGCGTCAGCACCCTGCCCACCGATCAGTTTTTACCCCTGTTCGGACTCACCCCCAAACTTGGCCCGCTCGCCGACTGGGGCCTGCAACTGGACAAAGGCGCCGTGGAAGTCAATACGCTCGATTACAGCACCAACCTGCCCGGAATTTTTGCCATCGGCGACATCAACACCTACCCCGGCAAACTCAAACTCATCCTCTGCGGTTTTCACGAAGCCACGCTGGCCTGCCAGGCAGCGTTCAATTTTGTCAACCCGGGCAAAAAACTCTCCTTCAAATACACCACGGTCACCGGCATCGAAGGCATCAGTACGCCCGCCCCGGCCACCGCCAGCCACCCGACACAGGAATGATCACCGTCACCGTCATCGACCGGGAAGGCCAGCCGCACACGCTCGATGCCCCGACCGACATGAACCTGAACCTGATGGAATTGTGCAAAAGCTACGAACTCCCGGTTCAGGGCACCTGCGGCGGCATGGCCCTGTGCGCTTCCTGCCATGTGTACGTCCAATCCGATCATGCACTTCCGGAACAGTCCGACGCCGAACTGGACATGCTCGACCAGGCTTTTTTTGTGCAGGCCAACAGCCGGCTGGGCTGCCAAATCCGGCTTGCGGATGATTTGGATGGGCTGGAGGTGCGCTTGGCGCCGGAATAGAAGGTACGGGCCAACTTCAATTTTTCTTGGGGATATCGACTTTTCAGATTTCAAATTTGAAAAGTTTTAAACGCCGGGTATCATATCATTCAATACTCCCAATCTTCATGCCCCAATGGCAAACTATTCAACACCTCCCGGTGCAACCGCCAATTTGGCATAAACCGATCCATAAGCGACACAAACCGGTCAGTATGATTTCGTTCGTGCAGGTGAACAAGTTCATGTGCGATAATGTACTCCAGGCAGATCACCGGCTTCTTAGCCAGTTCCAGGTTCAGCCATATCCGCTTCGCCGACGTGTTACAGGTACCCCATTTGGTACGCATGTACTTGATGCCCCAACCTGAACAGCGGACACCAATAATCACCTCCCATTTGGCCACCAGATCAGGTACAAGTGACTTCAATCGCCGGCGATACCATTCTCGCAGCGCATTTGTCCTGTGGACTTTGGTGGCTCCATTTTTCACATACAAATCCATGTACTTATGGTTGCGGATGATGATCTTATTGTTGCCTGAATGTTCGATGATGTTCAGTAGATAACGGCGTCCGAGAAAGTAATGGCTCTCTCCGTTGACGTACTCGCGTGGGGCTTCCCGGTGCTGTCCGGCAAACTTCCGCTGATGCTTCCTGATCCAGGGAATTTTTGAAATAGCAAACAAGCGGATCGCATCAGCATCCATCTGTTCCGGTGCTGCAAT
>CAZVZH010000087.1:11051-16529 GCA_964630705.1 uncultured Saprospiraceae bacterium | reverse complement strand
CAGGCGCGCAGAGCAAGCCAATGTTCGTACTTATGGGAACGAACGTAAGCGCGCGCTGGTCGCCAGTGATATCGACCCAGGTTTCGTCGAAACGGTATTGGAAGTGACCAGTTTCCCAGTACAATACATCGCCATTGCCGGTTTCCCGCAGTTCGAAACGCAATTGCGCGCTGCTGTTTCGGGTAATGCGTGTTTCGCGTACGCTGGCCTGGATTTTTTCGTACACCGGCGTACGGCTGATTACTTGCCCGCTGGAATCGTACGCAATTTCAACCCGCACTTCGATATCTTTTTCCTCTGTTCGGATGGTTTCCAGCCGGTCTTCGAATCCGACTTCCAGCCATTCGATCGACAAGGTTGCCAAATATTGGTACTGCAAGCCGGGTTCGGGCTGATAATGATAAATCGACCAGTTGCGGTCGTTCAACTGCCAGGCCAGGTTAAGGTACTGGAAAAATTGCGGGCTGAGGTGCGAAAAGCCAGGCGCTTGGTCGACCAGCACGTACACAGTGCCAAGTTTGCGGGCTTCTTCGAGCAAAGCCGCCGATTCGCGATAAACAGGGAAGTACTTTTTTTGAACCTGATCAATCAGGTCGAAGGCTGATCGTGCAGCAGGTTGGTCCCCGGTTCGGGCTGCTTCCATGTGAGACAGCGCGCGGTTGTAGAGCTGGTCGGCCGCGTGTTCGCGGGCATCTAGTTCCAGGCTGTCAATGTTTTCCTGCCAATCGAATTGAGCGGCGTAGCCCTCGCGGGAGCGGATGGGCATACGGGATGCGAGCTCGTTTTGGCGCGTTTTGATCCGGTAATAGGCGGCTTGAACGACAACCCAGTCGGGCCCGGAGTCGACATGGAGTGCAGAATGGATTTGGGTTAAATCGGCACGTTGCGCCGCCTCGAAGGCTTTTTCCAGGCCGATCACCCGCTCGGTTTTCCGGTGGTTGCGGGAGTACCGGTCGATAGCGGCGTCGTATCGGCCGTTCAGCATTAATGTTTCGGGAGAGCTGCAGGCTTGAGCGCAAAGGAGTAGGAGCAAGGATAGAAAACGCAGTAGCATAAGCTGATGAAAATTTGGTTCGCTATCAAAGTTATCGGAGTCGGCTGCGCCTGGGGTCGGCTGTCCTGTTAAATGATTTTAGCTACAACCGTTAAAGTTTTTTGACCTGTTAAGATTTTTTTAAAACGGCTTGAAAATCTGGCGGTAAGAAGCGGCACAACATTTTTTAAAACAAATAATTTATTAAATGACGTTAATTGTTTTAAAATTGCAATCGAAATAAAACACTCCATGCCGAGCGACTTCGACAAAATCCTGCGCGAAAACCTGGATGCACTGCTACCATATATTGCCCGCAAACTGCTGGGTTTGGACCTGTCGCGGATGGAAACGCTGAAAGACAAAATTCAAATCACGCTTGAACGGGAGGGCGACTATTTCAAAAAAGTATTACACGACGACCCTGCGCTGGATTACGGCCTACATTGCGAATTTCAGAGTACCGACGAAGACATGCGGGGCAGAAACCTGTTGTACTACGGGTTGTTTTACCAAAAATACCGATTGCCGCTTCGGCAAATTGTCATTTATCTTGGAAATGATACACCCCGACTCATTTTGGCCGACAGGCTACTTTTGCATGGTCTTGAACTACATTTTCAGGTCATAAATTTGCGGGAGGTACCCAAGGAATCCTTTTTACATTCTCAGGTACCGGAAGAGCTGATACTGGCAATTTTGTGCGATTTTGGAGCCGACCAACCGGAACAGATCATTCGAGTTATCTTGCACAACCTGATGAAGGTTGTGGGCCGTATTCCCCGGCTGAAGCGCTATCAGCAGCAGTTGCATGTTCTGGCCAGGCTGCGTAAATTGCAACCCGTTACACTGAAAGAAATTCAAGCTATGCCCATTCATTACGACATTGAAACAGACGAGCTCTACTTAGCAGGTTTGGAGAAAGGTATCGAGAAGGGTATCGAGAAGGGTATCGAAAAAGGTATTGAGAGGGGCATTCAACAGCATCAATACGACACAGTCGTCCGGCTTTTGCGCAACGGCCAGTTTTCAGAACGGGAAATAGCCGATTTGGCAGGCGTAACCATCCAATACGTACGCAAAATAAAGAAAGCGCAAAATTGACAACCTGCCGCTTATCCTAGCACAGCCTCGATCCCAGTCAACTCTTCCGGGCTGAATTCCAGTTTTTCCAAGCTTTTCAACGAGTCGGCCAATTGCTCCGGCCGGCTGGCGCCAATGAGCACCGAAGTGACCCGCGCATCGCGCAGTACCCAGGCCAAGGCCATTTGCGCGAGCGACTGCCCGCGATTTCGAGCCAGTTCGTTCAGCGCCCGAATTTTCTCCAGGCGCTCCGGCGTCACGTCTTTTTCTTTCAGGAAACCGTGTTTTTTACCCGCCCTCGAATCTTCCGGAATGCCGCCCAGGTACTTGGCGGTCAGCAAGCCTTGTGCCAGGGGCGAAAACGGGATGCACCCGACGCCCTCTTGCTCCAGCACATTGAGCAAGCCGCCCTCCACCCAGCGCTCGAACATGGAATACTTAGGCTGATGGATCAGGCAAGGGGTGCCCAAGGCACGCAGGATACGGCAAGCTTCAGCGCTTTGTTCGGCGGAATAGTTGGAAATGCCGGCATACAAGGCTTTGCCCTGGCGCACGGCCTGGTCAAGCGCCATCATGGTCTCTTCCAGCGGCGTATCGGGGTCGGGGCGGTGGCTGTAAAAAATGTCGACGTAATCGAGCCGCATCCGTTTCAGGCTTTGGTCGAGGCTAGACAGCAGATACTTGCGTGAGCCCCACTCGCCGTAGGGGCCTTCCCACATTTTGAAACCTGCTTTGGTGGAAATGATCAATTCGTCGCGGTAGCCCCGGAACTCGCTGCGCAACAAGCGGCCAAAGTTTTCCTCCGCCGAGCCTGGCGGCGGGCCGTAATTATTGGCCAAATCAAAGTGGGTGATGCCTGCATCAAAGGCCAGGTGCAACATAGCCCGGCAGTTCGACAATACGTCCACATGCCCGAAGTTGTGCCACAAGCCCAGCGAAACGGCGGGCAATTTCAGCCCGCTGCGGCCGCAACGGCGGTATTGCATAGTCTGGTAGCGGTTAGGGTCGGGCTGGTAATTGGCCATGTGTTGTTTTTGGGCTAAAAATAGGCGAAACAAGCTAATTCGCCGCATACCGTATTATTGCCCAAAATGTCCTTCCCCGCTTTTACAGGTTGAGCAATCCCTCGATTATAAAAGCCCTGTATTTTACTCTTTATCTGGGAGGCCCTCATCCCGGTGGTCGTACGCGTGTAAATCCGAATAAAACGCTTGCCGCTCCTGGCAGCAGAAAAAAGCAATGCAAGCGAATAGGGTGTTGCAAGTCCGGCTATGGCCCATCTGGTGCATCTTGCTGTTTGCGGTACGGCTACGCTGTCACGCTGTACCCGGGAGGGTCGCAAGCCAATCTCAACAGCCCTGATTTCGACTGGGTGGCACGATGAGGCCGCCATTTTTTCCAGCGTGTTCGGACTGTTGGCTACCCTTGGCGTTTTCGTTGGTCTATACCGGCGCCAACATATCGCCGGTAGCGCAGTATGCGGAGTGCTCCTGGTTGCTAACAACGTCATTTACTACTCCGGGCGAGGACTTTTTTATTTGCCACTTTTACAAAAAATAACCTTCGCGGCAAGCTTGGCCTGGGTAGTTTGGTTTTGCCAGGACAGGCCGGCACAGGCCTCAAAAAAGCCAGCCTCTCCTGATTTGCATCATCCGGTTGCCTGCTGGCGCGCAACGCCCGGGCAGGACTGAAAGGCCCAATTTTGTAACAAAAATCGCGCGACATGGTACGCTCCTTTTTTGCCTTGCTGCTGCTGGTTCACGGCCTCATTCACCTCATGGGCTTTTCCAAGGCCTTCAAATACGCGGAGTTGCCCCAACTCCAGCTGCCAATTTCACGCATGGCAGGCGCTTTTTGGCTAATCGGAGCGCTGCTTTTCACTGCCGCCACCGTGTTGTTTTTTTTGAAAAAAGACAGCTGGTGGATGATTGCCCTACCGGCCATCGCCCTCTCTCAAATCCTGATTTTTCAAAACTGGCAGGACGCCAAATTCGGATCTGCAGCCAACCTAATCATACTCGTTGGCAGCATCCTGGCCTGGGGAAGCTGGCGCTTTAACCAAATGATCGCACGCGAGTCGCTAGCTTTCCTACCGCCGCCTGAAACGGAGGCGCCCCATGCGCTCACCCGCAACCAGTTGGCCACCCTCCCACTGGTGGTACAACACTGGCTGGAGCGCACCAATACCTTAGGCAAGCCGCAACCGCGCCTGGTTGAACTTCGGCAAACAGGCCGCATGCGCACCAGCCCGGAAGGCAAATGGATGCCTTTCGAAGCCCGCCAATACATCCGCAGCACCGAGCCGGGTTTTTTCTGGACGGTTACTGTCGACGCCGGATCGGGACTGCAGCTGGTGGGGCGAGACAAGTACGAAGGCGGCAAGGGATTCATGCTGATCAAAGCACTGTCGCTCCTGCCGGTAGCCAATGCGAGCGGTCCCGAAACCGACCAAGGCGCCTTGCTCCGCTACCTGGGCGAAGTGCTGTGGCAGCCGGGCGCCGCACTGGCGCCATACCTGCGCTGGGAACCTCAAAGCGACAGCCTTGCGGCCCGCGCTACCCTGCGGTATGGCGGGGTGGAGGCCTCCGGAGTATTTCAGTTTTCTCCGGAAGGCGACCCGCGTAGTTTCGAAGCCCTGCGTTATTTCCAGCGCAAGGAAGGGGCCACGCTCGAGCGATGGCAGGTTGAATTTAACCCAATGGGCTTCCGGGACTTTGGCGATGTACGAATTCCAGCCCGTTCTACAGTGTCGTGGCTATTAGCCTCTGGCAAGTTTGAGTGGCTGGAATTGGAAATCGTCGACTTGCGCGTGGTGCAATAGTTTCCCTTTGATCCTGCTTCGAAAATGCTCCTGTTGGGGAATCTGCTTTATCAAGCCTGTTCAGGGCGGTTCATCGATAGGGTAAAAATTAGCTCGAATTGCTAATATTAGATAGAACTACAAATTGAGGGCTTGCTGGTAAACTGGTCGAAACCCGGCGTGTTTGTTTATACTTTCAAAGTAAAATTCAACTTTAATTTAAACAAACTACCGATGATCAGTGCCAAACCTATCTTCCTGTTTTTATGCCTACTGCTGTTAAATGCAGCGGTAAGCTTTAGCCAATCTGCCCGAGTGCAGATTATCCACAACGCTCCTGAGCCAGTTGTCGATATTTATGTCAACGGGACTATCGCGTTGGATGATTTCACCTTTCGCAGCGCAACGCCCTTTCTAGACCTGCCTGCCGGTGTAATGCTCGACATTGCTGTTGCTCCAGATAATTCGACCAGCGCCTTGGATGCAATTGCCAACTTTCCAGTTATGCTCACTGCCGGTGAAACCTACACGGTAATGGCCGCCGGCATTGTTGGCGGTACGG
>CAZVZH010000087.1:0-10951 GCA_964630705.1 uncultured Saprospiraceae bacterium | reverse complement strand
CAGCGGTGGCCGTCAATGTATTCCACGGTTCGCCGGACGCTCCGGCGGTGGATGTCGACGCAGTATTCGTGGCCGACAATGTGGTGTCTAACCTGGCCTTCGGCGCCTTCACGCCCTACCTCAATCTTCCCCCGGCCAAATACGACCTGGCAGTACGCGCTGCCGGCGATAACAATGTGGTGGCCGCTTTCCGCGCCGACCTGAGCGGTTTGGCCGGCGGCGCAGCCACGGTGTTTGCTTCCGGCCAATTGGCGGGAGCACCGGCTTTCGGTTTGTTTGCAGCCTTACCCGGCGGCCAGGTGATCGGCCTGCCGCTGACGCCGACAGCGCGGGTACAGGTGATTCACAATGCTCCGGAGCCTACCGTAGACGTATATGCGGGGAATACGCGCCTGTTGGACAACTTTGCCTTCCGAACCGCCACGCCGTTTATCGACGTTCCGGCCGACCGGGAAATTGCGCTGGGCGTTGCCGGCGAAAATTCCGCTTCGGCAGCCGATGCGCTCGCCACCTTTCCGGTGACCCTCACTGCCGGTGAAACCTACACGGTAATGGCCGCCGGCATTGTTGGCGGTACGGGCGCTACGGCGTTCAACCTTTTTGTAAATGCCGGGGCGCAGGAGTCTGCCGCCGACCCGGCAGCGGTGGCCGTCAATGTATTCCACGGTTCGCCGGACGCTCCGGCGGTGGATGTGTATGAATGGTTGATAGAAGGCAAGTTGATTGCCAATCTGAATTTCGGTCAATACACCAGTTATTTGAACCTTCCTCCGGGAATTTATGATTTGGTCATTGAACAGGCTAACAGCGTATCTACGTTTGCGCCGGTATACCGTGCTGATTTGGAGAATTTGGCAGGTCAGGCTGCTACCGTATTTGCCTCAGGGTTTTACGTTGGAAGCAACCCAGCATTTGGCTTGTTTGCAGCTTTGTCTGATGGTTCGGTGATCGAGTTGCCGTCGACGCCATTTGCCTCTGTTCAGATAATTCACGACGCTCCCGCGCCAACGGTTGATGTTTATTTGAATTCAAAATTAATCATCGACAATTTCGAATTTACCGATGTGTTTGGGTTCACAGGGATTCCGGCCGAGCGGGGCATTGTGGTTGGCATTGCGCCCGAGAACAGCAGCTCGGCGAATGATGCGATCGCAAGTTTTTCATATAACCTGGAAGAAGCCCGCAGTTACATTATCGCCGCGGCAGGTATAGTTGGCGGTAGTGGTCCTACAGCCTTTAACCTGTTTGTGGATCCGGATGCGAAGGAACTTTCGGGTTCGCAAAACGATGTAGCCTTGCAGGTTTTTCACGGCTCACCGGATGCGCCGGAGATTGATGTCGTATTGCCTGATGGTACTATTTTATTTGATAACCTTTCTTTCGGCGATTTTAGTGGCTACATAAACGTGCCCTCGGCTGTTTATGAAATCCGTTTAACGCCCGCCAACGACAACAACACCATTTTGGCCACCTACCGACTGGACGTGGTGGACAATCCGAATCAATTGCTGCTTTGGCGCGGGCGTGCATTTACGATATTTGCCAGCGGTTTTATTAACACAGCGCCCCCGTTTGGCTTGTATGTTGCCCGAACGTTTATGTCTATTCCATTGCAACAAGTCAGTTCGACCAACCAACTGACTGCCGCCATAAATGACGTGCAACTTTTCCCCAACCCTAATGCTGGCCATTTCAATCTTACTTTCCGTGTAGAGCAGGATCTGCAGCTCCGGTACCGGATTGTCAATACTGCCGGGCGAGTAGTTGCCGAGGGTGATTTTGACCGGACCTATACCGGGACCGTCAATCAGCGTATCGTTGCCGACAATCTTCCCGGAGGAGTTTATCACCTGCAACTCTTGTCGGATAAAGGCATGGCCAGTTATCGCTTTTCAATCAACCGCTAGCAGTTTGGATGCTTGAAGAACATTTTCGGGCAGCGGTTTTCTGAAGTTCAAACACGCAGGTTTTTTACGTCCCCTTCGGTAGAATTGCCGGAGGGGATTTTTTTATGCTGCAGCATCAAACCGGATTCAACAGAAGCAATAGTTTTTTCCTCTGGTAATTTCAATGCAGGAAATAGATATTTAAACCGGAACAACTAAGTTTGCCTTAGCCCCCATTGACTACATTGACCACATTGACCACATTCCCCCACATTGACCACATTTCTCCACATTAAAAAAAATCATGCATTCCGGAAGAAACTACCGCCTGAAAGAAGCGCTGCTTTGGACGCGCCGCGACATTTACTATCACTTGTTTTTAGCCATTCTTGCTACTGTTTTGTACCATGTGTTGGAGTGCCACTGGATGGCTATCCCTTGGCTTCCAATCGCCCTGGTCGGTACGGCCGTGGCATTTATAATTGGTTTTAAAAACAATGCTTCCTACGACCGTACCTGGGAGGCGCGCAAAGCCTGGGGTGCAATTGTCAACGACAGCCGGGCCTGGGGCATCGAAGTAAAAGATTTTGTGACCAACAAGCACGCTCCGACGCCTTTGCCGGGTGAGGCCTTGGAATCGGAGCGCCGCCGACTCATATACCGTCACCTGGCCTGGCTTGCGGCATTGCGTTATCAACTACGCGAGCCGCGGGCTTGGGAAGCTATTTCCCAAGCGCACAATCTGGAATACCGGAATAAGGTGTTTCGTGTCCCGGAGTACGATACCCCCTTAGATATTGAACTCGCCAAATACCTCGAACCAAATGAACTGGAGATAGTGCTCAGCCGGAAAAACCGCGCCACACAAATCATAGGCCTGCAATCGGGGCATTTGCAAAAATTACTCGACCAGGGATTGATCGAAGATTTTCGCCACATGGAACTCACCAAATTATTAGTGGCTTTTTACAACCATCAGGGCGTTTGCGAACGGATTAAAAATTTTCCCTACCCCCGGCAGTTTGCCACCATCAATTTATATTTTGTACACCTTTTTGTAGTGCTGGTGCCCTTCGGTATGTTGCGCGAGTTTGAAAAACTTGGCGATCAATTTATTTGGTTAACCATCCCATTCAGCGCCTTGGTTTCCTGGGTATTCACCACTATGGAGCGCATCGGCGACTCCACCGAAAACCCCTTCGAAGGCAGTGCCAACGACGTGCCCATTACAGCGCTGAGCCGCACCATCGAGATCGACTTGCGGGAGTTGCTCGGCGAAACCGAAGTGCCCGAAGCGCTGAAGCCCGTCAATGATATTTTGATGTAACGCCGTCTGCCAGACGGCGCGTCTCATTTCAAGCCGTCTGCCCAGACGGCGCTACACCAACCTGACTATGCTCGACCAACGCATCATCCGCCTTTACGACGAATACACCCACCGGCCGCTTTCGCGCCAGGAATTTCTCCGGCAGCTCGTCCAACTCGTTGGCAGCGCCACAACTGCCATGGCGCTTTTGCCCCTATTAGAGTCGGACTACCGCCGTAGCCAAACACCGGCCCGGGCCAACGACCTGTTTACCGAAACTATCCGCTGGCCCGGTGTGCAAGGCGAAATGCAAGCCTATGTAGCCCGGCCGCTCGAAAAAAAGGCTTACGCCGCAGTGCTGGTGATTCACGAAAATCGCGGACTCAACGCCCACATCGAAGATGTTGCCCGCCGCGCCGCACGTGCAGGCTACCTGGCCGTAGCCCCCAATGCGCTGGCGCCCGTCGGCGGTACGCCGGAAAATGAAGACGATGCCCGGCAATTATTCCGCACGCTGAAACAGGAAGATGCTGAGGAGAACTTCTTCCGCACATTTGCCCAGCTAAAAACACGGACCGACTGCAACGGCCGTTTCGGCTGTGTGGGCTTTTGCTGGGGCGGCGCCATGGCCAATACCCTGGCAGTCAATATGCCTGAAATGCGAGCAGCCGTGGCATTTTATGGCCGGCAACCCGCAGCTGAATCTGCGGCCAACATAAAAGGGGCAGTGCAATTGCACTACGCCGGGCTCGACGAACGCATCAATGCCGGCATGGCTGCCTATGAAAACGCACTGAAAAACGCCGGTGTTGAATACGAACAATACCTGTATGAAGGCGTCAACCACGCTTTTCACAACGATACTTCAGCGGCTCGGTACAACGAGGCTGCTGCCAAACTGGCTTGGGAACGCACCCTCGCTTTTTGGGGCAAGCACCTGGGCGAGGGTTAGTGCTCCCCTTCCGGCCGGCCGAGTATTTTTCCTGTATTGTACTTTTGCCGCAGTGTTTCCTCTTCTTTTAGCTCATCTTCAGAACTTAAGGGCGCGTCAAGTTTTGTCAGGTCGGGTTGCCCGGCGTCGATCCAGGCCGTGTACCAGGCGCTGGCCACCCCTTGGATAGCTGCCCGCAGTTGGCGTTCGATCATGCCCTGCAGGGCTTCCTGGTAGGCTGCCGCAAAGTCGCGGCAAGGAGCGATGACGACCACGCCGTTGCGCATGTCGGGGCACATTTGCCGGTCTTTGGGAAACTTCAGCCGCAAGGCTCGCTCACAGTCGAGCACGCTGTCAACCATGCTGTGGCTGCGCAGGACGATATTCCAAAACCAATCGGTCGTTTGGGCTATGTAGTTGGGTTTGCCCACGAAATAATCGTACTGTTCGTCGGCAAACAATTCGGGAATACGGCTTTCCCAAAAGCCGTGAATGCCTTCTTGCCCGGTTTTTTGGCCGTTGTAATTGCTGGTGGTGTGCAGCGGCACGTGGGCGTCGCCGATGTAGTGACCCATGTCGGCGCAGAGCCGGAGGATGCGTTTGCTGTCGCGGGCCCGGAAGGCGGCAGTAAGGCTCGACTGCATGCGTTGGAGGTGCCAGGGCAGGATGCCATGCCGGGAGAGGTTTTCTTCAAAAAAAACAGCCTGTACGTCGGGCACCTGGCGTCCGGAGCGCTCAAAGGCTGCGCGCAGACTGTCGACGGGGATACTATTTTCACCCGAACCGAATTTTGGCAGCACATTTTTCAGAAAAAAACTATTCCACACTTCAGCGGGCTGAAACGGGCCGGCCATGCCGCCGAGCAGGAGCAGGGTGTCGCCCCTGGAGCCCAGGCCCCAAATTTCGGCGTGTTCGATCAACGCGGGTAAAAACGTGCGGGGAAGTTGGTCGAAAGGCGGTTGGCCGTATTCGTCGAGGTCGATGTAGTGCCTCGGGCCCTCCCAGGGAGTGGCGTAACGGCGCATATCGGGGTCGGTTGCGTGGTCGGAAATCCAGTCGATATTGGGTTTGAAAAAAACCATCATCTCGGGTGGAAGCGTGAGTGCGGCCAGCCGGTTGATGCGGCGGTGGGCAAAAAAGCCCCAGTCGGGACTAGTACAGCCGACCTGCTGAACAGATGCTGGAGCGGCCAGTTCAGGAGAACTGAAGGGCATTGTCGTCCACCAAAAGAATACCGGCAACACGCCGGAAAGGAACAGCTTTACTTTGTGCATAATGGTTTAAAATTCGCAAGGTATCAAAAAGCCTGATGGTAGGCGCGTGGGTAGTTTATCCGCCAGCCTCTACGGGTGGCGCATCCAACACCTCCACCGACCAGGCTTCGGCGTGTTCGGCAAAAAGCGCTTTGGTTTTGGCCCAGGTAGCGCGAAACAACTCCGATTGCCGGTACGCTTCGAGCGCAGCCTCACTGTCCCAGTAGCTCAGTGTGAACAATACTTCCGGCGCTTTTTTGGAGCGGAGCAGCTCCATGTGCTGGCAGCCCGGAAAGGCCCGGATAGCCGCTTTGCTCGGCTCGAAGACCTGTTTTATAAACAGTTCGGTAGTTTCGGGGTGGAAAGTCATTTTTACAATTCGTTTGATCATAATTTTTTTGGTCCTGCTCATAAATGTATGCCAGTTTGGCGCATGGGTTTATACGCTGCCCGGGATTTTATCCGGTATTTTAACACTTTATTGCCACCTTAGTGGCGGCAAATCTGTCTTTGCACCGATAGCCATTAAATAAAACAATATGCAGCAGCATGACACCCGATTCCGCGCCGGGCAGCTGAGCTTTGCCTTGGTTTTTCTGATTTGCTTGGTTGCTGGTTGCGACGATCCGGCTTGCCGGCCGTTGAGCGGTCGCTGGTCGACCCGGGAAGGCCAATCGTTTTGTTTTCTGGAAAACGGCCATGCGCTCTGGCTGGTGCGTTTCGGCAGCCAGGTCGATACGGTGCACATGGAATACCGCTACGACTGCCAAAAATCGCCCGCACAACTTGATCTCAAGGGGTTCAGCGCCGGCCCGCTCGTCGGCCAAGCGCTCTACGGTATTCTCGAATGGAACAGCGACACTTCTTTCCGGTTCTACGCCGAGGTGGGCGCCGGCCCGGAAATGCGGCCCGTTACCTTCGAAAGTGACCAGACACAGAAGTTTTTTCTGGAAAAATGAGCGCGCCGTTTTGGTATATTATCGTCAACCCGGCAGCGGGCAACGGCGCCGCCGGCCGCCTCTGGCCCCGGGTGGAGCAATTGCTGCAGGAACTCGGATTTTCCTATACCGTTAAATTTACCAACCGGCCGGGCCACGCCCCCTTGCTGGTGGAAGACGCCGTTCGAAATGGCCACCGCCATATCCTGGGCCTGGGCGGCGACGGCACCAACCACGAGCTGGTCAACGGCATCCTGCGCCAGCAGGAAGTCGGCAGCGCGGAAATTCGGTATGCATTGCTGCCCGTAGGCACCGGCAACGACTGGGCGCGCATGTATAAGATCCCGCGCGACCCCCGGCAACGGCTCCTCCGGCTGCTTGAAGGCCGCAGCTGCCTGCAAGATGTGGGGCTGGTGCGCTATACCGCCGGGGGCGCTCCTGCCGAACGCTACTTCGCCAACGTGGCGGGCATGGCCTACGACGCGTTTTTGGTGCAGAAACTCCTGGACCGCCGGCTGCAATCGCATCTGCAATACCTCCTGGCCGTCGCCCAGCATTTAATGGAATACCGCCTGCGACCTGCGCGCCTGCTTTTCGATAACCAAACGGTCGACGACTCCTTTTACACGATCAATGTGGGTATTTGCCCCTACTCCGGCGGCGGTATGCGCCTGGTGCCCCATGCTGTGCCCGACGATGGCTTGCTGGCCGTCACCTATGCCCGAGCGCTGCCTAAGTGGGAGGTGCTGCTGCAAACCCGCCGGTTTTACGACGGCAGTATTATAAAACACCCCCGCATTGGAAGCTTTCAAACCAGCGCGCTCCGTGTAGAACAACTCGGCCCGGCGCCCACCCTGGTGGAAGCCGATGGCGAGTTTTTAGGCGAAACCCCGGTGGCGTTTTCCATTGTCGAGAAGGCCCTGCAGGTGGTTTTTTAGCCTGAAAAAGTTTTTAACAACCACCAAGTCCCCATTTTTAAAATATTTTGTTTTTTATTTGACAAAAATTCACGCCGTAGTTTTTACCTTTATCTGAACAAAACTATTTTCTAACAAAACGAAGACTGTATGAAAAAGCAACTGATCGCAACACTGGTGGGCGGATTGATCGTGTTCGTGTGGCAATTTTTGTCGTGGAGTCTGATCAATGTCCACGCTTCCGAATTCAAATACACTCCCAACCAGGACAAGGTGCTGGAAGCTCTGTCAGCCAACCTGGAAGAAGGCAGTTATTTCATGCCGGGCGTACCTCCTGGCTCCAGCCAGGAAGCGGAGCAAGCGGCCATGGAACAAGCCGTTGGCAAACCCTGGGCCCTGGTGCAATACCACCGGGCGCTCGATATGAGCATGGGCATGAACATGTTTCGCGGTTTTGCTGCCGATCTGGTAGCGGTGTTTTTGCTGGTTTGGCTGTTGTTAAAATTTGCCCGTTTGGACTTTAAAACCGCTCTGCTCGGTTCGCTGGCCCTGGGCATGGCGAGCTACCTGACCACCTCGTATATGAACAGCATCTGGTTCGAAACCAGTTCGATCGGCGATCTCATCGATACCGTGGTGCAATGGGGTCTGGCGGGCGTTTGGTTGGGCTGGTGGCTGCCACGAGAGTGAGGTTTATTTCAATTTCATTCATTAGGGTCATATAAAAGGTCATTAAAAGTCATTGGGGCATTGTTTTACCTGCCAATAAATGACTTTTAATGACCTTTTTTAATGGCCGCAAGTCTTTTAATGACTTCATGCAAACATCTCCCAAACCAGCTGATTCACCACATACGGCTCCTCGTGGCGGATGTTGAGGTACTCGAAAAACATGGGGTGGATGCACACCTCGCAGCCCGGCGAAAAAGGATCGTTTTCGTCGCTGTTGAAACAAAAGCGGTAGCCCACTTCCTGTTTTTGCTGCGTGATAACGGCAAGGCTGCCGTCGGCGCGGGAGGCCTTCACCCGTACACCGAGCACGCCCATGTGAAACAGGCGCACAGCGATCTGGTCGGGCGTCCGGCAGTCGTCGAACAATTCCAGTCCGCCGAGTTTATCGCAGAGGGTTTCGTACAGCAGCACTGTGCGCAGCTGCACGTTGCCGAGTTTGTTTAGCACTTTTTGCAGCCCTTGAAATTCGCTGATAAACTGCCCGATAAACTCGCGGCGGATGATATTTTCCGTTTCCAGGCGCACCACTCTCCGGAACATTTCCTCGTCGGCCGGCCCCTTTTCCATTTCCGCAAACAAGGCTTTAAGGTACATGTGGATTTCCCGTGGGTTCCACAGGGAATGGCGTACGATGTACAAAAACGAGTCTTCTTTCACCTCCCGCAGGCGGCCGTTGGTCACATCGAAAGGGAAAAGGATATTCCAGGCATTGGGAATTTCTTTTTCGGGCAGGTCGAGCGCGGCGGCGATACGGCGGTTGACGAGTTCGTAGAGCTCCCGGGGCGTCCACTCCAGGCGTACTACATGGTTGCTCTCCAGGTCGGCGCGTTCGCGGAGTTGGAGCTCCAGAAATTTGTCCATGGGAATGGTGAAAATCATGTGCATCCACGAAAACTGCGCCGCGTCGCGCTGAAGGTCGCGGGCGGCAATCACCAGCCCCTTGAGCAGAGCGGCCAGAAACGTGCGTTTTTCGGCGGCCTGATCGGCGCCCTGGCGGTATTGAAACTCGTCGTAAAAATCGTCGAAGCGGTCGAGGGTGAGCAACACCTTTTTTCCATGCCGGTCGAGGATGTGGCGGATAGCCAGCATCGGGCGGCGAAGAGCCTCGTCGGTGCCCGATTTGGCCAGCAGGTTGAGTTGGCCGGTGATTTTGGCCAGCAACCCGGCAAAACTGCCCATCGACTGTTCCACCGCCACTTCGATCAGTTCGGTAAACGCCGAGAAAAAATACACCAGAAACGGCCCCAGGATGGTCCCTCCGTCGAACCGGCCCTTACCGTTGCCCAGCAATTTCAGCACGTGTTCGAGCGCTTCTTCCAGGGTCTTTTTTTCGTCTTCGCCGAGTTGTTCGGAAAAGTCGGAGTCGAGAATTTGCTGAGCTGCCATACACACGGCGGAAGCGGTCAGGCTTTGTTTCCAGGCATAGCTAGCCACTTTGGTGGGGTCGAGGAAGTGCGCCAAGTCGGTGCCGGCGCCGGCGCGTTTGTTAAGCTTGCCGTACACTTCCCGGTAAAAAAACTGGAACAGCGGCTCGAGCGGAAACTCGTCGGCGATGATGTCGATGTCGGCATTGGCCAGGTAGTCGGCCCGGTTTTCCAGCCGGTAGCCCACGAGCAGGGCGGTTTTGCCTGAGCCTTTGCGGCCGATGAGCAGGCACTTGCGTTCGTCGCGTACCTGGCGGTACACACGGGTGTGCACGAAGGTGCGGCTTTCCACCTGCCGCAGGTATTGGTCCTGTTCGGCTTTGAGTTCGCGAAAAGCTTCCTTCAAGCGGGCGAGTTGGTCCGGGGAGGGGTTTAGTCCGGTCATAAGGCGCTGCTGTTTAATCGTTTTCGAGCGAAATGTAGTAAAAAATTACAATTCGTCAGCCAACTGGTACAGCCCCGGCAAGTTGCGGCCCAGGCCATCGTAGTCGAGCCCGTAGCCCACCACGAATTTATTTTCAATGTCGAACCCGACATAATCGACCTGTACCGGAAATTCGATGGCCTCGGGCTTGCGCAAAAACGCGGCGGTGCAGATCGAAGCCGGCGCCTGCGCGCGCAGGTGTTCGAGAAAAAAATGCAGGGTGCGGCCGCTGTCGACAATATCTTCCACCACGATGATGTGCCGGCCGCGCAAGTCGTTTTCCAGGCCCATCACAGTTTGTACGTCGCCAGTGGAGCGGGTGCCGGAGTAGGAAGCCAGTTTCACAAAACCCACGTCGCAGGCGCCCTGAAAAGCGCGCATCAGGTCGGCCGCAAACACGAAAGCGCCGCTGAGGATGCTGATAAACAAGGGCTGTTTGTCGCCGTATCGGCGGGTGAGCTCGGCCCCGATGTCGCGCACGCGAGCCTGCACCTGCGCCTCGCTGAGCAGAGGGCTGAACCGCAGGTCGTGGAGTTGGACCAGGCTGGCCGGGTCGGTGGAAGAGGCTTGCATACGGGCTGAATTTCAGTGGTGAACAGTACGGGGTTAAAGGTAGGCAATTGTCGTTTTCCGGGCGGTTTTCGTACTTTCGCCGGGCACATTTTCCCGCCTATGCTGCTTCCGTTTCACCAACCCGACCGCCTCGAAGCCGGCTGCGACGAAGCCGGCCGCGGTTGTTTGGCCGGACCGGTGTATGCCGCTGCCGTTATTTTGCCCGGCGATTTCCGGCACCCGCTGCTCAACGATTCCAAACAACTCACCGAGCCGCAGCGCGATCAGCTGCGCTCGGTGGTGGAGCGGTCGGCCCTGGCCTGGGCTGTCGCTTCGGTTAGCCCGGAGGAAATTGACCGGATCAATATTTTACAAGCGTCTTTTTTGGCTATGCACCGGGCGGTGGAAGCCCTGCGGCGGCAGCCCGAATTTTTGCTGATCGACGGCAACCGCTTCCGGCCCTATGCCGGCATCGCGCACCTGTGCGTCGTGAAAGGCGACGGGAAATACGCGGCCATCGCGGCGGCCTCCATTTTAGCCAAAACCCACCGCGACGCCGAAATGCTCCGGCTGGCGCAAACCTACCCG
>CAZVZH010000086.1:5432-16684 GCA_964630705.1 uncultured Saprospiraceae bacterium | reverse complement strand
TTATTTCTTCCCAAACAAACCGCCCAAAATCTGGCCAAACAAACCGCCGCCTTGTTGCTGCGGCTGTGCCTGCGGCTGGTTGCCCCCCAATACGCCGCCCAAAACGGAGCCGATCAAATCGCCGAAACCGCCAGCTTGCGCATTTTGAGCCGATCCCATCAGGATGCTGGCCAAACCGCCCAAGTCGAGTCCGCCCGAATTTTTCGCCCGCCCCAAAACGCCCATCACAATCGGCGCCAAAATGGGCATGAGTTTCATGATTTGTCCGACATTCAGGCCGGAGTTTTGACTGATTTGCTGCGCAGCAGCCTCCTGGCGATCGCCCAGGATATGGCCCAGGATGCCGGCGCCGTTCAGCGCTTTCGGCGCGTCCATACCCGATTGCGACATGTTGCCCAGCATGCCCATCAGGTCGTCGAGAATACTGCCGTCGTGATCCCGATCCAGGGCAGAAGCCAGACCGCTCAAACCAGACTCGTTAGTGGCATTGTTGGCCAAACCACCCAACAAGGTGGCAAATATTCCATTGGCTGCAGCAGCCGTTTGTTGTTTGTCGGCGCCAACTTGCTGACTGAGTTGTCCAAGCACGTCATCGGAAAGTTGGCCTTGGAGTACTTCCATTAAATTCATAAAGTGGAGAATTGTATAATTAAAAAATGGGTGTGCTCAAAAAATGATAGCCTCAATGCTAGCTATTAACTTCGCAAACAGGCTTCAGACGAAAGTTCGGGAAAATGTTACGGTCGGATTGTTATTTTTTTGAGAACATCCGTCCGAATTGGCACAAATTTGCCGCTTATTCCAAATTCTTAACCTTGGGCCATATAAATTTTTAGAAATTCCTAAACTTTACGCGGTTCACCGTCCAACTAATCAGCCTTAAAACACGTTCAACACCCCATACCCGACTTTTTCGATGGATTATCGCGCTGCCAAACATTACATCCTGGCTAAACTGCGGAAGGAGCTGTCTGACCAACTCCACTACCACGGTTTGCACCATACCTTGGATGTGCTGCGTGTGGCCAAGTCGCTCTGTGAAACCGAAGGGGTAAGTGGCAAGGACGTAAAACTGGTGAAAACGGCTGCCCTGTTTCACGACGCCGGTTTTGTAAAAAACAAACACGCCGGACACGAATACGAAGGCTGTTTGATGGCCCGCGATGTTTTGCCCGGATTCAACTATTCTCCCGACGATATCGAGGCAATTTGCGGTATGATCATGGCCACAAAAATTCCACAATCGCCTACCAACGTACTTGAAGAAATACTGTGCGACGCCGACCTCGATTACCTCGGCCGCCCCGATTTTTATACGATCGGCGAAACGCTCTTTCTTGAACTCAATGCCTACCAACTCATCCAGGGCGAAGAAGCCTGGAACCGCTTGCAAGTGAACTTTCTGACGGCCCACCGCTTTCACACCCGTTCGAACATCAGCCTGCGCGAACCTATCAAACAACAACATCTGGAAGGCTTGAAAAACCTGGTTGCAACGTATGACTAAACCCGACCAGGATATCTCCCGCTGGCGTGCTGAAACGCCGGGCTGCGCTACCCGAATCCATCTGAATAATGCCGGAGCGGCACTTATGCCGGCGCCGGTGCTGCAAGCTGTGCAGGATTATTTACAGATGGAAGGTGCAATCGGCGGTTATGAAGCTTCCGATGCTTGTGCCGCCGACTTAGCCGGGTTTTACACCGCTGTGGCCCGGTTGCTGCACACGCAGCCGCGCAATGTCGCCTTTTGCACCAGTGCCACCGACGCTTATGCCCGCGCCCTAAGCGCCATCCCCTGGCGCCCTGACGACGTGATACTGACCACCGACAACGACTACGTTTCCAATCAAATCGCCTTCTTAGCCCTGAAAAAACGGTTTGGCATCAAACTGCTTCGCGCCAAGGAAAGCCCGGCGGGCGGTGCCGATCTGGACGATATGGCCTACCTCATCCGGCAACATGCGCCCAAGCTGGTTGCCGTAACGCAGGTGCCGACCAGCAGCGGCCTCGTCCAGCCCGTGGAAGCCGTGGGCCGTCTCTGCCGCGAACACGGCATTTGGTACCTGGTAGATGCCTGCCAGTCGGCCGGGCAACTCCAACTGGATGTTCAGCGCATCGGCTGCGATTTCCTTTCGGCTACTACCCGGAAATTCCTGCGCGGCCCAAGAGGCGCCGGTTTTTTGTACGTCTCCGACCGTGTGCTGGAGGAAGGGCTGGAAATGTTGCTGCCTGATATGCGCAGCGGCCATTGGGAGGCGGCCGACCAGTACCGCCCGGCCGAAGATGCCCACCGTTTTGAATATTGGGAAAATGCACCGGCTCTCGTTCTGGGTAGTAAAGTGGCCGTGGAGTATGCGCTGGATATTGGCCTGGACCGTATCGAGTCGCGCGTGCGCCACCTCGCTGAAAAAACGCGCCACCTGCTCGCCGATCTACCCGGCGTACAAGTACTCGATCGGGGCGCCGACTTGTGCGGTATTGTCACGGCATTTCACCCCAAGTGGGCCGAGCAGCCGCTGCTGGAATTCCTGCGGGCGCGGGGTATCAATGCACGGACATCGCCGAATTACGTTGCCCGCCTCGATTTTGCCCGAAAAGGCGTCGAATGGGCGCTTCGGCTTTCGCCGCATTATTACAACACCGAATCGGAAATTGAATCGGCTATCGCCGCTTTATCCGAGTTCAAAATTTGATACCGCATGACAGCGCACACCTTGACGCCGTTTCACGTTGCCATTCCCGTTTCTGATTTGGCCGCCGCTCGCCGGTTTTACGGCGAGGTGCTGGGCTGCGGGGAAGGTCGCAGCTCCGACCATTGGGTCGACTTCGATTTCTTTGGCCATCAGTTGGTCATTCACCTTGCCCCGGAGCGCGTGCCAGCTCCACACCACAATGCGGTTGACGGCCACGAGGTGCCGGTACCACATTATGGCGTGGTGCTGGAGTGGGACACCTGGCATCGCTTTGCCGAAGCACTGCGGCAAAAACAAATCGCCTTCGCCATCGAGCCCTACATCCGGTTTAAAGGCCAGGTTGGCGAACAGGCCACTATGTTTTTCTACGACCCTTCCGGAAACGCCCTGGAATTCAAGGCGTTCAAGGATATTAGCCAACTTTTTGCCAAATAAAACGGCTATTTGCGCGCCTCCACCGGGCAGGTCGACAAACCGGCCAGGACGTACAGTGGGCAAAAGCTTACCAGGCTGGTGAGCACGAATACAGCGCCGAGTACTAAAAGTACGATGCCGAAGGTGCCGGTTACCGTGCCGGAAAAATACAGCGCGGCAAATACGAGCGCGAGAATAATCCGGACAATCCGGTCGGTAGATCCCATGTTCTTTTTCATTGGACAACAGTTTAGTAAAATACTTGGATCAGTACGCCGATCAATCCGGCCAACCCCAAACAGAGCAAGCACACCAAAAGTAATTTGAACCATTTCGGGCGGGTGGTTGCCATCGGACGAACTGTTTGTTTACCCGACAAAATTCGCCCTGCCGGCCTGGAGTTTGTGCTACTCAGGTCACACAAGTCGCAAAATCCGGATACGGCCGCGCAGGAGCCGGACCATCCCGCGCTCCTCCATTTGTTTGAGCAATCGGGAAATAACCGCGCGTGCCGAGCCGAGGTCGTCGGCAATTTCCTGGTGCGAAAGGTGCAATACCGTGCTGTTGAGCAAAGCCGATTTTTCCCGCAAATACCGGAGCAGCCGCTGGTCGAGGCTGGCAAAACTGACCTCATCCACCATGTGCAGCAGCTCGTCGAAGCGCTGGGCATAGGATTCGAGCACAAAGTCGAACCAGGCCGGGTATTTTCTACCCAAGGCATAGGCCAGTTCGGCTGGCAGGCCAATGATGTGCGCCGTTTGTAAAATGGTGGCTTTAATATTGCTTTTTTCTCTGCGCAGGCAGGACGCCAGCGTCATCGCACAACCTTCGCCGGGCTGAATGTAGTAGAGCAACACCTCATGGCCGGCGGCATCGACCCGCGCGACTTTCACACTTCCGGCGACCACCAGAGGCACTAACTTGATCGACTCGCCGGGTTGCAGCAGTACCTGCCCCGGGGTTGCCTGCAGCACCGTGGCGCGTTCGGTAATGGCGCGCACCAGCTCCGGGTGGTTGAGCAGCGGAAAATGCTGGCGGAGCAGGGCGCTCATTTCGTCCGGCAGCATCGCTCAGGAAGCGGTTTTCATCCAGTGCTCGAACACCTGGTCGACGGCCGGGCTGTCCCAAATTTTTTCAATATCCGGCAGGGCCAAAATTTCGCGAAACAGCGCATTTTGGCGGTCGTCTTCGCGCAGGGCGATGTGGTAGGGAATGTTGCTGAACGACACCATGGAGTATACCGGCAAAAATCCGGGGTATTTTTCATGCAGGCGTGCAGCAATTTTTTTACGCAATAGAAACATGGGATCGCCCACCAGATCGCGCATTTCCACAAAATTGCGCAAAGCCAGTTCAAGAATGGCGTCGCCGTCGGGCTTGCGTTGGGTGGAAAAATCTGGGATGATCTTCGACCAGTCGCCGCCGTACTCCTCGTACATCCGGTCGAGGATGGTACAATCTTCAAAGCCGGCATTCATACCCTGGCCGTAAAACGGCACGATGGCGTGAGCGGCATCGCCCAGGAGCAGGATGCGGTTTTGCCACTGCCAGGGGAAGCATTTGGTGGTAACGAGCGAGGCGGTCGGGTTGGCCCAAAAATCGTCGAGTAGCGTGGGCATCAGCGGCACCGCGTCGGCGAAGTAGCGCTGGAAAAAGTGGAGCACGGCAGCGTTGTCGGTCAGGTGCTCGAAAGAAACGTCGCCTTCGAAAGGCAAGAAAAGCGTGCAGGTAAAACTGCCGTCGGCATTGGGCAGGGCGATGAGCATAAAATTGCCCCGTGGCCAGATGTGCAGGGCATTGGGATCGATGCGGTGCCGGCCGTCGGGCGTGGGTGGGATGCTCAGTTCTTTGTAGCCGTGTTCGATGTATTGCTGGGCGAAATCGAAGCGGTCGGTGCGCTGCAAGGCCAGGCGCACGGCGGAAAAGGCCCCGTCGGCGCCGAAAATGAGCGGCGCGTCAACGGTTTTGTGTTCGCCCGTGCGGGTGTCTTCAAACGTGATGCGCGGCTCCAGCAGGTCGAGGTCGGCGCAGCGGTGCTCGAAGTGGAAATGCACATTGGGGAAGCCGGCGGCGATGTGCAGCAGTTCGAGGTTGAGTCCGCCGCGCGATACCGAGTAGATTGCCTCGTTGGCTTTTCCGTAGGCCTGGTAGCTGAGTTCGCCGTTTTCAGCGTGCATCATGCGCCCGGGCATGGCGATGGCCACTTTTTCGATTTTTTCGCGGATGCCGGCCTTGTCGATGGCGGCCCAGCCGCGTTCGCTCATGGCCAGGTTGATCGAGCGGCCGCCCACGTAGCCGGCAGCGCGCATGTCGGGCCGGCGTTCGTACAGGTCGACGCGGTAGCCCCGGCGGGCCAGGAAAACCGTCCAAAGCGCGCCGACCAGCCCGGCGCCGACCACTACTGCGGATTTGTCTTGCTTGTGCTCAGCCATAAATTCTGTTTTTCACAAAGGTCTTTTTTTCCCGAAAAATCGATACGGATGCCCGCAATTTGAAATGATTATAAGCTGCCGGCCAGGAGCCGGAGTTGCAGTTCTGCGGTTTTCAAATTGTACTGCACCACATTTTCGCGCAGCAGGGCTTGTTCCAGCGTGTTTTGGGCCGACTGAACCTCCAGGGCGTTGGTTTGGCCGAGCCGGAAGCGTTCGGTACTCACCGACAGACTTTCGCGGGCAGTAGCCACGTTTTCGGCTTCGAGCCGGAGCAGTTGTTGTTGCGTCTGGAAAAATGCCAGTTGGTCGTCGAGGGTCGTTTCGAGCGCTTGCTGCAGCGCTTCTGTGCGCAGCCCGGCTTGTTCGGCGCCCACGCGGGCTACATCGACCTGGCGGCGAATATTGCCGCCGGTGTATAGCGGCACTACGAGGGAGGCGCCTACGACGAAACCTGTTTGGGTGTTGTTGAGCAAAAAACCGGCGCCGTTGTCGGTGCGCTGTACGTTGAACTGGCTGATGCCGGTGATGCGGGGTTTGCCCAGCGTGCGTGCTTCCTCTACTGCCAAGGCAGCCGCCTCCGCGTTTTTTTGCAGGGCGAGGCGCTGCGGGTTTTTGTTCAGAAGTTGTTCGAGCAGGCGATCTCGATCGGGCGCATAGTCATTGGTCAGTGTGTCGGCCACCTCAAAATCGGTACTTGCCGGCCGCGCCAGCAGTTGGTTGAGCCGGCGCTTGGCGGCGGAGGTGGCAGTTTGCTGGCTGAGCAGGTTGGCGCGTTGCTGGTTGAGGTCGATGCGGGCTTGCAGGGCGTCGGTTTGGGCGGCGAAACCGGCGGCGAGGCGGGCTTCGGCGATGCGCAGGCGTTCTTCGTTGAGGCGGATGAGTTCGGCGATAGAGCGTTCGAGCAGGCGGCTGCGAACAATGTCGTAGTAGGCCAACAACACGGCGCCAGTGGTTTGCTGCACGCTGGCTTGCAGGTTGAGTTGGCCAAGGGATTCGAGGGCTTCCAGGCGGTTTTTGGCGATGTACATGCGACGGCCGTCGAAGAGCGTCCAGCTCAGTTGGACACCGGCGTTCACGGCGTTGAACGGCGCGCCCAGGGCGTTGAACTCGTTGCCGTTGGCCAGTTTTTGCTGAAAGGCGCTGAGGGTGAAATTTTCATTGGCAACCAGGTTGATCGCTGGCAACATGCCGGCGTTTCCCTTGGTATTGTTTAACCGGGCGATGTCGGCATCGGCGCGCGCGATGCGGATATCGTAGTTGCGCTCCAGGGCGATGCGCACGGCTTCTTCGGGGCTGAGCAAAGCGGCGCCGGCGGTTTGGGTAAAACTGAAGCCCGGAAGCAAGCAAAACAAGGCTAGGGGGAGCATTTTTTTTAACATGGCAAGCGCGATTTAGGTGGCCAGTTTTTTTAAAAAGGAGTCGAATTGGAGTAATTCAGGGGAGCTGTGGCTCGGTAGTTCACCGCAGCTAAGTACGTTTGTTTTGCCCGATACTTCCTGTGGGAATCTGGAAATTCCCTACTTTTCGGCCACAAACCAGTACCCTGACCAGTGCAATATGAAACAAGAAAATATACTGATTATCGGCGCCGGCGGCCAAATCGGCTCCGTATTGACCGAGGCGCTTCGGGACTTGTACGGCGCTGAGGCTGTTGTCGCTTCCGACCTGCAACCTTTGGAGCCGCAAGAGGGCCCGACAGAAGTTTTGAATGCGCTCGACGGCCAGGCTTTGGAGGCCATCGTAAAAAAATGGCGGATCAACCAGATTTACCATTTGGCGGCTATCCTGAGTGCAACCGGTGAAAAAGACCCCATGCGCGCCTGGAACATCAACATGAGCAGTTTGTTCAACGTGCTCGAAATTGCCCGGCAACGCAGCCTTTCCAAAGTGTATTTCCCGTCGTCAATTGCCGTTTTCGGCCGCGAAGCCGCCCACCACCAGACCCCGCAGTACGAAGTTTTGATTCCCGAAACGGTGTATGGGATTAGCAAAGTGGCGGGTGAAAACTGGGCGAATTATTATTACCGGCGGTATGGGGTGGATGTGCGCTCCATCCGCTACCCCGGCATTATCGGCTATCAAAGTATGCCCGGCGGCGGCACGACCGACTACGCAGTTGATATTTACCACTACGCCATTCAGAATAAGCCTTACGAGTGTTTTCTCAGCGCTGATACCAGCTTGCCGATGTTGTACATGCCCGACGCAATCCGGGCGACCATCGAACTGATGGAAGCGCCCGCCAACCGGCTTTCGGTACGCACCAGCTACAACCTGGCCGGCATGAGTTTCACGCCCGCTGAAGTGGCCGCCAGCATCCGCCGCCAAATGCCCAATTTTAAAATCAGCTACAAGCCCGACTTCCGCCAGGCCATAGCAGATTCCTGGCCGGCATCCATTGACGATTCGGCAGCGCGCAGCGATTGGGGCTGGAAACCTGAATACGACCTGGACGCTATGTCGGCCGACATGCTGCACCACCTGGCTGTAAAATATCACTTGGGGAACCCGGCTTGAGGAATGCGGAATGCGGAATACGGAATGCGCGTGCCCCGCAGTGGCGGGGGAATGCAGAATTTTTAGTCCTGGTCGGCAATGCGTATATTCATGCTGATTTACAAAAACCGATTCCAAACCATGCGTTACTTTTTGTTACTGATCGGCTTCCTGGCGTTTTTGCCGGTGGGCAATGCCCAAACCTTGAATCGCAAGGAAATCGCGTATTTATTTACCGGTGAAATCGAGGTTACGCCGGCCTTCGAGCTCGCGCTGAAACCGGCAAACCATTATATCGCATTTGCGCTCCGTTGTTCGGGGGCATCTACCGCCGGTACTTTTGAGTACCGGTTTGCTCCTGATTTGGAGCATTGGACGCCCTGGAGAATTTTACAAGACGATGGGCACGGCGCGGAACCGCCCGGTCGCCGGCAATTTGAATTGTTGTTTTTTCCGGTAGAAACCCGTTTTGTGCAGTTGCGGGCGGTAGGACTGGAAGGGCCCGTCGCGGGTGAAATATTCCTTTTTTCACCCGCAAGCGCCTGGGGGGCCAATCCTGTGCCGGCAGCACTGGAAATTAGTTCGCGGGCCTGTCCTTGCGCCATACCGAATGCCGTTAACCGCGCAGGCTGGGGCGGTCCGCCCACGCAAGAGCCGGGATGCACGCCGGCGTATGCGCCGGTGACGCATCTGTTCGTCCACCACCAGGCGGGCACGGCCAACCCGCCCTATGCGGCTGTTGTACAGGGTATTTGGCAGTTTCATGTATACACCCGTGGCTGGTGCGATATCGGGTATAATTGGGTGATCGCGCCCGACGGTACACTTTTCGAAGGGCGTGCCGGTGGCAACAACGTAGTTGGCGCCCACGTCACTGGCCTGAACACCGGTTCGATGGGCGTGTGTCTGCTGGGCGATTACCAAAGCGAACAACCTACGCCTGCGGCCCTGGAAACCCTGGGCCGGCTATTGGCCTGGAAATGTTGTGACAGCAGTATTGATCCGGTAGGCGCGTCGGTGCATCAAGGTTCTGGGCTCACCGTGCAGCACATCAGCGGTCACCGCGACGCCGGCAGCACCCTTTGTCCGGGTGATAACCTGTATGCCCGCTTGCCCAATCTGCGGACCAATACCGATACGCTCTACCGCGACCCAACCGGTTGCGATGGCCTCTGGCCGCCTGGAAACGACGATTGTACGGAAGCCATCACCTTGTTCAGCGCTGAAACCTGCCAGGCGATTGCTGCCACGACCGACGGCGCGACGGCATCCGGGGTGCCTATTCCTACTTGCAACGGCTTTACCAGTCCGACGGCGTTGGATGTGTGGTTCCGTTTTGGCGCTACGGAAGATCACCACCGGGTGATCGTTACCCCGACGGGCAACCTCCCAGGCGCGCTCGATGCAGTAGTTGCGGTGTATGATGGTACCTGCAGCAGCCTGAGCCTGGTTGCCTGCGCGGATGCTCCCGGCGGCCCGGGAATCGAAACGGAACTGGATCTGACCGATCTGATGCCCGGCCATATCTACTACATCCGGGTATATGATTATGGTAGCCAGCCGGCTACCGATGGCCGCTTTGATATTTGCGTCGTACATGGCAAAGCAGTGCCAACCACAGTTGCCGACCCGTTGCACGCATTTAAAATATTTCCAAATCCTTCAGCCGGAAGGGTAAAATTTTTATTACCCAAGCCGGAGGGGGAATTACGGGTGCTCAATACCGAGGGCGTCGTTTTGAAACGTTTGAGCGTACAGCAGCAAAAATTGGAGATGGACTTGTCCGGTTTGCCGGCCGGATTGTATTGGGCTGTATTTCAAACGGGTCAAGGTATCTGGACCCAGAAACTGGTGCGGTATTGAGGAGGGATGATTTTCTTGCCTTGGCTCCCCTCCCCAACATGATTCAAGGTTAAATCAGGAACTTCCCCTTTTGATAAATCAGCGTTCCGTCTGCCCATACTTCTCCGCAGAGGGTCATATCGGTAATCATGTCCCAATGCACGCTGGATTCGTTTTTTCCGCCGCACTGCAGGTAACTTTGGCCAATGGCCATGTGCATGGTGCCGCCTATTTTTTCGTCGAAAAGGATGTTTTTCGTCATTTTCGAAATGCCATAATTAGTGCCGATGGCCGCCTCGCCGAATCGTCGGGTGCCTGCAATTTGAAAAATCCGGTCGAGCAATTCTTTGCCGCGGCGGGCTTCCCACTTTTCAATTAAGCCGTCTTTGACCCACAGGCTTACCCCTTCCACTTCATGCCCTTGGAAGAGGCCGGGGTAGGAAAAGTGTACAGTGCCGTTGACACTGTCTTCGACCGGACTGGTGTATACTTCGCCGGAGGGCATGTTGGTTTGGCCATCCGAATTGATCCATTTGCGGCCTTTGGTGCTGAAGCTAATGTCGGTGCCCTCGGTGATGTACCGTATGGAGGTGCGGCTGTTCAAATGATCGACGATGCGTTGCTGATTGGCGCGTACGTCGAGCCAGGCTTTCATGGGGTCGGGTTCGAAGAGTTTGCAGGCGCCGAATACAAAGTTTTCATAATCGCTCAGGCTCATGCCGGCCTCTTGGGCGGCGGCATCGGTAGGGTATTGGCACAGGTTGCGGCGGAGACGCCGGTCGGCAGTCCGTTCGAAATAAGCTTTGTTGATTGGCTGGAGGGTCTCCTGGCGGAGTTTGGCCGGCTCGCCAGGGGCATTTTGCATTTCCCGCAAATTGAACGGCGCGCGGATAGCCAGGTAGCAATCAAAGGTTTCCATGGCCAGTTGTTGCAAGGGTGGCAGGGTATTGAGGGCATCGGTAGTGGCGTTCTCCAGAAAAATGCGCTCGCGTTCGCGAAACCCCAGGTCGTATTCAACGAGGGCTGCACCGGCAGCCAGCGCTTCCCGGTACACTTCGCGTAACAGAGGTTCCGCCAAAGTGGTGGTGGCGATGTAAACTTTATCGCCCGGGGTAACCCGCAGACAATAGTGGGTGAGCAGGGCCGCGTATTTCTGAAGGATGGAAGCCATGGCGGTTGTTTTAGGGTAAAAATACAGCTTGGCTGCAAAACAGGCTCGAGCTATCCGGGTTTGGGGTTTGGGCTAAGCGAGGGTAAGCCGTACCTGCTCTATCATCGCATCGGGCACTTCTAGTAAATCAGTAATTTGCTCGTTACTAAGCCCTTTTCGGATCAACCGGGCAATTGCTTCTTTGAGGCCTTCCTGTTTGCCTTC
>CAZVZH010000086.1:0-5332 GCA_964630705.1 uncultured Saprospiraceae bacterium | reverse complement strand
GCCCTTTTCGGATCAACCGGGCAATTGCTTCTTTGAGGCCTTCCTGTTTGCCTTCTGCGCGTCCTTCGGCCATGCCTTCTGCGCGTCCTTCGGCCATGCCTTTTGCGCGTCCTTCGGCCATGCCTTCTGCGCGTCCTTCGGCCATGCCTTCTGCGCGACCTTCGGCCATGCCTTCTGCACGACCCTGTTCAAGACCTTTGGCCCGGCCAACTTTCTTGTAGTATTTTATAGTTTCCTGTTCGACTAATTCTAAAATGCCCATTTTTTTACGATTTGGTTGAATGACTTTTTCAAAATCGTCATAAAGTTCAGCGCGGTCAAATTTCGCGTAAAACTTGATAAATTCCAATAAGCGCCGGATGCGTTCCCGGGGTACGGCATGCTGAAGCAGCCGTTTGACCAATTGAATTTTAAAAACCAGTTGTTGCTCGTCAGTGCCCCGGTTTTGCCGAAGCCCGTACCATGCAGTGGCCAGCACCAGGGCAAATAAATTTTCGGAGTTTTCGAGCGTCGCGGGGTTCAGTTGAGACACTTTGCAGGTGTTGTACCGGTATACCAGGCTGGTTCCCATAAATTCATATCGGTATGCCTCCGGCAGGTAATTCGGGTGGTCGTCGGCCAAAATGGCAAGCGCCGTTACTTCCCGGTTGTATAAATCGCGGATTCGGTATTGGTAGACGTACATACGTTCGGAAAAGTCGGGATCCGGATATGATTGCGCTTCTACATGCAGCAGAAACCAGCTATCGGCGCCGTTTTTTAACCCAACTTTTACCAACTTATCTACCCGTCGTGCCTGCGAGGCCGCCTCCGGATAAATCTTTTGCAATTCCTGGTCGAGAAACTCAAATGGCCGTTGAAAATCAATTTCTAACAAATGTGGTTCGTAAAACCAGCGCAAAAACTCGTCGAACAGATCCTCCAGAATTGCCTTCCAGAGCTGATCCCGTGAAATGTGGAACATGTAGGTACATCATTGACGTGAGTTTGGCTGAGAAACAAAAGTGATTAAAACGTCAGTAATTTCAAAACTTTTTATTTTAATTTTATCGCCAACCTATTCTTCCTATTTTTGCCCACTGACCCCTCTGACCACACTGACCATATTCCCATGTCCCACTACCTGAACGAACTCAATCCGGTACAACGCTCGGCGGTCACCACCACTGAAGGGCCCATACTGGTAATCGCCGGGCCCGGCTCGGGCAAAACCCGGGTGCTGACTTTTCGGATCGCGCACCTGCTGGAACAAGGCGTGGCGCCCTGGCAAATCCTGGCCCTGACCTTCACCAATAAAGCCGCCCGGGAAATGAAAGAGCGCATCGAACGCGTCGTTGGCCCCAAAGCCCAACAAGTGTGGGCCGGCACGTTTCACGCCATATTTGCCCGCATTTTGCGCACCGAAGCCCAACACCTGGGATTTCCTCCTAGCTTTTCCATTTACGATACTGACGATACGACCAGCCTGCTGCGCTCTATTATCAAGGAAATGAACCTCGACCCGCAAACTTACAGCGCCGGAGCGCTGCGGTCGCGCATCTCTCTGGCCAAAAGCAACCTCATAACCCCCAAAGCCTACCGCGACAACGCCGACATGATGCAGCAGGACCGCCAGGCCAAACGCCCTTACACGGTCGATATCTACGAAAAATACATGGCCCGCTGCCAACGCGCCGGCGCTATGGATTTCGACGACCTGCTCCTGCAACTCTACCGCCTTTTTCGCGACCACCCGGCGGTGCTCGCCCGTTACCAGCAGAAATTCCGCTACCTGCACGTCGACGAATTTCAAGACACCAATTTCCTTCAATACGCCATCCTGCGACGCCTGGCAAAATACCCCGGCAGCCCTGAAAATATTTTTATTGTCGGCGACGACGCCCAAAGCATCTACGCCTTTCGCGGCGCTACCATCGACAATATCCTCGATTTTGAAAAAGACTATCCCAGCCTCCAAACCTTCAAACTCGAACAAAACTACCGCAGTACCCATCACATCGTTTCGGCGGCCAACGAAGTAATCGCCCGCAATCGCCGCCAGCTAAACAAAACGATCTGGACCGATCGCGAAGACCGCCATAAAATCAAACTGGTGCGCTGCATGACCGACGACGAGGAAGGCCGACGCGTGGCCGACATGATCCTCGAACAAAAACACCGGCACCACCTGCTCAACTCTGAAATCGCCATCCTCTACCGCACCAATGCCCAAAGCCGAAAATTCGAAGAACACCTGCGCCGCCTCAACTTGCCCTACCGGGTGTTCGGGGGCCTGTCGTTTTACCAGCGGAAGGAAGTCAAGGATTTCGTCGGCTACCTCCGGCTGGCCGTCAACCCCAACGACGAAGAAGCGCTGCGCCGCGTGATCAACTACCCCGCCCGCGGTATCAGCCCAACTACCTTGGATGCTGTTGGCCAATACGCCGCCCAACACAACATTAGCTTGTGGGATGCACTGTTGCTGGCCGAGCTAAACGACCGGGCCCGTAAAGCCGTCGCGAGCTTTCGCAGCATGGTCGAAGCCTGGCAAAAACGCGCCGATACCGACATCGCCTACAAACTGGCCGTCGACATTCTCCGACAATCCAAACTGCTCGACCAATTAAAAGCCGATACCAGCCCCGAAGGCATCGGCCGGCTCGAAAATGTTAACGCCGTGCTCGACGCCATCAGCGAATTCACCGACAATGCTCCCCCCTTGACCCCCAATGACCCCAATAGCCCCGATGACCCCCAACCCCACCGCTCCCTCGCCGCCTACCTGCAAACCATCACCCTGCTCACCGACGCCGACGAGGCCACCGATCAGCGCGACTACATCACGCTCATGAGCACCCACGCCGCCAAAGGACTCGAATTCAAAAGTATTTTCGTCACCGGCCTGGAGGAAAACCTTTTCCCTTCCTTCATGGCCCTCGACGACCCCAACGGCCTCGACGAAGAGCGCCGCCTGTTTTACGTTGCCATCACCAGGGCAAAAGAACTGCTCACGCTCAGCTATGCCCAAAACCGCTACCGCTACGGCCAGATGCGCAACAGCGATCCCTCCCGGTTTTTAGAGGAAATTCAAACCGACCACTTCGAACTCCTGGGCGGCATCGGCTCCGGGCGCCCGGCGCCTGCCGCATCGATCAACAACCCCCGCGCCAGCGTCAGCGGCTATTTCGCCAAACCCAAGCCGCAAACGCCAACCAATACAAGCTCCGCACCGCCGCCTGCCGGGTTCAAAGCTGCCGCACCCGAAGCGATCACAGCCGGCGCAGAAGTGCTGCATTTAAAATTTGGAAAAGGGAAAGTCGTCAGCGTCGAAGGCCCGAAAGATAACCTCGTCGCCACCATCCGGTTTCAGGGCGACGAGCTCCCCGAGCGACGCATCGTGTTGCGTTTTGCCAAATTGCAATTACTCTGAACCTGCATCGCCGCCTAAAAAAACAGGATGGCTGTGCGCATTTTGAATTTCAAAATACAGCACGACCATCCTGAAAAAGCCTTTCGTGAAAAAGGCGCGATCAGCCGACTTTAATTACTGAAAGCAGGCAAACAGGCTGTTGTTGCCTTTGTAGTGGGCGCTGCCCTGCAACAACAAGCGGAAAAAGTCGATCAGCGGAATGATCCCGAAAATACCGAAAATCGTGAGGATATACCACAGAATGATGATCGGTTCGCTACCCAAATAAACGCGGTGGATACCAATGCCGCCCAGTACCAGGGCCAGGATAGCACCTACAATACCTTCATTGTCGGTTTCGCCGCCGAATTTCTTTTTACGGTCCAGTTTGAACAGACGGCCTTTTTCAAACTTGGCCTTGTTGTGTTTCAGCCCTTCCACATAGGAAGCATACGAGGCGCCGGAGCCATTGGCCGGCACCAGCTCAATGGATGCCCGGGCAGGAGTAGCCTGTACCATCAGAAAGAAGCCGAAGAGAAAGATTGTCAACAAACGCATGTCTAGGGAATTTTAGAAATGAAAAATTAAAACAGGGCTAATGTACTGTAGCGCGGTTTACTTTTTTACAAATTCGCCCATTTCCCAGTCCGACTTCCGTTTTTTTACCAAAATAGAATACTCGCCAGCCGGCAACTGTGCGGTAGGCACCTGGCCCCCGCGCTGTTTGGCGGCATAGCAGACCCGCCCCAATGCGTCGATGATTTTAACCTCGATCCGCTCCCGGGCGCCCACATGGGCCAATACCAGGAATGCTCCTCCCCCATTGGCCGTATCCACCGGCATGTCGAAGCCCATGCTCCTCGGTTTGCCTGCCTTGGGCGCGGCGTTCACAAACAGCCAACGATAAGCCGCCGGAAATTCGCGCCGCCAGAACCACTCGGAGTGCTGCCCGTCTTTCGGCACCGTCAGGTAAATATCCTGCGGCATAAAACCGGCGCTGAGCATGGCATTTCCCACTTTGATAATATCGGTCTCCACGTATTCAGGCTCCTGGCCGCCAGCTAAAAAATAGGCTCTCGAAGGGCGCCGCTTGGGTTTGGCCAAAATCGCTTGCCCCATTTCTTCGCGGGCAAACCAAAAAGCGGGCGATAACACCCCAGTCAAACAAAAGACCTCAGGCTGTTCGGTAAGCGCATACATCGAGATCAGCCCGCCCATGCTGCTGCCCATGATGCCCGTACTTTCGCAGCCCGGCAGGGTGCGGTACACCGAGTCGATGTGCGGCTTGAGGGTCCGGACGATAAAATCAAGGTAGGCTTTGCCCTCGCCGCCGCCATATTCCGGATTTTTCCAGGGAGAATATTCGTCGAGCCGTTTGGCGCCGCCGTTGTCGATGCCCACGACGATACAGCCGTAGTCGCCCTGGTTAAACAGCCGGTTGAGCGCCTCATCGACCTGCCACTCGCCGAAGCTGCTGGTGTTGTTGTCGAAGAGGTTCTGCCCGTCGTGCATGTACAGCACCGGATAGCGTTTGCGGGCGGTGGCATAGTCGGGCGGGAGGTACACCCACACCCGCCGCCGGCGCTGCAGCTGCGGCATGTAAAAATCGTCGTCGAGTTCGAACACATTGGGGGCAGCCGTGCCGCCGCCGCCGGTGGAGCGATCTTCCCAACCGGCAACCTGGATTTGTTGCGTTTGCGGCGCGCCGTCGTATTGTAAAATCCGGTTGGGCAAAAATTTACCCTGCGCGTTGCCTTCCACCGTTGCCCAACTGCCGCGGGTGATCTTGAACTCCAGCTGGCCCGGCGCCGGTTTGATGGTGATTTCGAATTGGCCGTCGGCGAACGCTTGAAAGCGGTAACTGCTGTCGCCGGCATTCCAGTTGTTAAAATTGCCGGCCAGGTACAGCCGGTCCATGGCGGGGGTATTGGCTGGAATGCCGGT
>CAZVZH010000085.1:0-17085 GCA_964630705.1 uncultured Saprospiraceae bacterium | reverse complement strand
CTGGAAAACTTGCAGCGGGAAGGTATTCCGGAAGCGCGCATTCATTATTCGGGCAACGTGCTCATCGACGCTTTGGTGGAAATTTTGCCAAAGGCTGAAAACATCCAGCTGGCAGAAGTGCTGAGCCAAGCCGCCTGGCCCGGCGCCACGCGGCCCCCGCCCAGCCGGTTTGCGCTGTGCACCTTTCACCGGCCGGCCAATGTAGATCGCCCGGAAAGCTTGCTGGAGATCGTACAATTTTTGGAACGCCTGGGCGCAGAGCTGCCCGTTTTGTTTCCTGTGCATCCCCGGACGCTGAAAAAGCTCCGGCAGTCCGGCTGGCTCCGTCGCTTGTCGCAGAATGCCGCCGTTTGGTTGCTGCCCCCCCTGGGCTATGCCCAAATGATGGCCCTGACGCGGCGGGCAGCCTTGGTGGCGACCGATTCCGGCGGCCTGCAAGAAGAAAGCTCCTGGCTGAATGTACCCTGCCTCACCTTGCGCCCCAACACCGAACGGCCGGCTACTATCCAGTTTGGAACCAATACCTTGCTGGCCGGCACGGCGCCAGGGCTTTGGATGCCCGTTTTAAAAACCATCCTGGCCGGAAAGTACCGGGCCGCTACTCAACCGCCGGGTTGGGACGGCCAGGCTGCGCGCCGGATAGCCGCAGCGCTCGGGGGCGCTGTTTTTGAAAAATAAGGACTATGAAAAAAGCGCTCATCACGGGCATTACCGGGCAAGACGGCGCCTACCTGGCGGAGTTTCTCCTGGGTAAAGGCTACCTGGTGCATGGCATCAAACGGCGCAGTTCGTTGTTCAACACCGAACGCATCGATCACCTGTACCAGGACCCGCACCTGGAGCACCGCAATTTCATCCTGCATTACGGCGATCTGACCGACAGCGCCAACCTGATCCGGATCGTGCAGGAGGTTCAGCCCGACGAAATTTACAACCTCGGCGCGCAAAGCCACGTCAAGGTCAGTTTTGAAACGCCGGAGTACACCGCGAATGCCGACGGAATCGGCGCCTTGCGGTTGCTGGAAGCCATCCGGCTGCTGGGGCTGGAGCGAAAAACAAAATTTTATCAGGCCTCTACCTCCGAGCTCTACGGCCTGGTACAGGAAACCCCGCAAACGGAACAGACGCCCTTCTACCCGCGTTCGCCCTACGCCGCGGCCAAATTGTACGCCTACTGGATCACCGTCAATTACCGCGAAGCCTACCAAATTTTTGCCTGCAACGGCATCTTGTTCAACCACGAGTCGCCGCTCCGGGGCGAAACCTTTGTCTCCCGGAAAATAACCCGCGCGGTAGCCCGCATTGCCCTGGGCATGCAAGACAAACTTTGGCTGGGCAACCTCGATGCCCGGCGCGACTGGGGCCACGCCCGCGATTTTGTAGAAGCCATGTACCTGATGTTGCAACAACCCGAGCCCGGCGACTTTGTGATCGCCACCGGGCAAACGACCTCGGTCCGGGAACTGGCCCGGCTGGCTTTTCGCGAAATCGGTGTGGAGTTGGCGTTTTCAGGTCAGGGCAAAGCAGAAACTGCACGGGTAGCGCATTGTAGTCGGCCCGATGTTCAACTCCCCACCGGGGCGGAAGTGCTGGCCGTCGACCCGAATTATTACCGGCCAACCGAAGTCGATTTGCTGCAAGGCGATGCCAGCAAAGCGCAAAAAGCGCTGGGCTGGCAGCCCCGGTACAGCCTGCAGGAAATGGTGGCGGAAATGGTAGCCGCCGACCTGGATTTGTTTCGCCGGCAGAAGTTGTTGGAGGACTCCGGGTTTTCGATAAAAAAAACTGCCGAGTAGTTGGAAGCCTCGGTTTTGGCCCATGGATACCGCTGGCTGCGGGCGCAGCCGCTTGCTGCAGGGCTTATTGCAACGATGGCTGTCTTGCTGGTATTCGGCCTGCTTTACCCCACACATTTCCTGATTGCCGATGAGTTGGCTTATTTCCAGCAGGCAGTGCAATGGTCGGGGCAACAGGCGGCCTCCGAAATGCTGCGCTCTTGTGTTGGCGCGGCGGTAGCCCCGGCAGCTGATTACCCGCCGGGGGCCGGGCTGTTGGGCGCACTGGCTATTTTGCTGGCGGGCCCCAGCGCTGTTTTTTGTGTCGGAATAACCTTGTGGCTGCTGGGATGTTGGGCTACCGGCGCCCTGTTGATTTCAGAAAACCGCCACCCGGTTTGGGCAATTTATCCGGTTTTATTTCTGCCGGGTCTGCTGCTCACCCGCTGTTTCATGGGCGATCTGGCGGGATTTGCAGCTTCAGCGGTTTTTTTATGGCACTTTCAGCGGGGGCGATTTTTAGGCGCAGGCTTGGCAGCCGGTTTGGCGCTTTTGTTTCGGGAAACCAACCTGTTGTGGAGCCTGCCGTTTTTGGCCAGCGCGTCGTGGCAACGGATGGCAGGCTGGCCACGGCTGTGGGTGGGCTTGGCGGTTGGCCTTGCGGCACGGCTGGCGGCTTCGGCCGTTTTCTTTGGCCATCCGTTTTTTGTACGCGATCCGGGCATCGGTTTCGGTTGGGCGGCGCTGCCGGGGAACCTGCTTTTTTACAGCTTGATGTTGCTGGTTGCTTATCCCGGGGGCTTGTGGTTGTGGTGGCGCAGCCAGCATCCGCTTCGCCGGGAAATGGCTTGGGCGATGGTTTGTTTAGTGCTTTTTTACAGTTTTTACGAATATGCCGCCTGGGAAAAAAGCGGGTACAAAGCCCTGGTTTTATTGGGCCGGTATATGTTGCCGTTGGCCCCATTTTTTGCGCTTTCTGCCGCCAGTGTTGCCGGAAGTTTTATAAAAAAAGTGGGCGTTGCCCTGCCCGTTTTGGCAGGGGGGGGCTTCCTGGGCGTTCAACTTTTGGGCTGGGCGTACAACGGCGAACAAGAAAAATTTACCCGGGCTTTGCTGGCGATGCCGGATCCGGTGCACCTTTCTTTTAGTCCGGACGAAAGCCGAAAATACCTCAACCCGCTACACCTTGGCCCGCAGTTGGTGGATGCGCGCGGCCTTACTGCCGGGGCGCTACAATGCCGCGACCGCTGGCAGGTGCATTTTATAACCCGTTCGGAAAGTGCCGACTGGCGGAAAAAATCTGACGCGGCCCGGAGTCAGTTCTTTGAAAAATTTAAAACTTGGGAAAAAAATCAACTTGTCGACCAGCGCCTGGCCGATGGAGCGCGGCTGGAAGCCTGGGTAGTCCGAAAAATAAAACGCGATGCAGCAGAACAGTAAGATTTATATCGCCGGCAGCCGGGGCATGGTCGGTTCGGCGCTTCACCGGCATTTAGTGGCGCGGGGGTTCGGGGGTTTGTCGCTACCCGGTTCCAGCGAAGTAGACCTCCGCAACCAGGCGGCCACGCTCGATTTTTTCCAACGGGAAAAACCGGAATACGTCTTTTTGGCGGCGGCCAAAGTGGGCGGCATCCTGGCCAACGACCGCTACCGCGCGGAATTTTTGTACGACAACCTGATGATAGCAGCCAATGTGATCGATGCAGCCTGGCGCTTGGGAGTAAAAAAACTGTTGTTCCTGGGGTCCTCTTGTATCTATCCCAAACTGGCCCCGCAGCCCCTTCGCGAAAGCTACCTGCTCAGCGGTGCACTGGAGCCGACCAACGAGCCCTATGCCTTGGCAAAAATCGCGGGCATCAAACTTTGCGAAACTTACCGGCAGCAATACGGCTGTAATTTTATCTCGGCCTTACCTACCAATCTGTACGGCCCGAACGACAACTACCACCCCGAAAACAGCCATGTGTTGCCAGCCTTGATCCGGAAAATACACGAGGCCAAAAAGAGCGGCGCGCCCTCCGTCACGATCTGGGGCTCCGGGGCGCCGCGGCGGGAGTTCCTGCACGTCGACGACCTGGCTGAGGCCTGCTGTTTTTTGATGGAAAACTATGATGGCGCCGAACCGGTAAACATCGGCGTTGGCGAAGACATTTCCATACTAGAACTAACCAAACTAATTCAAAAAATTGTCGGCTATCAGGGGGCTATTCAAAATGACCTGAGCAAGCCCGACGGGACGCCACGCAAACTCCTCGACATTAGCAAACTCCAAGCCTTGGGCTGGCAAGCCCGCATTGATTTGGAAACTGGCATCCGCCAAGTTTACCAGTCCTATTCCGCGCAAAATCGCTAACTTTAGCTAAGAGCTAAAAGGGTTTCTGGTTTCTGGTTAGAAAGTTTCTGGTTAGCACACCATTTCGGATGGTGAACAACCAGAAACTTTCTAACCAGAAACCAGTAACTTCTTTACAGTAACCTTATCCGTGTAAATATTTATGAACACATCCACCCATTCCACTTATGTAGCCATTATGGCCGGCGGTGTCGGCAGCCGGTTTTGGCCCGGCAGCCGCGAGGCGCGCCCCAAACAATTTATGGATATGTTGGGCGTAGGCAAAAGCTTGCTGCGCCTGACCTTCGAGCGGTTTCTGCCCATTTGCCCGGTCGGCAATATTTACATTGTGACCAACGAGGCTTACCGGGATTTGGTCAAGCAGCACCTTCCAGAGTTGGACGACCGTCAAATAATCGGCGAACCCAGCCGCAATAATACGGCGCCTTGCATCGCCTACACCGCGCTCAAACTTTCGGGCTTGAATCCGGATGGCAACATGATCGTTTCGCCGGCCGACCATGTGGTGCTGAAAGAAGCGGCGTTCCACGAGAAGATCAAACAAGCGCTCGACTTTGCCGGCACGCACGACGCGCTGCTCACCCTAGGCATCCGTCCAACCCGCGTAGATACCGGCTACGGCTACATTCAATTTGAAAAAGAGCAACAAAACGGCGTGCATAAGGTGGCGCGGTTTACCGAAAAACCGGATACCGATACCGCCCGTAAATTTGTCGAATCCGGCGACTACCTGTGGAATGCCGGCATTTTTATTTGGAGCCTGCGCAGCATCCAGCAAGCCTTCGCGCGCCTGGCTCCGGACATTTTTACCTTGCTCAGTCCCGGCCAGCCGCTGTTCAATACGCCCGAAGAAGCCGATTTCATTCGGGAGCATTACCCCAGCACCCCCGATATTTCCATCGATTTTGCCATCATGGAAAAAGCGCCGAATGTGTACACCTTACCCGCCGAGTTTGGCTGGTCGGACTTGGGCACCTGGGCCAGCCTGCACGCCGAATGCCCGAAAGACGATCAAGGCAATGTGTTGCAAGGCGCGCATATTATCAGCCTCGACACCCGCGACTGCCTGGTGCGCGCTGCCGATGAAAAATTGGTGGTCGTCAAAGATCTGCAAGGGTATATGGTGGTCGACGAACCGGATGTGTTGTTGATCTACCCAAAATCTAAAGAGCAGGAAATAAAACAACTGCGCGGGCAGGTAGAGCGACGGTTCGGTGAAAAATTTATATGATTTCAGGAAATTTTTTGAGAATATGGTTTGGCCCCTAAAAGAGTTTGCCTACATTAGCCCCTACAATATTTTAATCCATTTTTAATCGCCGTTTCTCACATTTCTGAGTTAATCGGTCCCGGTCTGTCCATACAGTCAAAACAAAAACAGCAGCACCGTGAGACAACACTACCAATCCATTACTGTCCACCCTGAGATCCAAGATGGAGCACCCGTATTCAGCGGAACACGCGTTCGAATTGAAACTTTTTACGACTTTATGCGCATTGGCGTAAGCGTAAGCGAGTTTTTAGACGAGTTTCCGTCGATTACCCGAGATCAGGCCATGGAGGTTTATGATCTGGTCAGAAATCAATACACCCTCGATCAAATTCGCAACATGTGCGAAGGCCCGGCCAGCCAAGCCGGTATCGGCCGCGCCTATGCTGCCGGTCGATAAAAACAAAAGCACACTGCTCAAACTGCGCCATCCGGTAATCTCCTGGATGGCGCAGTTTTTTTTAACGCTATCTCAACGTTCACCCAGTGCCCAACCCAAAAATTCTCCTGGTTGCCAATACGGCCTGGAATCTGTGGAATTACCGGCGCAACCTGATCCAGGCACTGGTTGACCGTGGCTATCACGTGAGTCTGGCCGCACCATTCGATGGATGTGAATCCCGCTGGCCCCCGGACTCGGGCGTACGAGTTTTCCCCCTTCGGCGCCTGTCGCGAAAAAGTTTGTCGCCCCTGCAAAACCTGGGCTGCCTGTTCGAACTGCGCCGGCTTTTCCGAAAAGAAGCGCCCGATCTTGTTTTGTTGTTTACCATCAAACCGAACCTCCTGGGGAATTTGGCTGCCCAGGGCCTGTCATGCCGGACCCTCTCGTTCGTAGAAGGGCTTGGGTATGCCGGATCAGCCGCGGCAAGCTGGCGCTGGTGGGCGGCGCCTTTGTATCGATGGGCACTGCGCCGGGCCTCCCGGGTCATTTTTTTAAATGCTGACGACGAGCAGGAATTTCAAAAACTTGGTCTGGTTCGGGCGCGGCAAGTTGCGCGAATCCCCGGTCCGGGCGTCGACGTCCGGTATTTCAAAGCGGAAAAACGCCCGCCGGGCCCGCCTGTATTTTTATTTTGCGGCCGCTTACTGGTGGAAAAAGGTATCCGGGAATTCGTAGCAGCTGCCCGCCTCGTTAAAATGCAGCGGCCCGAGGTAAAATTCCAAGTTGTCGGAGCGCCCGACCCCGGCAACCCCAATACAGTGTCGCCAGCGGAATTGCAGACCTGGCAAGCCGAGGGTGCCGTGACCTTCCTCGGGAGTGTCGCCGACGTACGGCCGTATTTGGCAGCCGCCGACGTACTGGCGCTGCCTTCTTACTACCGCGAGGGGGTGCCGCGCGCTGTGCTGGAAGCTATGGCTATGGGAAAAATTATTCTGACCACCGATACGCCCGGATGCCGCGACACCGTCAGTCCGGGCGAGAATGGTATATTGGTGCCGCCCCGATCAACCGAAGCACTGGCCGCCGCTATGCTGGCTTTGCTCCAGCTGCCGAAAGAACGCTGGGGAAAAATGGGCTCTCTGAGCCGAAAAAAAGCCAAAGAAGAATTTAGCGATGCCCTGGTGATTCCGCAACTGCTGCACTGGATTCGACAACTTGCAGCGCCGGAATAAGCGCGGTATACTTTTTTGCGACTGCTTCCAAAGTAAACGGCTGTACGTAGGCCCGAAGCGTTTCGCCGGTCAGGCACTCCGGCAGGTTTTCAAAAAAATCCAAACACCTTTGAATTTCTGGCGGCGAAAAACCGCCAGGCGGCACCCGCACGACCAATAGCCCCGGCGCGTTTCCCCAGGCAATGACGAAAGGGTCGGGCTCGACAAAAGATAAATGCACCACTGGCTTGCCGGCGGCCAGGTAATCCACCACTTTGCTCGGCAGTTGATAGTTGGTTGTGTTGCCGATATTCACCAAAACATCCACTTCCTGCATGGCGGCGCGCACCACCTGACGCGACTGTAGCCCGTGCAAAAAAACGCCCTCGACAGCTGTTAACTGCGCATAAAACTCCGGGAAAATATCGCCGTAAAAATGCGCCTCCAGTGGGTTCTGCCCTTCCGGGCGGAACGCTCTGCAATGCTCGAATAGTTGCAAAAAAGCTTCTGGCCGGCGCACTGGCGCATAGAGGGCGCCGAAGTAACCCAGTTGAGTTGCCGGCTTTTTGGAGCCGGAGACTGTTTCTGAGCGCTGCGGCAAGGGATGCAGCAGCGGCGGGGCCACTGCCAGTTTCTCCGCCATAGCGCCAAAATGCTCCAGATAGGCAGCGCGCGCAGCGGAATGTGTCACCACGCAAGCATCCGACTTAACCAGCACTTCTTGTTCCAGCCGCCGGCTCCAGGTCCCGTACAACCAGGAATTGTTCAGAGGGTGGGCCTGAATGGAAAAGGGATCGCCCATATCTGCCAGCCAGTGCAGATTGGGGAAAACCCGTTTGGCCGCACGCCCGAGTACCTGGCCGGTAAACGGCAGCGAAACGGTAACAAGCACATCGGCTTTTTTTTGCCGAAGCAAACGGAACATCAACCGGCGCGCCGGAAAATACCACAGCGCAGCATCGTCGGGGAAATACAAGTTTTTCCAGATTCGGGCGTACACCCAGCCCAGCAGCCGGGTCCGGAATCCCGGCCGCCGGACACTCGCCCCTACCCTGCCTCGTCCGCGCACGTCGCCGTTCCAGAAATAATACCATTCTTTTAAGGAATCGAAACCAGTCCGCCATACCCGCACGCCATTCAGGACACTTGTACGGGGGCAATCCCGGCGCCGGGAAGTCAACACGTCCACCTCATGTCCCTGGGCAGCCCAGTATTCAGCAAGGCTGGTCCACCGGTGCGCCCTCGGATGGATAAATGGGTAATACCAGGCTGTAACAATCAGGATGCGGGCCAAGGGCAGCATATTTTTTGTGAGCCGCTAAGTAACGATGAAAGAACAACTTCACCGTTACTTAGCGGCGGATTCAAACCAGTTCCCTGTATATGTTTTCCAGGGCTGCGGCGCTGTGTTCTACCGTAAAATTTTCCTCTACACACCGGCGTGCCGCGCGGCGCATGTTGGAAAAATCAGCGGTCGGCATGGCATAAAATTGCCGGATAGCCTGTGCCAACGCTCCAGCATCGTTTTCTTCCACCAACCAACCGCTTTGCCCGTGCCGCACCTGATCGGGCAGGTCGAAATGCCGGGTGGCCAACACCGGCAAGCCGAGCGCCTGCGCCTCCAGGGTCACGACTGGAGTTGCCTCATGGTCGCCGGCTGCGTCGTGACAACTGGGGTGAATGAACGCGTCGAAGCCCGACAACAAACCAGCCATTTGCCGGTGATCGACCGGCGGAAGCACCCGCACCTGCCCACCCAGGCGGTGCGCCCGGATAAATTGCAACACTTGCTGGTGACAGTGTTTGTCGTGCGCCTCGCCCACCAGGCAGAGTTCCAGGCCCGGGCAATCGGCCAAGGCTTGCCGGAAAGCTTCCAGGGTAACGAGGTGCCCCTTTTTCGGTGTGAACGTTGCCGCCTGGATTAGTTTCAGGTGGCCCGGCAGCTTGACCCGTTCCTGAAATGGAAACAGCGCCAGGTCGGGACTGGGCCGCACCAGCGCCAGTTTTTCCGGCGGGCACCCCAGCGCTTCCAGAGCTGCTCGGCCAGCCGGACTGGCCGACACCACCCGGGTAGCCTCTGCGAACAGCCGCCGGTATTTTTTTCGAAAAACCGGCCGGTCGGTCAGCAATTTTTTATAGTCGAAGCCATAAAAAGTAACCACCAGGGGCCGATCCAGTTTCCGTGCCAGGGGCAGGTACAAACAACCAGTAGGCCCAAAATGCGCATGCAACAAATCGGGCGGCGCCGAGCAGAGTTGCCGCTCCAGCCAAATGGGGTAGCTGGGCAAAAAACGCTGGGAACGGGTCAGTGCCCATTGCCAAAGCGGATACTGACCCTCCCGGCCTGCCATTGGCGCCAAAGGAAACTGCCAGGCCCGAAGCCCTGCCGGGAAAAAATGGTTGTACACCAGCCAGGGCGCGGCAATTTCCACCTCCGTCTGTTTCAGGTGCAACAGTAAACGGCTCACCCAGCTCAGGGTGCTGGGCAAATACCAGTCGAACAGCTGCAAAACACGCATAGCTCAGGCCGTTTCAGGATGACCGGCAGCCGAGCGGATCAAAGCGTATAGCTGTGCGGCGGCGGTGTCCCAATTGAATTTTTGTCGTTGCATTCGGCCTGCCGACACGAGCTGTTTGCACAACAGCGGGTCGGTGTATACCCTTTCCAAAGCGGCGGCAATTTCAAGCTCAGAATGGGGATCAACCAGCAAGGCCGCCGGTCCAGCTACCTCCGGGAAAGCGGTCACATTGGAACAAATGACCGGTGTTTCTGCCTGCATGGCCTCGAGCAGCGGAAGTCCGAAACCTTCCATCATCGACACGTTCACCAAGGCCAAGGCGGCGGCGGTGAGTCGCTGCAAGTCGGCGTCGGGAACATAGCCCAAAAACTGAATGTCGGCTCGGTGCTTTGCCTGCTCCCAGGCCGACAAAACCGGTCCGGTTTCCCAGGCAAATCGACCGGCCAGCAGTAGCCGGACAGGTGCGCCGCTTCGGATCTTAAAGGTATCGAAGGCGCGGATCAGGCGCGGGATATTTTTCCGGGGATGGATGGCGCCGCTGTAAAAAAAATAAAGCTGGCCTGCGGAAAACTGCTCGCGCAGCTGGCAACGGTCGGCTTCGTCAAGCGGGGAAAAACCGCTGCGGGGACCATTGTACACCACGGAAATATCCTTTTCAGGTATGCCGGTTTGTTCGACTACACTTTGTCGGACAAACTCAGAAATCGCCACCAAGCGGTCGGCCCGACGCAGGTATCGCGGGAAAAAGTAGCGGTAGTAGTCCCGCGCCCACCAAGGCACCTGTTTCGGAAATTGCAAGGGAAAAAGGTCGTGCACCGTGAGCACCGTCGGCACGTTGCTGCGCAGGCTCAAATAAGAATCGGGGGAAAAAAAGACCTCGGCGCGCTGGCGTTTCAGCGCAGCCGGAACGGCCCATTCGAACCACCAGTACCAGAGTAGCGGGTGCCGGGCCGGGGGAAAAAGCGCCACCGGCTCCACATTCGGACCATAGATAAAAGCCGGGTCGAAAGGCCGGTCGAACAAAAAAATGAACTGATCCTCCGGGTGTTGCCGCACCATGCGCTGTAGCACTTCGTGGCTGTACCAGCCGAGGCCTTCCAGTTTGCCGGGCAGGAGAAATCGGGCGTTTACAGCAATACGCATGGTCGGAAGATCAATTCGCGGCGCCGGGCACAATTTTGTGGAAAACTATGTCGGCCAACAAGCAGGCCTGCTCTTTCAAGCGCCGTAATTTAGCCCGGCAAAAATGCCCAATAAATGCGAAACCAGAAACCTTCCAACCAGAAACCAGAAACCAGTTAAAAAATTATGCTCGAATTTTCAGCCGCCAACCTGCGCCGCCTGGCCATCGCCTGGGTCGGCAACAAAAACCGCTACGAGGGCGTCCACATCCCCAAGCAAACGCTGGTGCCGGTGCACGACATGGCCCACGAACTGCTCATCAACGCCCTGCTCAAGCCTTTTGAAAAAAATGCCGAATTTTTCTACTTCTTTCACGAGGAAGATGTGAGCAACCACCCGGTATTCCAACGCTGCATGCAGGTGTTCAACGACCCGGAGCAATTGCCCGCAGCCACAGCCGAATTGGCCGGCCAATTGTACGAACACTGCGAAAATGCCAAAGTGTTGGGCGGAGAGTTTTTGATCGGCTACTTCGACGACCTCTTGCTGGCCGGTGAGCCCACCAGCGCCATCGCCATCTGGAAAGTGCAAAACAAAGACCCCTATTTCAAAGTCGAACGTACCGCCGAAAGTTTTACGCTGAACGTTCTGGAAGGCATTCCGAACGGCAAACTCGAAACGGCGGCCCTGATTTTCAACCTCGACGAAACGGAAGGCTACCGCGTTTGCGCCGTCGACACCGTGTCCAAACGCGGCGAACGCTCGTTTTGGAAAGACGAGTTCCTGCGCCTGCGCCCCATCGAAGACAACTATTTCAACACCCGCCACTACATCAGCCTTTCCGGCGAATTTATCCACGACCGCCTGCCCCACAAGTTCGGATTGGACCGGGCCGACCAACTGGACGCACTGTACCGCTCCGGGCTCTATTTTAAAGAAAATGAGCACTTTGAAGTCGACGATTTCGCCCAAACGCTGTTCCCCGAAGCGGAGCAACAAACAGCGTTCAAAGCCTTCCGTGACGAATACGCCCGCACCTACGCCGTGCCGCTGGAAGACAAATTCGATATCAGCCCGCCAGCTGTCCGCAAAGAGTTCAAGATTTTAAAAAGCGTGATCAAGCTGGATAAAAACTTCCACATTTACGTGCACGGTCGCCGCGACCTTATCGAGCGCGGCTTCGACGAAGAAAAGGGCAAAAAATATTACAAGGTTTATTTCGAGGACGAGGAGTAGCCGCTCTTTTTTTAAAAATCCAGCGCAATCACATGCCAGGTTTCTCCGGCTTTTTGATCCGGATAAATGTGGAAGGTTTCAAAACCCACACGGTGGTGGGCGCGCAGCGACCTGGGGTTGCGCTCGGCTACCTGCGTGACGGTAAAGTCAAAATCGGCGCGACAGTGGTCGGCCAATTTTCGGTACATGCCGTCGAACACGCCTTGCCCACGGTAGCCTTCCGCCACACAAACCTGCCCCATGACAAACCAGCGGCTTTCCTGCAGGGACTTGCCGTGCCAGCTCAGGGTTTCCAGTTTTTCAAACATGGGCAGGAGGATCGGCACTTCCGCGGCAAACTCGCGCAACATGACCAGGCAATAACCCGCCAGCTGGTCGCCGTCGCGGGCGATTACCGAGGGGTACAATTGGTTCATCCGGCGCAGCACGTTTGGTTGGTGGCGTACGGTCACAAAGCCCTGGCTTTTTAAGGTGGCTTCACTGATCGCGGTCGGGTGATTCAGCGCTTGCAACTCGAGAATTTGATCGACATCGCGGTCGGTTTGAACTGTGGTAAAGTGAATAGACATCGACAACTGGATTTTGAACAAATTTGCGAATTGTTTCTTCCATCTTTGCCCAGTACCGTTTTAATTTTTTCCCAACCATACAGTCATGCCGCTCATCACACCGCTCCCTCCCGACCACGACGCTGAAGTAGCCGAACTGGCCACTTTTTTTAACGAAACCCTGGGCTTTTGTCCCAACAGCGTGCTCACCATGCAGCGCCGGCCCGCCATTGCCACGGCATTTATTCAACTTAACAAAGCCGTCATGGCCAATCATGGTCGCGTGACCAGCGATCTCAAACGGCTGATTGGCTACCTGGCCAGCCACACCGCCGGCTGCCAGTATTGCCAGGCGCACACCATCCGCGCCGCAGAGCGCTACGGCGCCACAGCCGATAAGTTGGAACATATCTGGGAGTTTCGCGAACACCCCGCCTTTTCCCCCGCCGAACGCGCCGCACTGGAATTCGCCATTGCCGCCTCCACGGTGCCCAACGGGGTAGATGAGGCCGTTTCGGCAGAACTTCGGCGGCATTGGGATGAGGGCGAAATCGTGGAAATCCTCGGCGTGATCGCCTTGTTCGGCTACCTCAACCGCTGGAACGACAGCATGGGCACCTCGCTCGAAGCGCCCGCCGCGGAAAGCGGACGCAGCTACCTGGGATCGAGTGGTTGGACGGGAGGCAAGCACCTGTAACGACTAGTTCCGCTCGGCGGCCAAAATCCAGTTGCCGCCGGTGTCAATTTTCCAGGCGTCGGGAAAGACCGATCGGAAACAATCTTCGTAAAACCGGACAGTCCCCCGGATATTTGCAGGGGTATTGTACAGCCGGTTGTACAAGAGCAGCCCCCCAGGGCGGAGCCGGTTGGCGCAGGCTTCCAAAAATTCGGGTGTTTCGAATTCCAGGGGCGTATAGTCGTCTTCAAAAATATCGATCACCAATAAGTCGAAGCAGTCCCTGGTTTGTTGGACAAACAGGTTGGCATCGGCAGTAACGAGTTCGATCGGACTGGAAAGCCGGGAAAAAGTGTATTTCGATGCCAGTTGGGCGACCTGCTCGTCCCATTCAACTGCGGTGTAGCGGTATTGTTTGCCGTAAATTTTCTCCAGGATAAAGGGCACGCTTCCGAGTCCCAAGCCCAACAGCAAGACATCCGAAACGGAGCGTTTCGCCAGATTCAATGCGCCGAAACCGATGGTAAAATTGTGGTAAAGGTCGTCCCAGGAATAGATAGCATTACCGCTGAGCAGTTGAACCCGGCCCCGGTCCAGCACAACGGCCAGCTCCGGATTTTTGTCGGAGCTGGCCGTTTCGAGTGTCAGGGGCACAAAATGCGACACCCATTTTTTCCAGAGGGGAATGTGCATGGCTGCCGGGCTCAGTTGTTCTTTTTCTTTTTCAAGGGGTTCCAGCCTTCCAACTTTTTCTTGGCTTCTTCCGCAGCTTTGTTTTGCTGAATGACTTCCTCTACTTTTTTTCCGGCTTCATCGCCGACCGCGCGGCCGACTTCCTGCACTGCCTTGTCTTTGGCTTCTTCCAGTTTTTGGCCGGCGACGGTTTTCACCGAGTCTACCGCTTTTTGCGCTTCGGCGGTGGCGCGGGCCTTCGCGTTTTCCAGTTCCTGGGTAGCCACATTGCGCAGCGAATCGCGGGCCTGGTCGAGCGTGGCGCGAGCGGCGCCGGCGGCTTCTTCCTGGATGGAGCGTTCGCCATCGCTGGGCAAAATTTTGAAGCCGACTTTCGGATTGGCCAGCGTGCCCGTGATGTCAAATCGCACGTTGAGGTACTCGCCCTGAGCGACATTGACCCCAAATCTGGACGCCTCACCCGAAATCCATTTCAAGCCGGCATTGGCTGCGCTGCCGGCTGCCGATTTTTCCAGCGCCGAGCGCGGCACTTTGGTCAGGATTTGGTAGGCCATATCGCTGTTCAAGCCATGTGTGCCGCCGATTTGCAGGGCCACGTCTTTCATTTGTACATTGAAGGGCTTCACCGTGATTTTTCCGTCTTTGATTTCGAACCAGTTGCGGGTATTGTTCAGCTCCAGCCGGCTGAGGTAGCCGACGTTGAGGCGGCTGCCGATTTCATTCAGCGGTTTGAAGTTGTTAATCATCGCGTTCACCGTTTCCAAAAAGCCGGCGGCGGAAACCGTCCCGAAGTCAGGAACCATGTCCTTGCCTAAAATACCGCTCATGGAAAAGGTGGTATTAAAATTCCCGTCGATGAACTGGGCGATAGGAGCGAGGGTTTTCATGGTCACGAAATTCTCGTAGGCTTTTTTAAAGCCCATGTTTTGCATAGCCAGGTTCACGTTGAACGCGGGCTGCGCCGGGTTTTGGGTGTTGTATTCCCCGGCAATGGCCACCTCGCCGCCGAGCACCCCGGCCGTAACGTCTTTGAGCATGGCTGCCCCGTTTTGCACGACCACCTGGCCATCGAGGTTTTGCAAATCCATATCGGTGTAGCGGACACGGGCGAAATTCGCGTTGATGGTCATGTCTACATTTTCAGGAACGAGCATGACCGATTCGGCGGGCGGGGGCGCCGTGCTGCCGGCCGGCGCAGGTTCCGCTTCCGTCATAAAAGGATTGAGATCGAAAAAGTTGGATTGCAGGTTGATGACGCCCGACACGGTACGGTTGTCGAACAAATAGTCCCAGACGTTGAGCAGGCGGCCGTTGCCGCGCAGGTCGCTTTCGCCGATTTTCAGGCCGAAATTTTCAAAGATCATTTTGTTGGGGGTAAAATGCCCGACCAGGCTCAAGTCCGACAAGTTGTAGTCTTCATACACCATTTTCCCGATGGCGCCGTCTACGGAAAAATCCCAGCGGTCGAACGCTTTTTCGGTAGCGGCAGCGCTGGCCGTCGGCACTTTGCCGGCATCGGGCTCCGCAGGCGTTTCGGTCATCCATTCATTGGCGTCGAAATAGCCGGAGCGCATATTGACGCTACCCGTCATGGTTTTGTCGACCGAAAAATAGGCGAGAATATTGTCGATCCGGCCATTGGCGCGCAGGTCGCTTTTGCCGAACCGGGCATCGAAATTTTTCAGGCTGACAAACTGCGGCGACAAGCTGGCGCTCAACGCGTTGATCCGAACCGCAGGCATACCTGCTGCCCGGTAGTTGAGGTTCTGAATGTCGAAATCGCCGGCCATTTGTACGGCTTCGTATTGCCCGGCGTCGATCTGGTTCATGGATGCCCTGGCCACCACATCGGCGCGGATGATGCCGGAAAGTTCCTGCACGCCTTCCATGGGAAAGGCTTTGGACAGTTCGCCCATGTTGAGGGTTCCCTGAATTTTGGTGTCGACCGAGGGGTTCGATTCCGGCGTTTTCAAATGAAAATATCCGCTGATTGGGTTAGAGCCGATACGCAAGGCAAATTTGGGGATGTCGACCGTCATGTCGTTCAGGCGGCTCGACGGGCTGTTGACGGAAAGGTCGACGTTGATACCGCTGATGCCCAGGGGCAGGCTGGGATATTTTACGCTGCCGTTGCCGACTTTCAAGTTGATTTTAAATGCCGGGTAGGTCGTATCGTTGTATTTGCCTTTCACCATGCCGCCAAACTGAACGGTACCGTCGGCTTTTACGCCGTCGAAATCCTGCGTGTAAGCGCCGGGGATAATCGAGAGAAAACTTTTAAAGGTATTTTGCGGCGTGGCAAACTTGAGGTCCATCAGGTAGTCTGTGTCGTTCGGCATCTGAAACCAGCCGTCAACCATCATACTCAGGGCATTCACCTGCAGACTGTTGTCTTGGAAGGTAAATTTCATATTTGGCATGTCGACATTCATCGTGGCGTCCCAGGTAGCCTTGGCATGGCGCAAATACTGCATGCCTTCGTAGTTGACGGACAGTTTTTCCACCTGGGTTTGGGTGACCAGGTCGTAAATGTCGGCGGTAAACTCGCCGGAGCCTTCGTGGTTCAGGCCCTGCAATTCCATGCGAAACGCCAGCGAGCGGTCGTCGTACAGCAATTGCCCGTTTTTAATGGCGTATCGCTCCAGCCGGATCGGGCTGCTTTCGGCTTCGGGGGCAGCGGCGGTTTCGGGCGTAGGTTTGGTGATGTCATAATTGGCGCTGCCATCTTCCAGCACATACACCCGGATTTTAGGCTCGTTCAGAAAGAAGCCGTTGATCACCACCTGGTCGCCGAAAATAGCCGACCACAGGTCGATGGCGACATCCATTTGCTTGCATTGGATGAGTTTTACGCCGTCGAAGGCGCCAGTACCGGTAATGTCTAGTTCCTGCAAACCAATCGACAGTTTCGGAAAATGGCGGAACACGGAGAGGCTGACGTCTTTGAAATCCAGCCGGGCCGTCAGGCTTTCATTGGCGGTTTGTTTTACTTGCTCAACAATCTGGTCTTTGAACAAAAAAGGCAGCGCCGCCAGGGCGCCAAGCAGAAGCATCAAAACAACAGCAATTCCAAATAATATCTTTTTCATGGTACAATTTCGCGGTTAACGGAAAGCGAACTTCTTGAGAAATGCAAAGATGCGGCGTAGTTTTCTATTACATCAACGTTTGATGCCTACTTTTGGCGCATGAATTTCCATGTACATTTTATCGATCAGGCTGCCGAGTTTGAAAAAACGATGCGCGCTATCGCCGGCGCTGCCTGGATCGGATTCGACACCGAATTTATCGGCGAAAAAA
>CAZVZH010000084.1:8192-17117 GCA_964630705.1 uncultured Saprospiraceae bacterium | reverse complement strand
AACCTTCTAACCAGAAACCTTCTAACCTTCTAACCAGAAACCCTCTAACCTATTTCTCTAACCTATTTAAAGAATAGCTTCCGCCCGCCGTTCCGCCATTCGCTCTTTCATACGCCGCCAGCTGGGGCCCATCAGGCGGTTCATGCTTTTGTCGACCACGTAATGGCGGGCGATGTTGGCCAGGCCGCGCATGCGCGCCGGAATAGAATCGAACGAACGCAGGCTGATCGAGTAGCCGCCGTCGGTATATTCGATGTAATGCCAGTAGCCGGAGGGCATAAACAGCGACTCGCCCGGCTGCAACATAACCTCGAAGCCGCGGGCCTGCGCCAGGGCGGGGTATTTGACATAGTCGGGGCGGTTGAGGTCGACGTAACTGGCCACGGTGAAGGGATGTTGGTACAGGTTGCGGCTTTGGTCGTGCGGGAAGAGCACGACCCGTTTCCTGCCGTGTATCTGGTTGAGAAACACGTGGCTCATGTCGATATCATAGTGCAGGGCTACCCGCGAGCCTTCGGAGCCGAAGAACATGAAGGGCAGTTCGTCGACAAAGCCGTCCATGATCGTGGGCATTTGAAAATCCTGCCGCAGTTCGGGCGCGGCGCGGAAAATATTCCAGAGAAAAATGCGGAGATCGTTAGGCCCCGATTCCAGAATGTTCAAAAACTCCCCGAACGGGAGCACCTGGTCGGGGGTCATGTATCCCTTGCCGGGTTTGGAGTAATTGTCCGATACCACCGGCACACGCAGATGGCCGTAGCAGTTTTTAAAATGTTGGATGGTCCAGCGTTGGCGGGCGGGCCAGTCGGCCGTCAGATCGGTGAACACCACCGGTTTCATCGGTAGGAGGTATTCCTGGGCAAAGGCTTCGCGCGACAATCCGCTGCGGCGGTCAACAGGTTTTAGTTCCAGCATAAAGCACGGGCGTTTAGTGAACGAGGAAGCACACGAAAAGTGGGATAGATAAATATTGAGCCTGCAAAAGTAAAAAGTTCGTAGATTATACAAGGCGCCGCCATTGGACAACCTGGCGCCGCCCATGTTGCAGGGTGCTGCCGGAAAAATACTTGGCAACTCCGGCCAGTTGTCTACCTTTGTGCCAGCACTGGAGGACGCCTCGCCTTTTGCCTCCGTTTTTACAATTATTTTCATGGCAGATCTTTCCAAATTACAAGAATTGTGTGCGCAAGTGCGCCGCGATATCGTGCGCATGGTGTACGCCGTGCAAAGCGGTCACCCGGGCGGCTCGCTCGGCTGCACGGAGTTTTTCGTGGCCCTCTACGGCGCTGTAATGAAACATTCGCCTAAGCCGTTTCGCATGAAAGGCGGCAACCAGGACTTGTTTTTCCTGTCCAACGGCCACATTTCGCCAGTCTGGTACAGCGTGCTGGCGCGCTCGGGCTACTTCCCCGTGCCGGAGCTGGCCACCTTCCGCAAAATCAACTCCCGCCTCCAGGGCCACCCGGCGACGCACGAAGGCCTGCCCGGTGTGCGCGTCGCTTCCGGCTCACTGGGGCAAGGCATGTCGGTGGCCATCGGCGCCGCCCTGGCCAAACGCCTCGACAGCGACAAACGCTGGGTGTTCTGCCTCACCGGCGACGGCGAGCTCCAGGAAGGCCAATGCTGGGAAGCCATCCTTTTCGCCGCTCACCACCGCGTAGACAACCTCATCGTGACGGTCGACTGGAACGGTCAGCAAATCGACGGCCCCAACGACGATGTCATCAGCCTCGGCAACCTGCCCGCCAAGTGGAAAGCCTTCGGTTGGGACGTGCTTATTTTGGAAAACGGCAACAACCTGGAGGCTGTCATCGCCATGCTCCGCCGAGCCAAACGCCGCAGCGGAAAAGGCAAACCCGTGGTTATTTTGATGAAAACCGAAATGGGCTACGGCGTCGATTTTATGCAAGGTACCCACGACTGGCACGGCAAGGCGCCCAACGAAGAACAATTCCAGCGCGCCATGGCCCAACTGCCGGAAACGGCGCTGAAAGACTATTGAATACGGAGTGCGCGTGCCCCGCGTCAGCGGGGGAATGCGGAATTTTTTGATTGTGGGGAGGGAGGTTTGAGGTCTCTTTTTTGAGAAATTTTTTCAAATGATTTTAAACATGAAACTTTCAGATATCACCAGTACGGGAAAAAAAGCTACGCGGGAAGGCTTCGGCGCCGGATTCCTCGAAATTGGCCGCCAAAACCCCGAAGTGGTGGGCCTTACCGCCGACTTGTTGGGCTCGCTGCAAATGCAGCATTTCAAAAAAGAATTTCCAGAGCGCTTTTTTCAATGTGGCATTTCTGAAGCCAACATGATGGGCATCGCCGCCGGCCTGGCCACCGGAGGGAAAATTCCGTACACCGGCACCTTCGCCAACTTCAGCACCGGCCGCGTGTACGACCAGATCCGCCAGAGCATCGCCTATTCGCATAAAAACGTCAAAATCTGCGCCTCCCACGCCGGCCTCACCCTCGGCGAAGACGGCGCCACCCACCAGATTCTCGAAGATGTAGGCATGATGCGCATGCTGCCCGGCATGGTGGTCATCAACCCCTGCGATTACAACCAGACCAAAGCCGCCACCATGGCCATTGCCGAACACCACGGACCGGTGTACCTGCGCTTCGGCCGCCCGTCGTGGCCGGTTTTTACGCCTGAAAATCAAAAATTTACCATCGGAAAAGCCCTGCACCTCGCCTCGGGCGCCGATGTCAGCATTTTTGCCACCGGGCACCTCGTGTGGACCTGCATCGAAGCCGCCCGCGAACTCGAGGCCGAGGGTATTTCCTGCGAAATCATCAACATCCACACCATCAAACCGCTCGACGAAACTGCCGTGCTCGATTCGGTGAGCAAAACCCGCGCTGTGGTGGTGGCCGAAGAACACCAGCGCAACGGCGGCCTCGGCGACGCCATCGCCAACCTGCTCGCCCAGCGCTTCCCCGCCCCCATGGAGTACGTAGGCGTCAACGACTCTTTCGGCGAAAGCGGCACACCGACCGACTTGCTCGACAAGTACGGACTGGGCAAAAAAGACGTGCTCTGGGCCGTGAAGGATGTACTCGAGCGGAAGTAACCGGTTTCCCCACACCGTTTTACAAGTTGCAAGGCTTGGGCAAACGCCCGGGCAGCCCTACTTTTGCCCACTTTTTTAACGCTACCGCTTTTCCTGATATGAAATTTGCCACCAAGGTCATCCACGCCGGCATCGACCCCGACCCCTCCACCGGCGCCATTATGACGCCCATTTTCCAAACCTCCACCTACGTGCAGGCAGCGCCCGGCGACCACCAGGGCTACGAATACGCCCGCACCCAAAACCCCACCCGTTCGGCCCTGGAGAAAAACCTGGCCGCCCTCGAAAACGGCGTCGACGCCATTTGCTTCAGCTCCGGCCTGGCCGCCCAGGACGCCGTGATCAAACTGCTGAAAAGCGGCGACGAGGTGCTCGCCGTCAACGACCTCTACGGCGGCAGCTACCGGCAAATGGTGCGTGTGTACGGCCAGTGGGGGCTGAAAAGCCGCTACGTCGACATGAGCGATCCCGCCCAGGTGGAAGCCGCTATCGGACCCGACACCCGCATGCTCTGGATCGAATCGCCCACCAACCCCATGCTCAACATCGTCGACCTGGAAGCCCTTTCGGCCATCGGCCGCAAGCACGGCCTGCTCACCGTGGTCGACAACACCTTCGCCACACCCTACCTGCAAAACCCACTCGACCTGGGCGCCGACATCGTGCTGCACTCCGCCACCAAATACCTCGGCGGCCACTCCGACGTGGTGCACGGCTGCCTGATCGTGAAAGACCCGGCCCTGGCCGAACGCCTGCATTTTTTGCAAAATGCTACCGGCGCGGTGCCGGGTCCGCAGGACTGCTTCCTCATCCTCCGCGGCATCAAAACCCTGCACCTGCGTGTGCAGCGGGCCTGCGAAAATGCGGCGATAGTGGCCCATTACCTCGCCAAGCACCCGGCCATCGCCAAAGTGTACTGGCCGGGTTTTGAAAGCCACCCCAACCATGCTGTGGCCCGGCGGCAAATGCGGTCGTTTGGCGCCATCGTGTCGTTCGACTTGAAAAACAACACCGAGGCGGCGGCGCGCAAGGTGCTCAGCTCCACCGTGTTGTTTGCCCTGGCCGAATCGCTGGGCGGCGTGGAATCGCTCATCGACCACCCGGCGACCATGACCCACGGCAGCATCCCGCGCGAAGACCGGCTCAAGGTAGGCCTGACCGATTCGCTCATCCGCCTGAGCGTGGGCGTGGAAGACGCCGACGATCTGGTGGCCGACCTGGAACAAGCGCTTATTGATTGACGATTTAGCGATTTACGAATTACGATTGGTTCACCATTTCGGATAGGTATGGTTGCAGACCTTGTGAACATTTCCAAAGAAGTGTCCCAACCCTATCCGAAATGGTGAACCAATCGTAATTCGTAAATCGCTAAATCGTAAATCCACCAGCCTCTATCTTTGCCCAATGACCTGGCCCGCTGCCTTGCAAAGTTTTCGAGACTATCTGTTGTTCGAGCGCTCGCTCAGCCGCAATACACTCGATGCCTACCTGAGCGATGTGCAAAAATTTGTGCGCTACCTCGAACTGGAACAACCGGATGTGCAACCGCTGCACGTCCGCCAAGCCGACCTGGAGCGATTTATCCACTGGATCAACCGGCTTGGCCTGGAGGCCAGCTCGCAGGCCCGGCTGCTTTCCGGCCTGCGGGCGTTTTACAAATTTCTCCTGATGGAAGATCTGCTCGACGACGACCCCACCGAGCTGCTCGAAGGGCCCCGGTTGCGCCGGAAAATGCCGGCGGTGCTCACGGTGCACGAAATTCAGCAAATGCTCGACGCCATCGACCTCAGCGACCCGCAGGGCCACCGCAACCGGGCTATTGTGGAAACGCTGTATGCCTGCGGCTTGCGGGTGAGCGAGCTGGTCGACTTGCGGTTGAGCAACCTTTTTTTATCCGCAGGGTTCGTCAAAGTATTGGGAAAAAACAACAAGGAGCGCCTGGTGCCCATCGGCTCCGAAGCGGTCAAATACCTGAACTATTACATCGAGCAGGTGCGGGCATTTCAGCCAAACATCCGCCCCGGGCACGAAAACGTTGTGTTTCTCAACCGCCGGGGCGCGCGGCTCACGCGGGTGATGGTGTTTTACATTATTAAAGATTTGGCGGAAAAGGTGGGCATTCAAAAAACTATCAGTCCGCACACTTTCCGGCACTCCTTCGCTACCCACCTGGTGGAGGGCGGGGCCGACCTCAAAGCCGTTCAGGACATGCTCGGACATGAAAGCATTACCACCACGGAAATTTATACCCACCTCGATACGGAGTACTTGAAGGAGGTGATTTACCTGTTTCATCCGCGGATGAAATTTTAACAAAAACACTATTCATGCAATACTGGCTCGTAAAATCCGAACCCGACGTCTTCAGCTTCGAACAACTTCAAAAAGACGGCCGCACCCGCTGGGACGGCGTGCGCAACTACCAGGCCCGCAACAACCTGCGCGCCATGCGCACGGGCGATCTCTGCTTGTTTTACCACAGCAACATCGGCCTGGAGATCGTTGGCATCGCCCAGGTGTTGCGCGAACACTACCCCGACCCGACGGCCGAAAAAGGCGACTGGTCGGCGGTCGACCTGGGCCCGGTCAAGCCGCTGAAACGTCCGGTGCCGCTCACCGAGATCAAAGCGCACCCGGCTTTGCAGCAGTTTCTGCTGGTGCGCAATCCGCGTTTGTCGGTGATGCCGGCGACGTTCGACGAATTTTCAACCCTGTTGGGCTTGGGCGAAACGAAACTTTAAGCCGAATTTTGTTCCCCAAATTATGATACACGTTCGCGTTGGCCGCAGCGGCGGATTGGGTTGCCTGATCTTCGGCGTGCTGGCCCTGGTTTTAGGTTATTACGTCCTCAAAGGTTTTTTCTTCCTGCTCTGGTGGGCAGCGCCGGCCCTGTTTGTACTGGCGCTCATCATCAACTGGCGCGCCGTGTGGGATACCGGCCGCAGCCTCGGCGCCTGGATACAGCGCCACCCGGTGAGCAGTATTTTACTGGGTTTGCTGGCGCTGGTGGGCACGGGTTTGCTCAATACCGGCTTCCCGGCCCTGAACCAACTGGGCTATTGGATTACCCAGGGCGGTTTCCCCTTGCTGGCGCTCTACCTGCTGCTGCGTGCCCTGGGCTACCGGCAAATCGAACAGTGGCGGCAACACATGCAAACGCCGCCGCCCAGCGCTCCCGAAGATGAATACGTGGAGTTTGAAGAGATCGAAAGCCGACCAGCCGATACTCCCCCGCCCGACGACGACCCCCTGGAGCCGCCCCCGCCTGAAGCGCCAAAAACGCAAGCCAAGCCCGAAAACCCTTACGACGACATGTTCCGGTAATTTTATTTTCAGGCTTGGTCGTTTCCATTTCAAGCCCTACCTTTGCAGCCCAATTTTCAAAATGCCGTGGCGATGGACCCGTTTCTAGCGTATTCCATTCCTATTCAAGGATTAAAAAGCGGAGTACACCAATATACATTCGAGCTGGATCACGAGTTTTTTCGCCACTTTGAGGATTCGCCGATCGAACACGGGCTGATTACTGCCGCCCTGCAACTCGATAAACGCCCGGACATGCTGGTGCTGGATTTTAGTTTCCAGGGCTATTGTCACGCCGAATGCGCCCGCTGTACCGCTCCGATCCGCTTGCCGGTGGAGGGCGCGCGGCAGTTGGTGGTGAAATACGGCGACGCGGAAGGGGAAGATGAAGACGAAGTAGTGTTCATCCATCGGGAAGCGTCGGCGCTCAAAATTGCGAGCTACTTGTATGAGTTCGCCATTTTGTCGATGCCGATCATCAATGCGTACAATTGCCAGGACGATGAACATCCGCCTTGCGATTTCGAGGTGTTGAAATATCTGGAAAACGGCGCCGAAGCGAGCGCGTCCAACCCCGTGTGGGATGCGCTCAAAGGCCTGAAATAAATGGCGGGAAAACCGGGCAACACCGGCCTACCGCCCCAATGTTTAACTTGCAACTTGACAATTAGTCATGCCAAATCCTAAATGGCGGCACTCCAAGCGCCGGAAGCGCGCCCGCCGCACGCACTACAAGACGGAAGTTCCGCAAATCGCAACCTGCCCCACCACGGGCGAACAGCACCTGTTCCACCATGCCTATATGGTAGAAGGCGACCTGTATTACCGTGGCCAGGTGTTGGTGCCGGGTAAGTTTTCCGGCGACGAGGCGGCGAGCTAATCGCCCCGCATTCGCGCGATTTTTGAGGAGGCTCCAGTCCCGGTGCTTTGCGCCCGGGATGTTGTGGGGCTTTTTCTATTTTAGCAGGTCCAGATTTAACCTTCCGGAACAACTTTTCAAATTGAACTCTTCAAATTGAACTTTTGACTTTTTCACTCCAAGCGGCACATTGCGCAGTAAGTCAAACGTCTACATTTGAAAAGCCAAATTTGAAAAGTAACCAACCCACACAACTATGAAAAAAATCATCAACACCTCCGGCGCGCCAGCCCCCATCGGCCCATACAACCAATCGGTGGCGTACAACGGCCTGCTTTTCGTTTCCGGGCAAATAGCCATTGACCCGGCAACGGGTGCTTTGGTGCTCGACACTATCGAAGCCGAAACCGATCAGGTGCTGCGCAACCTCAAAGCCATTCTGGAAGCCGGCGGCTCCAGCCTGGAACAGGTGCTCAAAGCCACTGTTTTCGTCAAAGACATGAACCTGTTCGGACGCATCAACGCGGTGTACGGCGAGTACTTCAAACCCGAATTTGCCCCAGCCCGCGAACTCGTGCAGGTGTCGGAATTGCCCAAGTTTGTCAACATCGAAATTTCTGTCATCGCGGCTGCCCTCTGAGGCGGGCAGCCTAACACCCCGGCGGTAAACCTGTACCTTCCATGAAAAACATTCTATCGGGCATTCAGCCCACCGGCGACATCCACATCGGCAACTATTTCGGCGCCGTAAAAAACTGGGTAGAACTTCAGGAAAACTACAACTGCCTGTACAGTGTGGTCGACTACCACTCCATGACCATGCCCTACAAGCCCGACCAACTGCGCGAAAACACCTGGAAAATGGTGTTTTACCTGCTGGCTTGCGGAATCAAGCCCGAGCATATTTTCGTGCAAAGCCTGGTGCCCGAACACGTCGAACTGGGCTGGGTGCTCAGCTGCCTGACCTCCTACGGCGAGCTCACGCGTATGACGCAGTTTAAAGATAAAACCGACCAACTCAAGGAAACGGACAAAGAAGCTTTCGTCAGCACAGGCCTGTTCAGCTACCCGGTGCTCCAGGCGGCCGATATCCTGATCTACCACGCCGACTACGTGCCCGTGGGCAAAGACCAGGAGCAACACCTTGAACTGTCGCGCAACATTGCCCAGCGGTTCAACCACCAGTTCGGCAAGGAATATTTCCGCCACCCCGAGCCGCTGTTTACCGAAACGCCCAAAATCCTCTCCCTGGCCGACCCCTCCAAAAAGATGAGCAAAAGCCTGGGCGAAAAACACTACATCAACCTTTTCGGCGAGGAAGAACGCATCCGCAAACAGGTGCGCTCGGCCGTTACCGACACCGGCGACACCCCGGCCGGCGAAATGAGCCCGGGCGTAGCCAACCTCTTTGAAATCCTGCGCGCCTGCGGCCAGCTCGACGCCCACCGCGCCCTGATGACCAACTACGAAGCCGGCGCCCTGCGTTACAGCGACTTGAAAGAAACTGTCGCCGACGCCCTGGCCGCCCTCACCACCGCCTTCCGCGAACGCCTGCACGCACTCAACGCCGACAAACGCGCGGTGAAAAGCCAAATTCAGGACAGCAGCGCCGAGATTCGCAAACGCGCCCAGCAGACCATGAAGGAGGTGCGGGAAATTGTAGGGCTACTGCCGCTGAAAGTTTGACGA
>CAZVZH010000084.1:0-8092 GCA_964630705.1 uncultured Saprospiraceae bacterium | reverse complement strand
TAAATTTGTAGGCAAAACCGCTCGACATGATCAACACGGCCCAGCTCATAGACGAACTTCAGCATCAGCCCGACTTCCCCGCTGCCGTGGAGGAATTGCAAAAACGCCTCGAACAAGAAAAGCAGCTTCGGAAAGCATACTACGCATTGGTGCACGAAGACGCAAAAGCCGAATTTATCAACGGCGAAATTGTATACCAATCGCCGGTAAAGCGCAAACACTGGCTGACATCATCTCGGCTGACCGGCCTGCTGATACCTTATGTTCAGGAGCGCGACCTTGGCGAAGTAGGCGTCGAAAAAGTCATGATTACCCTTTCCCGAAATGACTACGAGCCCGACATCGTATTTTTTTCCAAGGAAAAAACGGCGCAGTTCCAACCCGATCAGATGCAATTCCCGGCGCCTGATTTTATCGTGGAAATCCTCTCCGATTCCACTGTCGGCCGCGACCGCGGGGTGAAATTTGACGACTACGCCGCCCATGGTGTGCGTGAGTACTGGATAATCGACCCGGAAGCCCAAACAGTGGAGCAGTACATCCTGCAAGGCGCCGCTTTCCAGTTGTTCCAAAAACTGCACGCCGCCGGGCTTTTGCAGTCGACGGCTATCCCCGGCTTCGAGCTGGACCTGGCCGTATTATTCTGATTTGGCGGCCGCTCGCGCTGTTTCCTTCCGATACAAATTATTACCTTCGCACGTTTTGTGCGCCAAGGCGCATTCATCCGAAGTATTGCCTGGCCGGGCGAAGGAAGCCAACCATTGTTCAAGTTGTTGAAGGCCAATGTTAAGCGCCTCCAACACGCCTTTTGTCCGTACCCCCCTCTGATACCGCCGTTGCCAGCCGGGCACTTGCAAAGACAGGACCTTCACACGTATGCGAAATTTTTTTTCGTCGCTTTTCGAACACGAATCCCTGCGGGCTTTCCGGCAACGCATTTTCACCCTCCTGGCCCCCTTGCGCGCCGTTTGGAGCCAGGTGGCCGACGCGCTGCAACCGGTGCTCGGCCCGCTGGGCGCCGGCTGGTCGCGGCTGACGGACCCGCTTCGGCAGCGCTGGGCCCAATTTGCCGGCCGCTACCCGCGCCTGGCTACCGCTGCCGGCTGGGTGGCTGCTCCGTTGCGCTGGGGTTTATATTTTTTGCTGTTGCTCATCCTCAGTGTTTGGCTCGGCCTGTGGGGAACCTTGCCCAGCAGCGCCGAACTCCGCAACATCGAAACCGCCAACGCTACCGAAATTTACTCGGTCGACAGCGTGCTCATCGGCCGTTTTTACATCGAAAACCGCACAACCATCGGCATGGGCAAAATTTCACCCTACGTGGTGACGGCCCTGCTCGCCACAGAAGACAAGCGTTTTTTTGAACACAGCGGTATCGACCTGACGAGCTGGATGCGCGTAGCTTACGGCGTGGCGTTCAAAAAAGAATCGCTGGGCGGCGGCTCCACCCTCAGCCAACAGCTGGCCAAAAACCTGTACCCGCGCAAGCGCTACCCCATTCCCGGGCTGAGTATTGTGATCAATAAAATCCGGGAAAACTTTATCTCCATTCGCCTGGAACGTATTTACACCAAAGCCGAACTGCTCAACCTCTACCTCAACACCGTGCCTTTCGGCGGCGACCGCTACGGCATCAGCGTCGCCTCCCGCCATTTTTTCAATAAAAAACCCGTCGAACTCACCGCCGACCAGGCCGCCACCCTGATTGGGATGCTCAAGGCCACCACCTTTTACGACCCCACCCGCAACCCCGAAAACGCGCGCAAACGCCGCAACATCGTGCTCAAACAAATGGTGCGCAACAGCTCCTTCGACGTGTCGGTACGGGTCAACGAACCCGGCATGGCCCTGGTGCAGGAAATGATCCAGAACGGGAAAGTCTCCCAGCGCCAATACGAGGAACTCGTACAGCGCCCTGTCGGCGCCAAACGCTACAGCCGCGACGGCAACAACGACGGCGCAGCCACCTACTTCCGCGAGTACCTGCGCACCGACGTGATGCCCCGCCTGCTTAAAGACCACCCCAAAGAAGACGGCACACCCTACAACCTCTACACCGACGGCCTCAAAGTGTACACCAGCATCCACAGCCGAATGCAGCGCTATGCCGAAGCGGCGGTGCAAGAGCAAATGGAGGCGCTGCAAGCCCTGTTCGACAAACACTGGGCTAGCTATAAAAAAGAAAAACCCTGGGGCGACGACAAGTGGATCGAAGATCAGATGCGCCGCAGCGACCGCTGGGCAGCGCTCAAAGAGGGCGGCCTCAGCCGGGAAGACATCATCGCCGATTTTGAAAAACCGACGCCGATGACCGTTTTCCACTGGAAACAAAACGGTATGGAGATCGACACCGTCATGAGCCCCATCGACAGCGTGCGCTATTACTTTTGCCTGCTCAACTGCGGCTTCATGGCCATGGACCACGCCAACGGCCAAATCCGCGCCTGGATCGGCGGCATCAACCACAAATACTTTAAGTACGACCACGTCAAAAGCACCCGCCAGGTCGGCTCTACCTTCAAACCCATTGTGTACGCCGCCGCACTGCAAGACTCCATTCGCCCCTGCACGTACCTGCCCAACGAGCTGGTCAAAATTGTAGATTGGGAACCGCACAACTCCGATGAAACCTACGGCGGCTGGTGCTCTGTCGTCGGCGGCCTCACCTACTCGGTCAATGTGATCGCCGCCCAACTGATCGAAAAAGTCGGCATCGAAAAAACCATCCAACTCGCCCGCAAAATGGGCGTCACCAGCCGCCTGCCCCGCGAGTTCGGCATCAGCCTCGGCGCCGCCGACATCTCCCTGTACGAAATGATGCAGGTATACGGCACCATGGCCAACCAGGGCCGCCGACCCGACCCGGTATCGGTGCTCCGCGTAACCACCCGCCAGGGCGAACTGGTGTACGACTACGCCGCGGAGCAGGCTAAAAACCCCAGCCCAGTGGTGGAAGCCCTCTCGCCCGACCAGGCCGCCACCATGACGCGCATGTTGCAGTCGGTGATCAACTCGGGCACCGGCGGCCGCATGCGCTACGGCTTCGGGCTTTACCAGGGCGACTTTGCCGGCAAAACCGGCACCACCCAAAACCAGGCCGACGGTTGGTTTATCTGCTACAACCCCCAACTGGTCACCGGCGCCTGGGTGGGCGCTGAAAGTCCGGCCGTGCGCTTCCGCTCCATGAACCTCGGCCAGGGCTCCTCCATGGCCCTGCCCATCGTGGCCAAGTTTTGGCACAAAATGGCCAACGACCGCGAGTTTGTCAAAATGTACCAGGCCCGCTTCCCCGAACCCAAGCCGCAGGTGGCGGCCTTGTTCGGCTGCCCCTTCCGCATCGGTATCTCGCCCGACACCCTCGACATGCTGCTGGCCGACTCCACCATCCGCGACTCCCTGCAGGCCAACGGCTACAAGTTTTTGAAAGAAACTGCCGAACGCTATTTCGAGGAAAACCCCGACCCCAACGCCGACCCCGACGAAGGCGACAACCGCCCCGGCATTTTCGACCGCCTCTTCGGCCGGCGCCAGGAAGACCGGCCTTCCTCCGACAACAAACCCAAGGAGCCGCTGAATTTGCGGCAAAACCGGCCGCCCGGACAGCGGCCGCCGGCGCCTCCGCCTACCAAACAAGGCGGGTAACGCCGACTGTCAGTCGGCGCAATCCGAGAGCGCTCAAAATCGGCCTTCCGACATTCAAACCTATACCCCACCCAACAATCCGCCGCGCAATTTCCAACCGTCGTACGGCCGGCTTTTCCTATTTTTTCCCCACCACGGAACCAACACCGCTGAAAACATGCATCATTTACGCCCTCGAAGACAGCGAAGCGGTCAGCCTGCTGCGCAAACAACTCGCCGCGCTCGAAAAAAACCGCTCGATCGAAGTCGGTAAAAATACCTGAAACGTCTGAACGCCAATAACCCTTCACTGGAGCGGTCCCCATCCCCTCAACTGAGCCGGGCCGGGATGGGGCCGAACGCTGGAAGCGTGTGCATAACCGGCACTTCTTGACCCAGCCCCACACTTAAAACAAATTCTGTTATATTTGCCCCTGAAAAGTCAAAATGTAACATGTAAAATTTAAAGGGGAAAAGGTAGATCACTGTGCAGGAAACACTGGTTTACAAAGATTTGGAGCATGCCCGCCGACCTCCTGTACCTTTCCCCCTTTAAATTTTACATGTTACATTTTGACTTTCCTCCTCCATGCCGCTCGACACCGCCATAGAATACCTGAAAGGCGTAGGCCCGCCACGCGCCGACGTGCTCAAAACGGAGCTCGGGGTATTTACATTCGGCGACCTGCTGTTCCACTTTCCTTTCCGCTACATCGACCGCACGAAATTTCACCGCGTAGCCGACATCCGCACCGAAGGCGAGCAATACCAGGTGAAAGGCATCCTCCGCCGCCTCGAAACCTTGGGCGAGGGCCGCGCCAAACGCCTCGTAGGCACCCTGCGCGACGACAGTGGCAGCATCGAGCTCATCTGGTTTCAGGGCGTGCACTGGCTCGAGCGCAACCTCCAGGTCGGCAAGGAATACCTGCTGTTTGGCCGGGCCAGCCAGTTCAACGGCCGCTTTAACATCGCCCACCCCGAAATGGAAGAGCTGACGGCGGACAACCTCCAGTCGGTGCTCACCTTCGACCCTGTGTACCCCTCCACTGACAAACTCACCCAAAAAGGCCTCGACGCCAAAGGCTTGCGCAAACTCCTGCGCACCCTGATCGACCAGATCAGCCCGGCCGATTTGCCCGAAACGCTGCCCGGCTTTTTGCTCGAAGGCTACCGGCTGATCGCGCGCTGGGAAGCCTTGCAAAAAATTCATTTTCCCGAAAACCAGCACGAACTCGACGCCGCCGCCCGCCGCCTGAAATTCGAAGAACTGTTTTTCCTGCAACTGCGCCTGCTCCAAATCCGCCGCCGCCGCAAAGACGCGAGTAAGGGGTTTGTTTTTGAAAAAATCGGCGCGCACTTCAACCGCTTTTTTCACGAAAAACTGCCCTTCGAACTCACCGGCGCGCAAAAACGCGTGCTCCGCGAAATCCGTACCGACCTCGCCGCCGGCCAGCAAATGAACCGCCTGGTGCAGGGCGACGTCGGCTCGGGCAAAACCGTGGTGGCCCTCATGGCCATGCTCATGGCCCTCGACAACGGCTACCAGGCCTGCCTCATGGCCCCCACCGAAATCCTGGCCCGCCAACACTTCGACAACATCACCGAGCTGGTGGGCGAGCTGGGCATCGGCGTCGGCTTTCTCAGCGGCACAGTCAAAGGCAAAAAACGCGCGGAAGTGCTCGAACAACTCGCTTCGGGTGCGCTGCACATCGTCATCGGCACCCACGCCCTCATCGAAGACTGGGTCGAATTCCGCCGGCTCGGCCTGGCTATCATCGACGAGCAGCACCGTTTCGGCGTAGAGCAGCGCGCCGCCCTCTGGAAAAAAGGCGCCGGCATGCCCCCGCACGTGCTCGTGATGACCGCCACGCCCATCCCCCGCACCCTGGCCATGACGCTCTACGGCGACCTCGACGCCTCCGTCATCGACGAACTGCCGCCCGGCCGGAAACCCGTGACCACCATCCTTAAAAACGAACACCACCGCCTGCGCGTGCAGGGCTTCATGCGCGAGGAAATCGCCAAGGGCCGGCAGGTGTACGTGGTGTACCCTATGATCGAAGAAACCGAAAAAGCCGACCTGCTCAACCTGATGAGCGGCTACGAAGCGCTCAGCCGCGACTTCCCGCCGCCACAGTACCAGATCAGCATCGTGCACGGCAAGATGAAAGCCGCCGACAAGGAATACGAGATGCAGCGTTTCGTGCGCGGCGAAACCCACATCATGGTGGCCACCACCGTCATCGAGGTAGGGGTGAACGTGCCGAACGCTTCCGTGATGGTGATCGAAAATGCCGAACGCTTCGGCCTCAGCCAGCTGCACCAGCTGCGCGGCCGCGTGGGCCGGGGCGCCGAGCAGTCGTACTGCGTGCTGATGAGCAGTTTCAAACTCAGCGCCGACGGGCGCGAACGCCTGCAAACGATGGTGCGCACCAACGACGGTTTCGAAATCGCCGAAGTCGACCTGCGCCTGCGCGGCCCCGGCAACCTGGAAGGCACCCAGCAAAGCGGCATGCTCCGCTTCCTCATCGCCGACCTCGGCCGCGACGGACAAATCCTGAGCGCCGCCCGCGAAATAGCAGCTAAAATTTTGGAAGCCGACCCCGCACTGGCCCTGCCCGAAAACGCGCGGCTGCGCCAGCACCTGGAGACGACGGGCCGCGAGGGGCGGGTGTGGAGCCGGATTTCCTGAAATTTTTCAAATTGAACTTTTCAAATTTGAAAAGTTCGCCACCCGCCTAAACCTTAAACGAAAAGCCATTTCCCGAGCCCGGATACCAATGGTCGGCAGGTTTGTCCTGGAAGTACAAAAACTGCCGCTGTTGCTCGCGCGAAAAGCGGAAAAGCGCGTCCGACACATCCGAGTTATCGCCCAGCAGCACGGCGTTTTCCGAAAGTTTTTCCCGAATGGTTTGATACTCCCGGTACTCGTACTCGATGGAGTGGTCGCTGTCGTTGATAAACAAGTCGATCGGGCCTGCCAGTTTTTGCAAACTTTCAATCGAGTCGCCGTAGTGAATTTCGCCCACCTCCCGGTACGGTCCGCAGAGCAAGTAGCCGGCTTCGGGATTGATGTCGGTACCCACGTAGCGGCCGGGCCGCCCTTCAGCGCGGTTTTTCAGCAAGGCTGCGCAAAGCAGCACGGCGCCAAGGCCCTTGTCGACGCCCGTTTCCACCACCAGCCGGGGCTTGAGCACCCGCACGCAGGCGTACCAGCCGACGCGGCGGCCCAGGCGCACCTCCCGGTCGGCAAAACGGCCAAGCGGCGATTTTTCCGTTTCCCGCAAAATGTGCTCGTTCAAATCACGGTCGTTCAAAATCTCGTCGATGTATCCCGCCACGGTCGCATACTCGGTTTTGAGTACTACGGCGAGCAGGCTGGTGAGGTAGCCTATGTTGGCCGGCGTAAGGTGGTAGGTAAAATTAGTGTCTTCGCGCGACTGGAAGCCCCAGCGTAAAATTTGGCCGTAACGGTAGTTGTACGTGCGGGAAGCCAGATAGAGGCGCCGGAAAAAATTCAGCAGCCAGATCCGTTTTAAAAATTTCAGTAGTGCTCTCATGTTCGGGTCGTTACAAAAACGGCGGCAAAGGTAGGCGTTCCGCCGAAATCATATCTGCATTCCGTAGGCCTCCATGAACGCCCGGTAGCGCGCATCGTGCCCCAGCGCCTCGGGGTTGCCCAGCACGATGAGCTGCTCCCGCGCCCGGGTGAGCGCCACATTGAGTTTGCGGTCGACGCCCTCGGCCGAAAGGCTGACGAGGCGCTCCAGCTGCCCGGCCGAGTGCACGCAACAAGAAATCAGAATCACCTCGCGCGCGCCACCCTGGTAGCGCTCCACCGTGTCGATGGCCAACGCGTCGGGGTCAAGCCCGGCTTCGGCGATGGCCTGGCGGATTTGCGCGATCTGCGCCCGCCAGGGCGTGATGATGCCCAGGCTGGTTTCGGGACCCCAGGTTTTGCCCTGTGCGGCATACTGTTCTTGAAAATAACGGAGCAATTGCGCCGCCAGGCGGGCCTCTGCCAGCGCGGTTTTCTGGTTGGGTAAAGCGCCCGTTTCGCTGATCGGCAGAAAAGCCACCCGTCCCAGAGTTATACCCGGGCTGTCTTTTTCCGGATAAAAAAGCGGCGCAACCGGCAAGGGCAAGTGTTGGTAGTGCTTCGAAACTTCCGCCTCCGAAGCCAGCGTTTGCAAGCGGCCGCCGTAAAAGTGCCGGTTGGGGAAATCCATGATCTCGGCGTGCATACGCCCCTGCCGGAAAAGCTGGCCGTAGTGCGCGTACATGCCCCGCTCCACGCACAGCCGGTACAAGCGTTCGAAGTAGGAATCGCGCAGGTCGGTCAGGCCGATGGCCTGTAGGTCGGGGTCGCCCACGCGGGTGTGCTCGGGCGCCTGGGCCGTCACGGCGGGCAGCTGCTGGTGGTCGCCGATGAGCACGAAATGCTCGAAGCGGGTGAGCAGGCCCAGGAGCT
>CAZVZH010000083.1:0-17144 GCA_964630705.1 uncultured Saprospiraceae bacterium | reverse complement strand
TTTTTCATGCGGGCAAAAATAGGTGCCACTGCGGGAGATTTTGGACGGAGACTGCGTTTTGCCTGCTGTTAGCGAATGTGCGCCCGAGATGATTTTTTCACCACTAAACCCACTAAAAAACACTAAAACGCACTAAAAAAACACTCAAGGGTTCAAGCCTGAGTGCGTTTTAGTGTTTTTTAGTGGATTTAGTGGTGAAAAAAACTCGATCAAAACGGCACTTTCCGCACCCGCCGCCGCCCATCCAGGTAGCCTCGGATGATCCGGGCCGCATCCGGGTCGGCAATAGTCGGCTGGAGCGATTCCAGCAGGTCTTCCGCCAGCAATGGCGCCGATGCGTCGACGAACCCGTAGCCCAGGTAGCGGCCATCCTGTACTGCCACCACCGCCTGCTCCCCCTCGTCGCGGCCGTTTTCCAGCAGAAAAAAACTGCCCGTCAGCCCGCGGTACATTACCGTCAGCGCATCCTGCACCCGTTCGTTGTACGACTCCGGCGGTTCTTCGCCCAGGCAGGCGCCGTAGCATTGGCGGATGGTGTAGTGGAAACAAGCAGTTTCGTGGTGGTCGAGGTGGCACAATTTGCCGCACAGGGCAAACTGCCGGCTGATGCCGTCGAGGTAGGCCCGGGCGTTGTCGATTTTGGGAAACTCAGCCACCAGCTCGAGCTGCCGGGCGTTGCGCTGGGTGTGTTTCCCCACGGTGAGGCAGCGGTAGCCGTTTTGGTCGGTGTAACTGAAAATGGCGCCGGAAAACTTCCGCGCGCGCAGCGCCCGGTTGATACGCGGCTGCCGGGTTTTGATTTCGGCGCTTTCAAGCAAAAGGGCGACCAGTTCGCTGCCGGTAATTTCGTAGCTGAAATCCGCCACACCGGCGCGCAGTTTTTCCCCTTTGGGCGTTTGGTCGGCAAAATGTTCGAACAGGCGCTTGCGGATGTTGATGCTTTTGCCCACGTAAATGACCTGGCTCCGCTCATCGTGCAAATAATATACCCCGCAGGCTTCCGGTGCGGCGTGCAGGCGTTCGAGCGTGATGTTTTGCGGCAATTTCGTTTCGCGCACGCCGTGGTTGACCAGCGATTTCACCTGGTCGGAACCTAGTTGGGCAGCCAAAATCCGCTCGAACACTTGCACAGTAGCCAAAGTATCGTCGAGCGCCCGGTGGCTTTTTTCGGCTTGTATGCCGAAATACTGTTTCAAATTGCTCAGGCTGTAACTCGGCAAGCCGGGAAAAACCTTGCGCGACAGGCGCACCGTGCACAGTTGCTTCCGGGTAAACGTGTAGCCCAGCCGGGCAAACTCCTCGCGCACAAAATTGTAGTCGAACGACACATTGTGCGCCACGAAAATGGCGCCTTCCGTCCACTCCACAATCTGCTTGGCCACTTCGTAAAACTTCGGCGCATGCGCCACCATCTCGTCGGTGATGCCGGTGATCTGCGTGATGTTCCAGGGGATGCTGCGCTCCGGATTGATGAGCGTCGAAAAACTGTCGAGCACCTGCTCGCCGTCGTGCAGCACGATGGCAATTTCGGTGATGCGCTCGTACCGCGCCGCGCCGCCCGTGGTTTCCACGTCGATGATTGCGTATTTCGATGTTTTTACTGCCGCCACCTTTTTTGTTTAAAACATTTCGGCAAAAATAAAACTTTAAGTTTATAAATAAATTTGTTTATTGGCATCAAAATTCAATGAACCTGCGAAACCCTGGCCATACATGCGTATCCAAGCCCTTTTGATCGGACTTTTTATCGCCCACCTGCTGGCGGCTTCTCCGCCGGAAAAGGAGCCGCCGATTGTCGTCGGAGCCGCTCAACTCGACCGTTACCTCCCCTTGTTGACAGGCAAACAAATCGCCCTGGTCGTCAACCATTCTTCCCGGGTCGGCAACACCCACCTGGCCGACACCCTCCAGGCCCGCGGCGTGTGCATCAGCCGCATCCTGGCCCCCGAACACGGCATTCGCGGCGACGCCCCCGACGGCGCCCTGATCGACGACGATACCGACGCCCGCACCGGCGCGCCCATCGTTTCGCTCTATGGTAAAAAACGGCGGCCCGAGCCCGGCGACCTGGCCGGCATCGATCTGCTGGTGTTTGACATCCAGGACGTCGGCGCCCGGTTTTACACCTACATTTCCACTTTGTTTTACCTCCTGGAAGCCTGCGGCGAGTTGGATATCCCGGTGCTGGTGCTCGACCGGCCCAACCCGAACGGCCATTACGTCGACGGGCCTGTGCTCGACTTGCGCTTTCGATCCTTCGTAGGCATAGCGCCGTTGCCGATCGTGCATGGCTGTACCGTCGGCGAACTCGCCCGCCTCTTCACCGGCGAATTCTGGACGGGGCCGAAACAGCCCGGGTTAACCGTCATTCCTTGCCTGAATTACCACCACAACCGGCCCTACCCACTGCCTGTGGCGCCAAGCCCCAACCTGCCTTCCTACCGGTCTATTTTGCTCTACCCCTCCCTCTGCCTGTTCGAAGGTACCGAGGTGAGTGTGGGCCGGGGTACCGACTGGCCGTTTCAGCTGCTCGGCCACCCGGCTTATCCCGACAGTACGGCATTTCAGTTTACCCCCCGCTCCAATGCAGCCTCCCGCTACCCGCCCATGGAAGGCCGCTTGTGCCGGGGGCTCGATTTGCGCGGGTTGTCTACCGATAGTTTGTTCGAGATCCGGCAATTGAACATCCAGGTGCTGCTGGAATTTTACAACTGCCTTGTCGACAGCGGGAGCTTTTTCCTGCCTACTAAATATTTCAACCGCCTGGCCGGCACCGACCGGCTTTGGGAACAAATTGAGGCTGGATGCTCCGAGGCGGAAATCCGCAGCAGCTGGCAAGCCGATCTGGAATGCTTCCGCGCGATCCGGCGGCAGTATTTGCTTTACCCCGATTAAAATTCAACCTATGGACCACATCGAAACAGGAAAAACCGGCGAAGCCATCGCCGCCCGGTATTTACAGGAAAAAGGCTACCGGATCGTGCGGCAAAATTTCCGCTCCGGAAAAGGCGAGGTCGACCTGATCGCCTGGAGCCCGCAAGGCTGCCTGGTATTTATCGAAGTAAAAACCCGGGCGCTCGACGGCTTCGGCGGCCCGGAAGAGGCCGTCGACCGCAAAAAACAAGACCTGATCGCCCGCACCGCCGGGGCGTTTATGGCGCAGATCGGGCACGAGGGCGAGCTGCGGTTCGACATTATTTCGGTACTGTTGGAACGGGGCGCCGCGAAAAGCATCCGGCATGCGGAAGACGCTTTTTTCTAATTGGCAGGAAGCGGCAATTGTCCCGTTTTTGGCAGATAGCCCGCCGTTTTCGCGTACCTTCGGGGCTGTCTCAGGGTGTGTCTGGAAAATATTGCCGGAGCAGAAAACAGCAGGTTTTGGGTTCTGCGCAACTGTCCTTTTTGAGGAATAGTGGGTACTATTGCTCAAAAAAGACAGGAAGCACAGGTTCCAAAAGATGCGTTTTATGCCCGGTGAATATTTTTCAGACACACCCTAACCCAATCCGAAACGTTCCGATCATGAAAAAAGTAATTTGCCTGTTGGCGGCCTTTCTCCCGGTATTTTTGCTCGGCGGCCAAAACCTGAATGTCGCCTTTCGTTCCAAGATGACGTTTCCCGGCCAAAGCATCGCCAACGTGTGGGGCTACACCGCCGAGGGCCGCGAATACGCCCTGCTCGGCGGCTCAAAAGGCCTGATCATCGTCGACATTACCAAACCCGACACCCCACAGCAGATCGTGCAAATTCCCGGCCCGAACAACCTGTGGAAAGAAATCAAAACCTACCGGCACTACGCCTACATCGTCTCCGAGGGCGGCCAGGGCGTACAGATTGTCGACCTGAGCAAACTGCCCAGCCCCAACCTCGACTACCGCTACTACACTGGCGACGGCCCCATTCAGGGGCAGTTGGGAAAAATTCACGCCCTGCACATCGACCTGGCCAAAGGATTCTTATATGCCTATGGCGGCAACCTGTTCAACGGCGGCGCCAAAGTGCTCCACCTCAACCCCGACCCCTACAACCCGGTGTATGCCGGCAAGTTTGATCAACTCGGCTACATCCACGACGGCTATGTCGACAACGATACCCTCTACGCCGGGCACATCTACCAGGGCCTTTTTTCGGTGGTCAACATGCAGGACAAAGCGAACCCGCAGGTGCTCGCTACCCAAAACACGCCCAACAATTTCACCCACAACACCTGGTTGTCGGCCGACGGCCGCACCCTGTTCACTACCGACGAGACGAGCAATTCCTTCCTCGCCGCCTTCGACATTTCCAACCTGGGCAATATCCGCCTGCTCGATAAAATCCAAAGCAATCCCGGCTCAAATTCCGCCGTGCACAACACCCACCTCATCGGCAATTTCGCCGTCACCGCCTGGTACAAAGACGGTATCACGGTGGTCGATGCCACCCGGCCCGACAACCTCGTGCAGGTGGGCAACTACGACACCTACCCCGGCGGCAGCGGCAGCGGCTACGAAGGCTGCTGGGGGGTGTACCCTTATTTTCCTTCCGGCAATGCCGTGGCTTCCACGATCACCGCGCCCGGCACCGGCAACGGCGAAATGTGGGTGCTCACCCCGCAATACCTGCGCGCCTGCTACCTCGAAGGCAGCGTCAGCAACGGCCTGAACGGCAACCCGATCAACGGCGCCCTGATCGAGGTGCTCGGCAGTCAGCAAGACCTTTCCGCCGCCAATGGCCAGTTTAAAATGGGACAGGAACAAACCGGCTACTACGTCGTGCGCATCAGCAAAAGCGGTTTTCAGGCGCAGGAGTTTACCGTATATTTTCAGCGGGGTGTGGTGCGCCAACTGAACATCAGCTTGTACCCCACCGGCGGCTTGCAAATCGACGGCTCGGTGCGCAGCGCCTACGACGACGCACCGGTGCCCAACGCCACCGTGAGCCTGTCGAGTTGGAGCGGACAATGGGAAACGGCTACCGACGCTGCCGGCGCCTTTAGCCTCAACGGCCTGCCTTCCGGCCTGTACGATATCGCCGCCTCCGCGCCGGGCTACGGCAGCGGCAGCCATTTTAAAGTAAAAATTACCGGCGATCAAACGCTGACCCTTCACCTTTCGCCCAAATCGGTGCGCCGCAGCCCGGACCAGGATGCAGACCTCGCACCGCCGGTTCTGGCTTGGCCCAACCCCTTCGACGAAACGGTGCTGGTGCAAATTCCAGCCCAATGGTCTGCCCATATTTTTCAGGTTTACGACCACACCGGACGCCTCGTCAGCCAAGGCCAAACGCCAACCCATGACCCGTCCCTGCGCCTGGGGGCTGGCTGGCCCGCAGGGGTTTATTTCCTTAAAATTCAAAGCGGCGGGCAAGGTATGCCGCCGGTTAAACTGGTAAAAATCCGTTGAACACCATGCAGATTGGACTCCTGGGGTACGGAAAAATGGGGGCCGCGATTGCCGAACTGGCCGAGGCCCAAAAAATCGGAATCGCCTGGAAAATCACCCGCGAAAATCGCGCAGCGCTCCAGCCGGAACTGGTCCGGCAGGCAGACGTGGTGATCGAATTCACCCGCCCGGAAAGCGCTTTTGAAAATGTAATGACTTGCCTCCTGGCGGGTGTGCCGGTGGTGAGCGGCACAACCGGCTGGCACGACCAACTGGCAGCGGCGGAGGCTTGGTGCCGGAACCACGGCGGCGGATTGTTGTGGGCATCCAATTTCAGCGTAGGCGTCAACATCCTCTTCGCCGTCAACCGCTACCTCGCCCGGCTGATGAACGAACGCCCCGAATACGAGCCGGCGCTGAGCGAAACCCACCACATCCACAAACTCGACGCGCCCAGCGGCACCGCGATCACGCTCACGCAGGATATCCTTGCCACAGTCGACCGCAAAAACCACTGGAGCTTGCAGCCCCAGCCCGCCGGCCCCGATGGCATACCCGTGACCGCCATCCGGGAAAACGAAGTGCCCGGAACCCACGCTATCCGCTGGCAAAGTGGCATCGACGAAATCACACTGGAACACCGGGCTTTCTCCCGCCAGGGCTTTGCAGCAGGGGCCTTGCTGGCTGCCCGGTGGTTGCAGGGAAAAACCGGGGCGTTTCGCATGGCTGATGTGTTGGGCTTGTAAACTTTTCAAAGTTCAATTGAACTTTGGGCTTACATACGACCCCATAGGATTTTGAGCCAAAGCATATGGAGTATTCCCAGAAACTGCCAACTTTGCCCGCGACGCGTATTTAACCAAGCAAACCATACCAACGTGCAAGCCATCGTACGCCTGAACAATGCCGACATCTGCCAGCAAGACCAAAGCCTGATTCTGGAAAAAATTAACCTCACCGTCGGTCCCGGCGAGTTTATTTACCTGATCGGAAAAACCGGCAGCGGCAAGTCCAGCCTGCTCAAAACCCTCTACGGCGCCCTGCCGCTCCTGACGGGCAGCGGCGAAGTAGCAGGGTTCGATTTGCACACGCTGAGCCGCCACAACATGCACCTGCTGCGCCGGAAACTCGGCATTGTATTTCAGGATTTTAACCTGCTCACCGACCGGACTGTTGAAGAAAACTTGTTGTTTGTGCTCCGCGCTACCGGCTGGGCGGATACCGCCGAGATGGACCAACGGGTCGGTGAAGTACTGAAAGACGTCGACCTCGAAAACAAACGGCAATCGATGCCTTTCGAACTTTCGGGCGGCGAACAGCAGCGCATCGTGCTGGCCCGCGCCCTGCTCAACCGCCCCGAACTGCTCATCGCCGACGAGCCCACCGGCAACCTCGACCCCGAAACCTCCGACGACGTGCTGCTGCTCATGCGCAATCTGGCCCGCGAAAACAACACCGCCGTGCTTTGCGCCACACACGACTACCGCATCTTGCAAAATTTCCCCGCCCGGATCATCCGCATCCGCAACCGCAAGCTGATCGACGACGAGGGCATTGAAATCCGGTAATCCTTACGAATTCTGAAGTTGTTCGAGTTTTGCCGAAACCCGTTGCCGGCGCCGCGTTTCCACCCCTTGTTCACGGAGCTTACGGTGCTCGTTGTGCGGCCGGAAACCTGTGGTGAACACGTCTGATTTACATGCCGCAGTGGTTTCCACATGGTTGGCCATTTGGCCCAAGGCCAGCAAAACCGGCGCTTCCTTTTCCCGTATAGCATCCGTACGCTCCTTCCGTTTGAGCGCAGGATCGGCCAACACCTGGCGGAGCGCTTCGTTGCACTGATCCAGGTTTGCCCAAAGTTCATCCGGGCAAGTGACATCAGTACTCATCTGAGATTTTCGCAAAACCCGTTCGGCAAATACCGTGAGGCTCTTTCCGTGCAAAAATAGAAAGTGGCGGTCTACTTGAAATTTTACAGGCATAGCAGGCAAGAAACTGGATCATAAAAAGGAGCAAGGCTCGAGTCATGCAATTTTGGAAGAAACTCAAACTTATTCAAACAATTATTGGCTTCATTAGAAAAATTATGCGATAAAAAGCCGTTTCGTCGCAATTATGCCAATTTAAAAGAGACGAATTGCGCTTTTGATAAAATTCGGGAAACGCCGGCCCCTTGCGCCGAGCCGATATATCCACCCAGAATCCGGGGATTTTCCCCAGGATTCCTAAAATCACGCCTTACCTTTGCGCCCAATTTTAACGCATCCACAAATCAACTGTCATATCCATGAATCTGCACGAATACCAGGGTAAGGAACTGCTTAAATCGTTTGGGGTAAAAATTCAGGAGGGTATCCTGGTCCATAATGCCGCTGAAGCGGTAGAAGCCGCCAAAAAATTAAAGGAAGAATACCAGTCGGATTGGTGTGTGGTAAAAGCCCAAATTCACGCGGGCGGCCGCGGCAAAGGCGGCGGGGTCAAACTGGCGAAAAGTCCGGAGCAAGCCGGCGAAATTGCCGGGCAAATTATCGGTATGATGTTGAAAACCCCGCAAACGCCGCCCGAGGGTAAACTGGTGCGCAAAGTGCTGGTCGCCCAGGATGTTTTTTACCCCGGCCCGAACGATCCAAAAGAATTTTACATCAGCATCCTGACCGACCGCGGCCGCGGCGGCAATGTGATCATTTACTCGCCCGACGGCGGCATGGATATCGAAAAAGTAGCCGAGGAAACTCCGGAGCGCGTTTTCACCGAATTTATCGACCCCTTGCTCGGCCTGCGGCCCTTCCAAGCCGCCAAAGTTGCCTTCAACCTAGGCTTGAGCGGTCAGGCACACAAAGAAATGGTCGCCTTCGTTCAAAAACTGTACGCCGCTTTTGTCGGCAGCGACGCCAATCTGTTTGAAATCAACCCCTGCCTCAAAACCTCCGACGACCACATCATCGCCGTAGACGCCAAGGTTGCACTCGACGAAAACGGCCTGTTCCGCCACCCCGACCTGGAAGCGCAACGGGATAAAGACGAGGAAGACCCCACCGACGTGGAAGCCAAAGCCTTCGACCTCAACTACGTCAAACTCGACGGCAACGTGGGCTGTATGGTCAACGGCGCCGGCCTGGCCATGGCGACAATGGACCTCATTCAGCTCTCCGGCGGCCAGCCCGCCAACTTTCTCGACGTGGGCGGTACCGCTGACGCGCAACGGGTGGAAAACGCGATGCGCATCATTCTGAAAGACCCGAATGTTAAAGCCATCCTCATCAATATTTTCGGCGGCATCGTGCGCTGCGACCGCGTCGCGCAAGGCGTGGTAGACGCCTACAAATCCATTGGCAACATCCCGGTTCCGGTGATCGTGCGCTTGCAAGGCACCAATGCCGACATTGCCAAAAAAATTATCGACGAATCCGGCCTTCAGGTTATGGGCGCCGTGGAGTTTCAGGAAGCCGCCGATCTGGTGGCTAAAGTGCTGCGGTAAACCGCAAAAATATTATCGACATATTCCGGCCCGGCCCTCCTTTTGTTTGAGTATAATTGCCCAAACAAAACGAGGGCCGAACTTTATGAAACAGCCAACCTTGCTGGTTCCAATTTTATTTTGGGCTGGCAGCCTCTTTGCTCAACTCCCTCCTACCTGCACCATCAACAATCCGCCGCTGGCCAAACAGTGCAACCAAGCGTGCATCCTGTGCAACCTCGACGGCTACAGTGCCGCCACCACACAAACCGTTCAGGGCCAGCAAATACCAGGGTATTGCACGCAAATTGTACACAGCATGGGCTATATCGGCTTTATTGCCGGCTCCACCGATTTGAGCATCCAGGTCGATATCGGTACCTGCACCATCGGCAACAGTATCGAAATGGGCATTTACCAAACCGATGATTGCCAAACTTTTAACCTGGTCGGCGATTGCAACACCGCCATGTTTACCGGCAACAACTACATTTTATCCAATACCGAACCGCTGGTACCCGGCTGTGCCTATTTCCTGGTCACCGACAACAATGGTCCGGCAGCCTGCGCCTTCACCGTTACGGTGATCAATGGCAGCGGTACAGCGCCGGCAGTTGGTGCGCCGGCCGCCCCCGCAGGCCCTACCAACCTTTGCCCGGGCGCTACGGTCGAATACACCATCCCGCCACTCTTCGGCGCTTGCCAATACCGCTGGACAGCCCCCGCCGGCGCCCTGATCAACGGCTCCCCTTCACCAAAAATCCTGAACCACTCGGAAGGCACCACCGTGACGGTCACCTGGGGCAGCCAGGGCGGACAGTTGTGCGTCAGCGGCTCCAATGCCTGTTCGCAAGGCCCGCAAGTTTGCCTGCCAGTAACGGTAGCCCCGATCCCCCCAACAGTTTTGCCACCGGTCACCATTTGCGCTGGCGACAGCTACCAATGGCTGGACGATAATTTTTACAACAGCACGCAATTGCTCGCCTTTACCTACACCACTGCCCTGGGCTGCGACAGTGTAGTGCGGCAACAACTCACCGTACGCCCGCCAATCATCAGCAACCTGGGGGTGCTGCGCATTTGCGAGGGCGCCTGTGTAAAAGTTGGAACTGGAAACTACTGCGTCAGCGGCACCTTTCAGGAAATTGTACCCGCCGCCAACGGCTGCGACAGCACTATTTTTTTCTCTATCCTGACCGTTCCGGTAACGGCGGCGATCCCCTTGCCCGACACCCTGAGTTGCCAGCAGGATACCATTTCACTGTTCAGTACCGGATCAACTCCTGGCAGCACCTTCATCTGGCAGGACTCCACCGGGAAAGTGTTGTCGACTGCCGATTCGGTACTCGTCGCTGCCCCCGGACGGTACCGCCTCATCGTCGAACGCGTCACCCCGGGCCTAACCTGCCGGGACACAGCAACGGCCCAGGTATTCTCGAATAAAAACCTCCCCCAACTCAGCGCCAGCGGCGACACGCTCAATTGCCTGCAACCGCTGGGGCTACTCCACGCCAGCTCCACCACACCCGGCGTCAACTTTGCCTGGTCGGGCCCTGGCGGATTCCAATCCAACCAAGCCGACACGACCACCAACAGCCCCGGCGCCTATCTGATAACCGCCACGGCGCCGAACGGCTGCCTGCGCACCGATACGGTGGCTGTGGTAGCCGACCTGGCCGCGCCGGTGGTAACCCTGGCAGTAAGCGACACCCTGACCTGTCTGGTCGACACCGTACGGCTAAGCGCCCAATCCAACACTACCGGCGCCAGGTTTTCCTGGCTCGGTCCGCAGGGTTTTAACACGACCCAATCCGACACCGCCACTACCCTGCCCGGCTGGTATTTCCTGTTGGCCACCGCACCCAATGGCTGCACGGCCAGCGATTCCCTGGAGGTACTGGCCGACACGCTCCCCCCCAGCCTGATGGCCAATGGCGACACCATTTCCTGCGCGCAGCCCCTGGCACAACTTTCTGCTCATGTCGCCCCCGCTTCGGCCAGTTTGCAGTGGTCGGGTCCGCAGGGTTTCAATTCCAGCCAAAGCAATCCCACCACCGCGGCGCCCGGCGCCTACCAGGTTTTGGCCAGTTTGGAAAATGGCTGCACGGCCTCGGCCAGCGTTTTCGTCGCGGCGGATACCTCCGCTCCGCAAGTCAGTTTAACCGGCGGAGTGCTCAGTTGCCTGCTCCCCAGCCTCGAACTGACAGCCAATGTCGTACCTGCAAACAGTACGCTACAGTGGATTGGACCGCAAAGTTTTTCCTCCAATCTCCCCAACCCGACGATAAACTTCCCCGGCAATTACAGTTTGCTGGCAACTGCACTCAACGGCTGTACCGCCATGGCAAGCCTGACGGTAAACGCCGACACCATTGCTCCGCAACTCAGCGTCTTGGGCGACACCTTGAGTTGCACGCAAAACAGCGGCGCCGTGTCGGCAGTATTTTCCCCTGCAAACAGCGCGATTGCCTGGACAGGGCCCCAGGGTTTTTCCAGCAACCTGCCGAACCCGGCTGTCAACACCGCCGGCGTTTACACCGCCACCGCCACAGCGCCCAATGGTTGCACCGCCACCGCCCAGGCTTCCGTATTGGCCGACGCTTCTATCCCGCAAGTGGATGCCGCCGGCGATACGATCACTTGTTTGACGCCATCCATTACCCTGACCGGCCAGGTTGTTGCCAACGGCAGCAGTTCGATAGTTTGGACAGGGCCGAACGGATTCAGCGCCAGCATACTCAGCCCGGCCGTGTCGGCCCCGGGGACCTACACCCTCACCGCAACCACGGCCAACGGCTGCTCGGCCAGCGCTACTGCTGTGGTTGAAGCCGACACCGTCAAACCTACGCTCCAGTTGTCGGGCGGAACCATCAGCTGCGCGCAGCCAAGCCTGAACCTGAACGCTGTGCTTAGTCCGGCAAACGCCGCCATCCAATGGAGCGGGCCGCTGGGGTTCAGCTCCAGCCAGGCCAACCCGCCGACGAGTTTCCCTGGAAATTATACCGCGGTCGTTACCGCAACCAATGGTTGTACCGCCACGGCCAGTTTGGCGGTGCCCGCCGACACCCTCAAACCGCAGGTTGCCGCTACCGGCGGCACTTTGACTTGCCTGCAAACCAGCCTGACACTCGGAAACACCGTTTCGCCGGCAAACAGCGCGCTGCTTTGGACCGGGCCGCAAAATTTCAACGCAACGGGCAGCAATCCGATGGTCAGCGCACCGGGAAATTATCAAATACAGGCTACCGCGCCCAATGGATGCAGCGCTTCGGCCCAAACCAGCGTCGGGATCGACACGCTTCCTCCGCAAATCAGCGCCAACGGCGGCACGCTGAGCTGTGCGCAGCCCCAGCTGGCGCTCACCGCCGTCAGCAACCCGGGTAATGTTCAGTTGTTATGGAGCGGGCCGCAGGGGTTTTCATCGAATGCAACGAGTGTTTCTGTGGTCCAACCGGGAAATTACCATCTGGTCGCAACCGCAACCAATGGATGCACTGCCACCACCACCGCCCTGGTTGCGCAGGATACCGTCGCGCCTCAACTCAGCGCCTCGGGCGGCATGTTGACTTGCATACAAAACAGCCTGCAACTCGGCGCCAGCGTACTCCCAGCCAACAGCCAACTGCTTTGGACCGGGCCGCAGGGGTTCAGCTCCGCCACCTTGAACCCACTGGTGAACACCGCGGGCAACTACCTCCTCACCGCTACCGCGCCCAACGGTTGCACCGGAACAGCCAGCGCTACCGTCACAGCCGACAGCAGTTTCCCAACCGTATCGGCCAGTGGAGGGCTGATTACCTGCAGCCAAACCACCGTAAACCTGGGCGCCCAGATCAATCCGCCGGGTACCAACTTGGCCTGGACCGGCCCGCAAAACTTTTCTTCCAATCAGCCCAATCCCGCCGTATCCATCGCCGGAACCTACACCCTCACCGCAACCACTTCGGCCGGCTGCAGCGCTACCGCCACAGCTAGCATTACAGCCGATACGACTGCACCCTTGCTCAGCACTTCCGGGCTTACCCTCAGCTGCGCGCTGCCCTCCGGGACAATCGCAGTTACCAGCACGCCGGCGGCCAGCCATCTGACCTGGTCGGGGCCGGCAGGCTTCAGTTCAAACCTGACTAATCCGCAAGTGCAAAATCCGGGGCAATACCAGGTGACGGCAACCGGCGCCAACGGCTGTACTGCAGTGGCCACTGCCCTGGTTGCCGCCGACACGGCGGCGCCTCAAGTAAGCGCCACCGGCGGCCTCATCAGCTGTTTGCAAACGCAGGTTCAACTTCAATTGGCCCTGCAACCGGCCGGCAGTACCATCGCCTGGACAGGGCCCCAAAACTTCAGCTCCAACCAACCGCAGCCTACGATCAGCGTTCCGGGCGACTACACCGTACTGGCCACCGCCACCAACGGATGCACCGCAACAACCACTGCGCAAGTAGCGGCGGATACCAGCCGGCCGGTGCTAGGCGCCAGCGGCGGTCAGCTCAATTGCACGAAAACCAACCTGGCCCTCCAAGCCAACGTGCAACCGGGCGGCGCCAGCTTGCAATGGACCGGCCCGCTAAATTTCAGTTCCAACCAGCTCCAACCCTTAGTAAGCGCGGCGGGCAATTACACCCTGACGGCCACGCTGGCCAACGGGTGCTCCGCCAGCGCTACTGCGGTGGTGACTGCGGATCTCAGCCCTCCAGACTTGGACGTGCAAGGCACGAATATCAGTTGCCGCGATGCGCTGGCCTACCTGTCGGCCAACGTCATTCCGGCTGGCAGCAGCCTGCAATGGAGCGGGCCGCAAAACTTTTCCAGCACCTTGCCCGAGCCCGTCGTGGACTTGCCCGGCGTCTATACCCTGGTGGCCACCGGGCCAAACGGCTGCATCGACAGCGCCAGCCTGGAGGTGCAGGCCCTCGACCAACCGACCTGGACGCTGAGCCTGGGACCCGACATCGACGCCGAAGAATTTGAACCGATTTTCCCGAGTCCGCTGACCGAATTGCCCCGAACAGATTGGACCGAGGTACAATGGACATTTCCGCCAACGGTGCTGGGCATGCCCTGCGCCACGTGCCAACTTCCGGTGATCAAAATGGAGGCCTCCGGTACCGTGCAGCTGCAGCTCACCGACCCGAACGGTTGTGTGCAAACGGCCAGCTATTTTATCCGGATTCAACAAACCCACGCGATTTACGTGCCCAACATTTTTTATCCGGAAAGCGACGCCGGGAACAACCGTTTCGAATTTCAGATCGGCGCGGAAGCGCGGGTGCTGAAAGTGCGGCAGTTCCGGATATTCGACCGCTGGGGCAACCTCGTGCACGAGCGGCCGGAGTTCGAGGCCAACGACCCCGATCACGGCTGGGATGGCAGCGAGCGCGGAAAACCAGCCGGGCCCGGCGTATATGTTTGGTACGCCGAATTCGAATTTGCCAATGGCCGGAAAAAAGTACTGAAAGGCGATGTCACGCTGTACCGGTAAGCGGTGCTGCGATTAAAACATGACTCATGTTTGAACAGCCCCCGATTAGTCGTCGGCTTTGTCCGACTTGGCTTTTTGACCCGTAGAATCAGTCGGGCTCACCAGCTCCACCGAGCGTTTGACGATGGCATCGATGTCGCTTTCGTTTTGGGAAAACAAGCGGAGGTTCTCCTGGTACTCCGCTGGCGTGAGGCCATGTATTTCAAAAACTTGCCGGTTGTAAAACCGGAGCAAGCTGTCTTTTTGATAACCGGCCAAACCCTGCGTAGCCGCTTCGGCGATGTACAAGTCGGCCATGACGCGGGCCAGCTTTTCTGCCGGAACAGTGGGTTGTGCGGACTTGGGGCCGCAAGCCGGAAGGAGCAAAAAATTACACAACAAGGCCGCCAGGGCGGCGAAAACTACAAGTCCTCTTTTGGGAAATAACATGCTGCGACGCGTGAGTTTTTTTCATAAAATTCCGCCCAACTGGCGGCAGAAGAGTCAATACGGATAACGCCGCAGGTGGGCACATTGTCGATGTACCGATCGGTAAATTGATTGGCGACATCGGTAAAGGTAGGATTGTGGCCAAAGAGAAACACCGTGTTGGCGGTGTCGGGCAGCCCGCTGATAATCCGCAAGATCGTAGCCGGATAAGCTTCATAAATCTCCGGTTTTTGCACGATATCCGACTCCGGATAGCCGAGGCCCGCTGCAAAAAACCTGGCGGTAGTCAGCGCCCGGTTGGCGGGGCTGCTAACCAGCAGGTCGGGTACAACGCCCAATTTCTTAATCAGTTTAGCCATGCGCGGCGCATCGTGTTGCCCGCGGTTATTCAGGGGGCGATCAAAGTCGCGAAGCCCGGGATGATCCCAACTGGATTTGGCGTGCCGGACCAGAAAAAGTTGTCGCATCGATGTTCAAATTTGGTGAGCCGGTCAAAGGTACGGCGATTTCGGGTTGCTGCCTCCCGTGGGGAATTTCTGCGCCGGAAGTTGCCGTTTTGACCAATCGGCTTTAATTTTGAAGTTTTTGACCGACCCAAGCAGCAGAATTCAAACAACGCGCAACCGTGCAAAAACTCTGGCTTAAAAACTTTGAATTTCAAATCAACTCCAACACCTGGAACCAGGCGCAGGACCTGGCGCAGGCCGGCGCCGTTAGCCAGCTCCGGGAGGTAGAAAAACATTTCTGGGTGGCAGCTGTGCGCGACGGCGACCAGCGCTACGAGGTGGAAGTGATGATTACCCCGCACAAAATCAAAGCCTTCACCTGCGAATGTTGGGAAAGCGGCCGCCGGTTGATGTGCGCGCACATCGGCGCCAGCCTGCTCCGCATCCGGCAATTTTTAGAACAACAACAAACCGCGCGGAAAGACCCGCCCGCAACCCGCAAGGAAGAACCGGCCCATCGCTTGAGCATACCTGCATTGTTGGAGAGCGCCGGCCCGGAGCAAGTTGTTGCCTTTGTCCGCGAGTATGCCCGCCGCGACCGCGATTTTGCGCTGGCGCTCAAAGTTTGGTTTGCCGGCAAACTGCCGGGGCTCGACAATCCCTTCTTGCTGGTGCTCGACGCCGCGCTGCCCCGCAAGCAGGCCGCGGGCCGCTCCTTGCGGCCGCCAGAACTCAAGCGGCTGAAAAAAGTGCTCGACGAGCTGGGGCAACAACTGGTTCAGGCCGCCGAATTAGCCGATGCGCCGACGGTTTTCCAAATTTCAACCGCCGTTTTAGAAAAAATTACGCCGGTGTGGGCGCAGCTGGAAGAGGCAAAAAAAACGCAGATCAAACCGGCCTTGCAACAAGTTGTCGACAAATTGACCGGGCTGACGAACAACTTGCTCTCCCCCGAACTCCGTGAAAAACGCCGCGATTTTTTACTTCAATTCCTGCAGGAGCAACCCGAGGGCCTTTTTACCGAACGCACTATAATCGTTTTTTTGAGCCGGGAAACGGCCGACGAAGGGTTTTTTCAAAAAATCAGGGATGCCTTCGACCGCTCGCCAACGCCGATGCCCAAACCCTTGCTGCACCTTTTTGTCGCAGGGCTAGCCCAACGCGGGCTGCCCGAGGCGGTGGTTAAAGTGCTGAGCGAATATGCCGCGCCGGCCGCGCCCTTCCGCGCCGCACTGGAATGGCTGTACCGCCAGGAGCATTGGGAAGCCCTATTGCTGGCCGGCATGCAAGCCCTGGAAACCGGACAGTTCAACTCCTGGCAATCCCGCGAACTGGAACAATGGCTGCTCACTGCCGCCGAACGCTCCGGCAACCAACCACAACTCAAAAAACTGCTGCGCCGGACGTACCGGCATTCCGGCGGACAGGAAACATTTGCCCGGCTGAAAACGCTGGCCGGCGCCGACTGGCCGAACGAACGGGAAAAATTGATCCGGGAATACGAAGCCGCCGGCGAAACAGCCAATTGGGCCAGCCTCCTGGCGGCCGAAAGCGACTGGCCGGCGCTGATGGCCCTGCTGCGCCGGGAAGCCAATTTTCAGCTGCTCGGCTTGTACGAAGACCGGCTGTTGCCCGAAAACCTGGCCTTCGTCCGCGAACAATATGTGCAACACCTGAGTGAATTTCTGGAAGGGCATTTCGGAGCGCCCGCCTCGCAGCAGGTGCGCGCCATACTCGCAAGCCTCCTCCAGAAAAAACAAACGGCTCTGGTCCGCGAAATTGTTACGGCCTTAATTGCCCGTTTCCCCGACCGCTCGGGCTTACCCGAAGAACTCGAAGACCTGTTTCCGAAAACGCGGCGCCCGGTTTTTGGCCCTGCGGGTTAAGCACAGCATCCACGTCAACACCAACCGTATATGAAAGTCGAAGTCTGGGCGATCGGCAAAACCAGCGAAAACTACCTGGAAAC
>CAZVZH010000082.1:4430-17194 GCA_964630705.1 uncultured Saprospiraceae bacterium | reverse complement strand
GAGTTCGACCGGCTGAATACCCGGCCGCTGACCCAAACCGAACGGGAGTTGGTTTTCCGGAAAACCCTGTCGCTGCTGTACCGGGGCGCCGGCAACCTTAAGCAAAAAATCCGCCTGGCGCTGCTGGCGCTGAAGTATTTCCCGGGATTTTCCGGCCGGCACCCCACCCCACCCCAAGCTGCCCCAACAACCGAAACTGCCACACACCAAATCTGAACAGTTGAACAATATGAAAGTACTAATCCTGGCCGGCGGCTACGGCTCCCGCCTCAGCGAAGAAACCGGGGTGCGCCCCAAACCGATGGTCGAAATTGGCGGGAGGCCCATCCTCTGGCACATCATGAAAATTTATGGCTGCCACGGTTTCACCGATTTTATCATCCTGTGCGGCTACAAAGCCTATGTGATCAAAGAGTATTTCGCCCAGTATTTTTTGCACCACTCCGACGTAACCTTCGACCTGGCCAACAACAGCATGCAGGTGCACAACAACGTGAGCGAACCCTGGAAAGTGACCCTGCTCGACACCGGCCTCGACACCATGACCGGCGGTCGCGTCCTGCGCGCCCAACCCTACCTCCAGCCCGGCGAACCCTTCCTGCTGACCTACGGCGACGGCGTGTCCAACATCGACGTAGGCGCCCTCGTGGGCTTCCACCGCCAGCACGGCCGGGCCATCACCATGACCTCCGCGCAGCCCGAAGGCCGCTTCGGCGCCCTCGACATCCGCGAGGGCGGCCAGGTGAGTAAATTTGTGGAAAAACCCAAGGGCGAAGGCGGCTGGATCAACGCCGGCTTTTTCGTCTGCGAACACCAGGTGTTCGACTACATCCGCGAGGGCGACGAGACTATTTTCGAACGCAAACCGCTCGAAAACCTCGCCGCCGACGGCGAACTGTTCACCTACCAGCACCAGGGCTTCTGGCACCCGATGGACACCCTGCGCGACAAAATGACGCTCGACAAACTCTGGCAACAAAATGCCGCCCCCTGGAAAATGTGGCCCGGCTGAAAAATGACTTCCATGACCTCAAATGACTCAATTTCATCAGACACCCAGTTTTTCTTAAGTTTGTTTAATTAACTCAAGTTGTGAATTGTGACCGACTCTCGTAGAGTAGTTTCCCGCAGGTAAATCAGGTACTGGAAAACTGCAAGCCGGGAAGATCACAACCTGAACTAATAGCCATTTCAAATGATTTTGATCTGGAAGAACTCGAAGCACAATACCTTACAAATTGATAGCAATGGATGCGAAAAAAGAATTGCAAGAATGGCTCGAACAGCACCGCCAACTCACAGACACAAGCGAACGAGAGCAGTTTTTCCAAAACCTGCTAACCAGGCTGGGCGAAAAAAGTAGCGATGAGTTGCGCCAGGGATTGGCCGCATTGCGCGCATCTGTACGATCTACGCGCCGCCAAGCGCAAAAAACAGCCAAAAATACGCCGGTCCTGACGATGGAGGTTTTCCCAAAAAATCAGGAAGAACAAGAATTGCTGCAACAACTCCTGGAACGCATGGCAATTCCATTCAAAATGACTTCCTAGAACCCTACCCTTGAAATGAATTTTCCCGGTTTTAACCAAAAACGCGTCCTCGTCACCGGCCACACCGGCTTCAAAGGCGCCTGGCTCAGCCTCTGGCTCGAAAGCCTCGGCGCCCGCGTGTCGGGGCTGGCCCTCGACCCGCACAGCGAGCGCGACGTGTTTGTGCGCAGCCGCATCGGCGCCCGCATACGCGACCACCGCGGCGATATTCGCGACCTCGACGCTGTGCTCCGGGTATTCGAGGCAGAACAACCCGAAGTAGTGTTCCACCTCGCCGCCCAACCCCTGGTACTCGACAGCTACCAGGACCCCGTTGGCACCTTTGCCGCCAATGTGCAGGGCACGGTGCATGTGCTCGAGGGCATCCGCCAGACGCCCTCCGTACGCGCAGCCGTGCTGGTGACCACCGACAAGTGTTACGAAAACCAGGAATGGGTGCACGGTTACCGCGAGTCGGACCCCATGGGTGGGCACGACCCCTACAGCGCCAGCAAAGGCGCCGCCGAGCTGGTCATTGCCTCCTACCGGCGCTCTTTTTTTTCCGAAGAAAACAGTCCGGGTATCGCCTCCGCGCGCGCCGGCAACGTGATCGGCGGCGGCGACTGGTCGGCCCACCGGCTGGTGCCCGACATCATCCGGGCGGTGGAAAGCGGCCAGGCGCTCGACATCCGCAGCCCCCGCGCCGTGCGCCCCTGGCAGCACGTGCTGGAGCCGCTGTGCGGTTATTTGTTGCTGGCACAAAAACTGTTGGAGGCGCCCCGGCAATTTGCCGAAGGCTGGAATTTCGGTCCGCTGCCCCACAGTGTCCACCCGGTAGGCAAGGTGGCTGACGCGTTTTTCAAATACTTTAAACCGCAATTTCCCGAAGCCCGCTGGCGCGACGTGTCGCAGCCCGGCCAGGCCCACGAAGCGGGTTTGCTCATGCTCGATATCAGCAAGGCCATCCACCGGCTGGGCTGGACGCCCGCGCTCAACTTTTCGGAAACCGTACAGTTTACCGCCGACTGGTATGCCCGCTACGGGCACACATCCGTCGATCAACTTTGTCAGGAACAAATTCAACAATACCAGAACCTGTGGAATTCACGGAACGAAAACTAAAAGGCATGTACGAAATCCGCCTCGCGCCCATTCGCGACGAGCGCGGTTTTTTCATGCGCAGCTACGATGCGGCGATTTTTGAAAAAGCCGGCCTGCACCGCCCCTGGCTGCAGGAAAACCACTCGCGCAGCGAGCGCCGGGGCATCATCCGGGGCCTCCATTTTCAGTTTCCGCCCTTTGCCGAAACCAAACTCGTGCGCTGCGTGCGCGGCGCCGTGCTCGACGTATTCGTCGACCTGCGCGCCGGCTCGGCCACCTTCGGGCAGTGGGACGCGGTGGAACTCAGCGAGACGAATTGGAAAATGGCGTACATCCCGCGCGGTTTTGCGCACGGATTTTGCACGCTTACTCCGGAAAGCGAAGTGTTGTACAAAGTAGACAATGTGTACAGCCGCGAACACGAGGGCGGGTTGCTGTGGTCCGATCCGGCGCTCGGCATCGACTGGCCCGTTCAGGACCCGATTTTATCGGAAAAAGACCGCCGCAACATGACGCTGGCCACCTTCATTGAACAATTTAAAAGCATACCGCTATGAACGTACGTTTATTCAAACCTTCCGTAGGCGAGGAAGAACTGCAACTGATCCGCGAGGCCTTCGAGCGCTCCTGGATCGGGCTGGGCCCCAACGTCAACCAGTTCGAAACCGAATGGGAAGCCTTTACTGGCGCCAGCCAGGCCATCGGCGTCAACTCGGCCACCGCCGCCCTGCACCTGGCTTTGGCCGCCTTCCGTTTCCCGGAGGGGAAAAAAGTGCTGGTGCCCTCGCTGACCTTCGCGGCTACAGCCACGGCGGTGTTGTACAACCGGCTCGAACCCGTGTTTGTCGACAGCGACCCCGTCACCCTGGGTATGGACCTGGCCGACCTCGATCGCAAGTACGACCGCGATTGTGTGGCCGTCATGCCCGTGCACTATGCCGGCCATCCGGTGCCCATGGAAAAACTAATGCCCTGGGCCCGCGAACGCGGCCTCAAGGTGATCGAAGACTGTGCGCACACGGCCGGAGCGATGTATCAGGGCAAAATGCTGGGCCGCTGGGGCGATATCGGTTGCTACAGTTTTGAAGAGAAAAAACTGATGACCACCGGCGACGGCGGCATGATGGTCACCGACGACCCCGACTTGTTCCGCGATGTGAAAGCCATGCGCTGGGTGGGCATCGACAAAGACAACTGGAAAACCGCCCAGCAATACACCACGGCCAACCGCGACGCCATGCACTGGTTTTACGAAATTGCGGTGCTGGGCTACAAATACAACATGAACGACCTGGCCGCCGCCATCGGCCTGGCCCAGCTGAAAAAACTGCCTGCCATGAGCCGCCGCCGCTCGGCGATCATCCGGCGCTACCTCGACGGCCTCGAAGGGTTGCCGGGCGTGGAGCCGCTGTTGCCGTTCGAGCCGGAAAACTACTGCTACCAGATGTTCGGCATCCGCGCCGACCAGCGCGACGAACTGATGATCCACCTCAAGGCGCAGGGCATCGCCACCGGCTGCCACTACACGCCGCTGAGCATTCAGCCCTTGTTTGCGCCCTGGGGGCACACCTGTCCTTTCGTAGAGGCCGAACACGAGCGCTTCATCACCCTGCCCCTGCACGCCGACCTGAGCGACGAAGAAGTCGACTATGTTTTGAACGGAATCAAAGTTTTCCATGCCCAAACGGTTGCCTGACCTGATCGTCTGGGGCGGCACGGGCAATTTCAAAGTGTTGTGCGAATTGCTGAAAAACGACTATAGTATCGCCGGCTTTTTTGACAACAACCCAAACTTGCCGCCCGACTACCGGGGCATTCCAAACCTCGGCACGGGCGTCGCTTTCGACGCCTGGGTAGCAGCGTTGGGCAGTGGTGAAAAACCGGCTTTCATCGTCAGCATCGGGCCTGGCCACGGCGCTGTCCGGCTCGAACTGCACGAGCGGCTGGAACAAGCCGGGCTGCAAGCCATCACTGCCGTGCACCGGACGGCATTCGTGGCCGAAAACGCCCGCCTCGGCGCCGGCACGCAAGTGTATGCCCAGGCGGCTGTTTGCGCCGACGCGCAGCTCGGCCGTTGCTGCATCGTCAACACCCGCGCCTCGGTCGACCACGAGTGCGTGCTCGAAGACGGCGCAACGGTGGGGCCGGGCGCTACCCTGGCCGGGCTGGTGCGCGTAGGCCGTTGCGCCGACATCTACACCGGCGCCGTGGTGCTGCCCCGGGTACGCATCGGCGCGGGCGCTGTGGTGGGCGCGGGAGCGGTGGTGCGCCACGATGTGCCCGACGGGGCGGTGGTGGTGGGTAATCCGGCGCGGGTGCTGCGCATAACTCCCCCGAAACACTAACCCAACTTTTCAAATTGAAAACCACGTAAATGAAAACCCACGCAACATGAAATGCCTGCTTCTCGCTCCGCTGCAATACCCTTTCCTTCAGTCCATTATCGCCGGACTGCAAGCCCGGGGCATGCTGCTTCGGGCGGTCGACTACCAGCAGTTTTTCTCGCCCCGCGCCAACAGCCGGTACAACAACTACACGGCCTTGCCCCGCCGTATCCGCCAGCTGTGGGAAGAGCCGTATGTGAAAAAAGCCAATGCCGAGTACTGGCGCATTTTCCGGGAGTTTCAGCCGGATGTGGTGTTTATTTACAACAACCAATTGGTGTTGCCCGAGCTGCTGGCGGAGTTTAAAAAAACGGCCCGCATCGCCTTTATGCTCGGCGACAACCCGCTGTACACCCCTACCAGCATTTACAACCTGCACCTGTTGTTTTACGCCGACTATGTGATCAGCCCCGACTCCATGTGGCGCGACCAGCTGACGCAAATGGGCGTGAAAAATGTAGTGTTCGATTGTTTCGGCTTCAACAGCGCCATTTACCACCCGATGGAGCCAAGCGCCGACGACCGGCAGCGCTACCAGTCGGATTTCATTTACGTGGGCAGCGCCAGTAAAACCAACTGGGGCTACAAGCGCGTCCTGTTTTTGGATATTTTTAAAAACTTTGACCTCCGCGCCTACATCAGCGGGAGCGGCATGGAGCGCTGGTACGGCATGTTTCCGGGCGTGGAACAACGGATCATCCCGCACGACCGCTTCGACGCCGGATTTAACAATTTGGTATACAACTGTAGTAAAATAGCCCCCGTGGAATTGGTACCTTCGTTGTTCAAGGGCATTCACGTGCGGGTGTTCGATATTTTGGGTTCGGGCATTTTGCCGCTTTGCGAATACAGCGCCGACTTGTACACCGTGTTTGAGGGAATGGACATTCCGGTTATAAAAAACTATCCGGAAGGCCAGGAAGTGGCGCGGTTTTGGTTAGACAACGAAGCGAAACGCACCGCCTGCGTGGAAGCCATGCGCGCCCGCGTGCTCGAACGCTACCGGCCGGAAATGGTCATTCAACGCATGGAAGAACAGTTGTTTTCATAATCCCTTTTCCGCTCCGGGCAATCATCCGCAAACCGACCGATTCGTCATGCTCAGGAAGTTCGCCGAATTTTTTGCTTTACTGGTCGCCACAACGTTGGCCACCTATTACGTGCCCGAGGGGGTAAAGGCGGCGTTTTACGTCTTGCTGCTGATTTTGTATTTCCGTTCGAAAAACGAACCCTTGTGGTTGGCGTTTTTTCTCACAATTTCCGACGGTTTTTGGGGCTTTTTCAACCTGTACGAAGCGGTGCTTTCGGTAATTCCGGGTTTGCCGCCGATCGAAATTGCACACTTGTACATTGTGCTCAGCGCTGTAAAAGCCTACAAGCGTCCGAATCCCGGCGTTATGTTTCACGATAATTTCCTGAAGATTCTCGGTATTTACGTGTTATTTTTAATTGCGCAGGGGTACCTGCTGGGGCTTTCGCCGCAATTGAACGTGCAATTCCGGATGGTGAAATTTGTGCTGCCGTTCCTGATGTTTTACTCTGTGCCGCGCCTGTTTCAATCCGAAGAGAATTTCCGCGAGTTTTTCCTGTACTTGTTCCCCATGGCCTTTTTTGCGCTGTTCGCCCAGGTATTTACCATCTCGACCGGCATAGCGCCTTCGCAGTTTTTGGGGGTGTTTAAAAAATTGTGGTTCACGGTGGATGTTTCAAAAGGCAAGACGTACCGGGGCTTTTACAGCAGCGCCACCGTGCTTACCTGCTACTTCGGCGCTTTTTACCAACTGGCGCGGCGCAGCGGCTATTTTAATATCAATTATCTGTTCAGTGTGATGGCGGCCTGTTTGCTTTGCGTGGTGCTTTCGGCTACGCGGGGTTGGTTGCTGGGGTTTTCGCTGGGCTTGATCCTGTACCTGGTGCTGGTGTTGCGCCTGAGCATCAAACGCCTGGCGACGGTGGTGGGCACCGGCGCGGTGATGGTAGCCGCTTTGATGTTGTTGCCGGTGGTGAAAACACAGTTCGACAATGCGTTCAAACGGTTCACCACCCTGGAGAAACTGGCCAGCGGCGACGTAACGGCCGGCGGCACCTTGTCGAGGATCAACGAACGCAGTCCCCGCGTGCTGGACAAATGGAGCGAGGCGCCGTTTACCGGCTGGGGGTTTTCCGACGCCTTTTTCAAACACGGCGATTTCCACGTCGGCAACCAGAACATCCTGCTGCACGCCGGTATCATCGGGGCTATCCTGATGGGCTTCTTTATAATTTTTTTCCATTGGGCGCTTTTGGCCCGAAGCTTGCAATTGCATCGGGGGAATCCATACAAAGCTCCTTTGTTGGTTTTTGTAGTATTTTTTCCCGGCTGGTTTTTAATCCACTCCTCCTCCGGCCAGCATTTCGCTTTTTATTCCGACCCGGCCAACAGCATCGTCCTGACGTATTACCTGACCCTGGGCGCGCTCACCTACCGGCTTTCTTTTAATCCGAAACCCCAAGCAGCTGACGCTTCAATCCATCCCCCCGACGAAGCAGAAGTTTGAGCCCCTCCGGCCTCCAAACTTCAACTTCAAACTCCAAATGCCCAGTAATCCGATTTAAGACATCCACGCTTTTACTCCCCCCATTTCCCTTCGGCACGTCAGTCGCCTGTGCGACGGCGTAGTCGCCTTAATTTGTTTGAAAACTATGAGAAAACAGATACTTCCACACACCCCTGCCCCGATCCACTACGTGGTTTGGGAATCGCTGCCCGGCGGTATGGAGTCGTACATCAGCCACTACACCAACCGCTTTTACGGGCAGCGCGAGCTGTTCATTTACAGCCTGCGCCCGGTGGGTAACGAGCTGGACAAACGGCTCGACGAGCAGCACTACGACGAGGGCGCCGACAACAATTTCGACTGCTACACCGGCTATTTCCGGTACTGCCGCGCCCACCGCAATGATCTGTTTCACCTGATGAACAGCGGCCCGATCGTGTTGCTGCTCACCCTGTTGGCGGGCGTGCGCAACCCGGTGTACCACATCCACGGCACGAAATACTGGAAAAAATGGTGGAATAAAATATACCTGAAGACCTGTTGGTTGCTTTGCGCCCTGTTTCGCGTGCGCTACATCGCCAATTCGCGGTACAGCGCCGGCATCTTCCGCCGGGAGGTGCTGCCCATTCAACCCCGGGTGATCTACAACGGCTTCCACCTGTCGCAGTTTTTGGAAAAACGCTGGCTGCGATCCCGCCTGCGCAAACTGGCTTACATCGGCCGTTTCGACACCGGGAAAAACACCCACCTGGTCATTCGCCTGTTTGAAGCCGTAGCCGCTGAGATGCCCGAACTCGAACTGCACTTGGCCGGCCAGGGCGGCTTGCGGCCCCAACTGGAGGAGCAAGCCCGCAACAGCCCCTTCGCCGACCGCATCGTTTTTCACGGCTGGGTAGAGGACGTTTCGGCGTTTTACGCCTCGGTCGACCTCTTCGTGTTTCTCAGCGCCTACGAATCGTTCGGCAACGTGCTGCCCGAAGCCCTGCTCACCGGCCTGCCCATTCTGACCAGCTCGGTGCCGGTTTTTGAAGAAATACACGGCGGAGAAGCCGCTTTTTGCCTGGGCAACCCGGATAACTTCGAGGAAATCCTCAAAAATTTCCGCCGCGCCATTTCCGACTACCCTGCGCTGGCGCAAAAAGCCTACGCCGCCGCCGAACGGCTCCAGGGCTTGTTCGACCTGGAATTTCACCTGAAAGAAATCGAAAAAACCTATGAAACAGCCTAGTCCGCCCGTACTCTATTTCCACTCCGTAGCCCCGGAGCAGTTCAGCGACTGGACGCTGAATTTTCTGACCATGGGCCTGGACCGGTTCGAGGCGCAAATGCAGTACCTCCAGGCCAAGGGCTTTCGCGCTGTGTTTTTTGAGGAATGGCTGGAGGCTCGGCAAGGCGCCCGGCCGGCCAACGGCAAGGAAATTTGCCTGAGCTTCGACGACGGCTTGCTCGACAACTGGGTGTACGCCTTCCCGATGGCCAAAAAATACGGCCTGAAGCTCACCCTCTTCGTCTGCCCCGAACTTGTCGACCCGCGCGACATCGTGCGGCCCAACCTCGACGACCTCTGGGCCGGCCGGGTGTCGGCTGCCGAACTGGAGGGCCTGGGCAACCTGAGCTGGGCCGAACTGCGCAGCATGCAAGCCTCGGGCTACGCCGACGTGCAGTCGCACACCATGAGCCACGCCAAATACCCCGTTTCCGACCGCCTGCGCGGCTTTTACTACGGCGGCTTCGAGGGTTTTTACCCCTGCCTCAACACCTACCCCCCGGAGGGAAAGCCGTTTTATATGAACGATCCCGGCTTTAAAAACCGCCTGCCCGCAGGTACGCCGCTGTTTGAAGAAAGCTCGGCGGTAACTGCCCGGAAGCACACGATCAACCCCCATTTTTTCGAAGAAGCGGCCGCGCTGGCAAGGGGCTGCGAACTGGAGCACCCCAACAGCCGGCTGGCCTACGAAAAAGCCGTTCGCCAGCTGCACGACCGCTACCGGACCGGCGGCGTGCTGGTTTCGGACATTGAAACCGATGCCGAGTATTTGCAGCGCCTGGAGTACGAAATCGCGCAGTCCAAACAAATTATCGAAACCCAACTGGGCAAACCGGTGCGCTTCCTCTGCTGGCCCCATGGCGACAACAGCCACCAGGCGCACATCCTCGCCCGCCAAGCCGGGTATGCCGCCACCACTGCCGGAAAAATGACCGACGAGGCGGAGCAGCCCGACCGCATTCCCCGGATCGGCACCGACTGGAACATCGGCCCCTGGTGGATGCGGCGCAAACTCGACTACAAACTTTCCAGCCACTTCCGCCAACAACCGTACTACAGCCTGTGGCTGGCCAATGAATACAAAAACAGGATTTTACAACGGATCTGATGTTTTTTTATCTCCACTACCGAATACAGCGCGGCGCGCTCCCGGTCACTGTCCGGGTGTTGGAATCGCCGGAACTTCACCACCCGGAGGAGCAGGTCCTCTATGTCGGTCCGGGCGTGCAGCGCCTGGAAACGATTTTCCTGCCCGACGGCAGCCAGCTGCTCCTGCTCGGCGACCCCGTCGGCGAACTTCAAACTCCAAACTCCAAACTCCAAACTTCAAACTTCAAACTTCAAACCCTACTGGAAACCGTGCGCGGCCATTACTACTGGTTTTGGGTCCAGGGTCCGAGCATCCGCTGCGGCGCTTCGTTTGGCGCTATTTTCCCATTGTATCACCAATTGGAAAACGATCAGGTGCAAATCAGTTCTTCCGCCTTTTTCCTGGCCGGCCAAACCGACCCGGGCGCGCCTGACCGCCGCTACCTGCTCGAGCGCTTGTTGTTCAACTACGCTTTTTTCGACCGGACCTGGTGGACGCGCATTCGGCTGTTACCTGCGCACCACGGACTTCGGCTCCACCCTTCCGGCATAGAAGTGGAAAAAGTGTTGTCGGTGGCGGATTATTTCGGTACTGGTTGGCGCGACAAGCGCAGCGATCTCGACGAGCTGGCCGCAGTATTTGAAGCGGAAAGCCGCCTGTTTTTGCCCGATGCGCCGTTCGCCGTTTCGTTCACCGGCGGCTTCGACGGGCGCACCCTGGTGGCGGCGGCGCGCGCGGCCGGGCGGCGCGATTTTTTTACCTACAGTTTCGGTATGCCCGATGAGTCGGACCTCCGCTTCCCGGCCGAGCAGTCCAGGCGCTTGGGCATCGACTACCTGCCCGTTTGCTTGGACGCCGGCTACGTGGAGCGCCATGCTGGCGAATCGGCGCGGGGTTTTCTGCACGAAACCGACTTTTTCGGCAACCTTGGCCGGCCGCACTACCGGTATGCCGCGCGGGTGTTGGCGGAAAAAACCGGCTACCTGCTGACGGGCAATTTCGGCAGCGAGCTGTTCCGCGCCATGCACCAGCCGGGCGTGATGATGAGCGCTGCGCTGATTCAGATATTTGCCGCTCCCGACGATACCTGGAAAGATGCGCTGCGGCGCGCGGCGGGCCCGCAAGCGGCCTTTTTCCGCAACGAAATCGAAGACTTGATCGCCGACTTGGAGCGCTACCTCGCCGACAGTCCCGACACCGATCCCAACCGGCGGTTTTACCGCTTCGTGTTGGAGGAGATATTCCGCAAATACTTTGGCCCGGAGCTGGTCATGCAGGCGCGCTACCTGCGCAACCGCACGCCTTACCTTTCCTTGCCCTTTTTTCAAAAACTCAATGAAACCCGCTGGGCGGGCGTGCATGCCCGCTTGTTTGAAAAGCAAAAAAACAAGCGCCTCAAGGGCCAGCAATTCTATGCCGCCTTCTTGCGCCGCACCGACCGGCAGTTGTACCGCCTGCCGACCAACAAAGGCTACCGCCCTGCCGACGTGCTGGACAGCTGGCGCCTGCCTCTTTTGTTGGCCGGCGTGGCCCGGCAGAAGTTTTTCCGGCAGGAAACCGGCGACTCCAACGCGGTGGAGGCTTTTTTCAGCCGGTACTGCCGCGAGTGGGACGGCTATGCGCAACTGGCCGCCGACCCGGTTTGGCAAAACTCCGGGCTGGCCCGCACGTTGCAGGATTGCCCCGCCGGCGCGCTCGAACAAAACATCCAGTTGCATACCCTGGCTGCCGGCTGGCTGGCTGCGCAGAACCTTGTCTACCACGACTTAATCACACCTGACCGATGAAGTACACCCTCAGCTACGAAACTCCTGATGCGGCCTTTTGGCAACGGTACGCCCGGCTCTGGCACAACAGCCTGCACCGGTCGCCTTTTCAGGCGCCGCAGTTGTTGCAATATTTCTGCGGCCTGGTGCACGATGGCGTGGCCGTGTTCCGCTGCGAGCTCGATGGCGAGCTCCTCGGCGCCGCTTTGTTCAAGCGCGAAAACGGGTACTACACCTTTTTGAGCGACATGAAGACCGACGCGAACTTTTTCGTGTTGCACCGCGACTGCGGGCCTGAACTGACCAGCGGTTTTTTCAAAAAATTTGTCGCAGCGATCGAAGCAGATAAGTGGGCGCTCATGCTCAACCACCAACCGACTTGGGCCGGGTATATGCCCGCGCTCGATGCCGCCGTCAGCAACAGCAATTTGTACAGCCTCGAACTCGACTATTCCGTGTGCCCGGTGGCGGAAGGCGAAACGCCCGAGGCCCTGTTCCGGGAAGTGAGCGCATCGCGCAACACCCGCTACAAGGTGAACAAACTGGTCAAGCAGGAACAGGGCAGTTTCGAGGTGCTGACCGACGACAGCGATATGGACCGTTGGGTGGAGGCGTTTTGCGACGCGCATGTAGAGCGCTGGGCGACTACGCCCACCCCCTCGTCGTACCGGTTGCCGGAGCGGAGGACTTTTTTGAAAAATTGCCTGCAGGCCTGGCATGCCGACGGGGTCCTCGTGCGCTTTGCCTTGCGCGCCGGCGGCGGGCGAATTGGTTTTGTAGCGGGTTTGCTCGAAGACGAAACGATGATTTACCATGCGCCCACCTTTCACCCGGCCTATTCGCATTGCAGTCCGGGCCGGGTGCTGATCTATTACATCACACAATGGATGGCTGAAAACGGCCTGCGCGTACTCGACTTTGGCGATGGCAACGAGCCGTACAAGTATTATGTAGCCAGCCAGGACCTGGTGTCGAAACGTATTTTTCTTTCTTCGAAAAACAACCTTCGGTTTATCGCCAAAACGAAATTTATCAAAGCGGTACGCCAAAATCCGGTGGCGTATGATCTATACCAAAACCGTTTGAAACC
>CAZVZH010000082.1:0-4330 GCA_964630705.1 uncultured Saprospiraceae bacterium | reverse complement strand
ATGAATACCATCGACGCCGTACAAGACAAGCAAGTATGGAACTCCGCCAAGGTCATCCAGGTATACGCTACCGTTGACCAACTGCAAAAACCCGAACAGACCATCCTGGAACTCTTGCGCGAGCGGCTGCCCGGCATGCGCATGCTCGACCTCGGCATTGGCGGCGGGCGCACCACGGTGCATTTCGCTCCTTTGGTAAAAGAATATGTGGGTTCTGATTACGCCGAAAACATGGTCGACGCCTGCCGCCAGCGCTTCCCCAACCCCGGCGAACACGTGCGGTTCGACGTAATAGACGCTACCGATATGCGCCGTGTGCCCGACCGGTATTTTGACTTGGTGCTGTTCAGTTTTAACAGCATCGATTGCGTGGCGCCAGAGGATCGCGACAAAGTTTTTCACGAGGCTATTCGCGTGAGCCGGGAGGGTGGCTACTTCGTGTTTTCCAGCCACAACCTCTATTACCTGCGGTATATGTATGCCCTGAAATGGTACCCCCGTTGGCGCGAATTGCTCTATCAGTTCTATCGTTCGGCGATGCTGCTCTATTACAACGGCCTACCGGGAAAATATGATAACCACGACTTCGCTATTATCCGCAACGGCATCGAGCATTTCTCCCTGAACATTTATTATTCCAAACCGGAGTACCAGGTTCAGCAGTTGAAAAAAGCCGGATTCCGGAACATTCGAGCCTTTTCTTACAAAACCGGCCTGGAAATTGATTTGAACCAACTGAACCGGCTCAGCCGCGAACCATGGATACATTACCTCTGCGAAATCTAAATCCGTTTATTGCTTGATCTGGCTCACATGGACATCAGGTTTACCCTCTCGTACGGCCCTCCCGACCCGGTTTTTTGGGAAGAATTCGCAGCGTTGTGGCGCAACAGCCGCGACCGTTCGCCTTTCAAGGCGCCGCACATTTTGCAGTTTTTTGCCGGAAGCATAAAAAACAAAATCGCGCTGTTCCGGTATTTTCAAAACGGCGAACTCCGGGGCGTCATCCTGCTGAAAGAACATCGCGGGGTGTATACTTTTCTGAGCGACCTCAAAACGGATGTCAATTTTTTCGTGCTCGACCACCGCTGCACGCCCGAGGAGGAGCGCAGCTTTTTTGAAATATTCCTCCAATATGCCGCCCGGGAAAAATGGGCGCTCGAACTCAACAACCAACCCAGCTGGGCCCATTACATGCAGGCTTTTGAAACCGCCGGGCACGGCAGCGGCCTTTTTTGGCTCAATTTTAACTACTCGGTTTGCCCCTACGTCGAGGCGGAAACGCCGGCTGCCTTGTACGATCAAATAAACAGCTCGCGCGAGCTGCGCTACCGGGTGAACAAACTTAAAAACCAGGAACAGGCCGAATTCGAGGTGCTCACCGACGACACTGACCTGGAGCGCTGGGTCGAAGAATTTTGCCAGGCCCACATCCTGCGCTGGGCCGGCACCCCCACCCCATCCGCGTTTCGCAGCACCGAGCGGCAGCAGTTTTTGCTCGATTGCCTGCGCGCCTGGAACCAGGACGGGGTACTGGTGCGCTTCGCCGTGAAAGTCGCTTCGGGCCGCGTCGGCTTCGTGGTCGGCTTGCGCGAGGAACACTCGCTGGTACACCACTCGACCACCTTTCACCCCGACTACTGGAAGTTCAGCCCGGGCAAAGCCCTGATCCATTTCATGGCGCAGTGGATGCGCGACAACGCGCTCAATATTCTCGATTTTGGCGATGGCAACGAACCTTACAAATACGAAGTAGCCAACCGCGAACACGTATTGAACCGGATTTTTGTGTCCCGAAAAAGCAACTTGAAGTTTATCGCCAAGGCAAAAATGATCAAGGCCGTCAAAGACCACCCCAAAGTCTATCATTTTTACCAAAATCGCGTCAAGCCCGTAGCCGCCCAAGCCGTGGCCGCCGAGCACTTGTTCGACTGGCTCTGGTCGCTGCTTTAAGTTTATAGGGTTTCTGGTTAGAGGGTTTCTGGTTTCTGGTTGGGTGTTGGCTTAATATCCCGGAAAACCAAACAAATGCCCAACCAGAAACCAGAAACCCTCTAACCAGAAACCCCATCAACCTTATAAAAAACGAAGATTATCGATGAAAAAACTACGACTGGCCATTCTGCAAAACGAAGTGCCCGACGACCATATCCTCTGGGAAAAAGCCTGCGCCGAATTCCCCGACCGGATCGACTGGGAAACCGTCGACCTTACCCGCGCCGACTGGCTGGAGCGCATGCGCCGCGGCCGCTTCGACGCCATGCTGGCGACGCCTCCCGGCTGGACGACGCCTTTCCGAATCCAGTTCGACGAGCGCATCGCCATTCTGCACACCGTTTGCGGGCTGCCCATTTACCCCAGCCTGGAGGAAATCCAAGTGTATGAAAACAAAAAATACCTCTCCTACTGGCTGGCTGCCCACCAGATACCGCACCCCCGCACCTGGGTGTTTTACTACGAAAACGAGGCGCTGGATTTTTTAAAAACCGCGGCCTTGCCCCTGGTGGGCAAAACCAGCATCGGCGGCGGCGGCAGCGGGGTACAGGTGCTGAAAAGCCGCGACGAAGCCGAAGCCTACGTAAAAAACACCTTTTCCGGCCGCGGCGCCAGCCTTCAGGTCGGGCCTAAATGGCGGAAAAAAGGCTTTCTGCGGCGGGTGCTGAAAAAACTGCTGAACCCCGGCGAATTCCGCGCTAAAATGCTGCAGTACCAGTTTCAGCGGGCCGAAGTGCAAAAAGATTTCGTCATCCTCCAGGAGTTTATCCCGCATGAGTTCGAGTGGCGCGTTGTGCGCATCGGCGACTCGTTTTTTGCCCATAAAAAACTCAAACTCGGCGACAAAGCCAGCGGCAGCCTGCTCAAAGGCTACGACAATCCGCCGCTTGAACTCTTCGATTTCGTCAAAACGGTCACCGACAAACGCGGCTTCCTGTCGCAATCCGTCGACTTGTTCGAAACTGCTCCGGGGCGCTACCTGGTCAATGAAATGCAGTGCATTTTCGGCCAGTCCGACCCCTACCAGATGCTCGTCGACGGGCAGCCCGGCCGCTACCGCCGCTTGGGCGGGCAGTGGATGTTCGAGCCGGGCGATTTCAACCGCATCGAATCGTTTGTGCTGCGCGTGGAGCACGTGCTGGAATTGTTTCAGGAAAAACAAGAGGAGGTGCCGGCATGAAGCCTTTGAAAATTTTGTTTGTGTTCAGCGGAAACTCCGAAAAGTTTCCCATCTCGCCGTTCACCCAGGCCCAGGCGGAGTCGCTGCGCGCGCGCGGCCTCGAGGTCGACTATTTTCCGGTGCAGGGCAAGGGCATGCTGAACTACCTGAAAAACGCGCGCCCCCTGCGCCGCCACCTGCGCGCGCACCGCTACGACCTCATCCACGCGCACTACTCGCTTTGCGGCTGGGTGGCGGTGCTGGCCGCCCTGGGCCGCGTGCCGGTGGTGGTATCGCTCATGGGCGACGATGCGCAGGGCACTTTCGTGGGCGCCGGCCGCATCGAGTGGACCAGCCGCATCCCGATCTGGCTGACCCGGCTGTTGCAGCCTTGGGTGCGGGCCATGATTGCCAAGGCGCCCGATCTGACGCGGGTGATCTGGCGGAAAAAACTGGCCCACGTGATTCCCAACGGCGTGCGGCTCGAACAGTTCCGGCTCCTCCCTGGCGGCTGCCGCGAAATGTTGGGGCTCGACCCGGATAAAAAGTACGTGCTGTTTCTCGGCAACCCGGAAGATGTTAACAAAAACTTCGCGCTCGCGCAAGCGGCGGCACGGTTGTTGAACCGCCCGGATGTGGCACTGCTCAACCCCTACCCCGTGCAGCACGAGCAGGTGGTGCAGTACCTCAACTCGGTGGATGTGTTCACCTTGTGTTCGTTCGGCGAAGGCTCGCCCAATGTGGTCAAAGAAGCCATGAGCTGCAACTGCCCCATGGTGGTCACGCCCGCCGGCGACGCGGCCTGGGTGGTCGGCGACGAACCGGGCTGTTTCGTGGCGGGCTATGAGCCGGCTGATTTTGCCGAAAAACTGGCCCAGGCGCTCGATTTCGCCGCCTCAGAGGGCCGCACCCGCGGGCGCGAGCGTATCCGGGCGCTGGGCCTCGACGCCGAGGCAGTAGCCAGCCGGTTAATCGGCGTGTACCGGCAGGCCCTGGGTTTGCCGGCTTTGAAAAAACCTGCGCCTGTTCCGGCGGGTGTGGTGCAAACGGCGGAATAGTGCATTTGAAAACAACCGACTAATACCAAGGTAATGAAAGTTTTGCGGCCTTTTATCTGCGCGGTTCAACCCCACCCCCGGCCCCTCCCCAACTGGGAGGGGAGACGTAGGGTATTTG
>CAZVZH010000081.1:0-17414 GCA_964630705.1 uncultured Saprospiraceae bacterium | reverse complement strand
AAGTCAAAAGTCCAATTTGAAAAGTCCAATTTGAAAAGTTTTTGAGCGAAAGTGCCTAGACTGACCACGCACAACATGACCGATCAACTGCTTCCTTCCCCGTTTGAGCAACAAATGCAGGCGCTGCTGGCCGCCGACTACCCGGCTTTTGCCGCTGCCCTGGCCGAGCCCGCGCCGGTGAGCATCCGTTGGAATCCCCTGAAAAAAGCCAGCAGCACCGGCTCTGATTTGCCGGAAGCGGGCCCGGTGCCCTGGTGCGCCGAGGGCTGCTACCTGAGCGAACGGCCGGTTTTCACCCTCGACCCGCACTGGCACGCGGGCGCCTACTACGTGCAGGAAGCCTCTTCGATGTTTTTGGCTGAGGTGGCCCGCCAAACCTGGGCGGCCGACGCGCCGTTGAAAATCCTCGACCTCTGCGCGGCGCCCGGCGGAAAAAGCAGCCTCTTGCTCGGCGCCTTGCCCCAAAGCCTGGTGCTTTCCAACGAGGTAATCCGCTCGCGCACGGGCATCCTGCGCGAAAACCTGGAGCGCTGGGGCGCGCCCGGTACGGCCGTGAGCAGCGCCGAAGCGGAGGATATTGCCCCGCTGCGCGGCTGGTTCGACCTGGTGCTCGTCGACGCCCCCTGCAGCGGCGAAGGTTTGTTTCGCAAAGACCCGGCCGCCCGCGCCGAATGGTCGCCCGCCCAGGTCGAACGCTGTGCGGCCCGCCAAAAACGCATCCTCGCGCCGGCGGTGGAAGCTTTGGCGCCGGGCGGACTGCTGGCTTATTCCACCTGTACCTACAACAGCCAGGAAAACGACGACAACGCTGCCTGGCTTTGCCGCGAATTTGACGGCCTCGTACCCCTGCGCCTGAAGGTGCCGGCCGAATGGGGCATCGAAGAGCGGCCCATCGGTTACCAGTTTTATCCGCACCGCCTGGCCGGCGAAGGATTTTTCCTGGCTGTTTTTCAAAAACAAAACGGCGCGGCGGGCATCTACCCCGCGCCTCCGGGCTACCGCAACCTGGCGCCCTTGTCTAAAAAATTGCTGCCGCAGCTGGAGCCCTGGTTCCGGCCCTATGCTCCGCTCCGTTTTTTTCAAACGCCAGGCGGCGAGGTGCTGGCCCTGCCGGAAATGCTGGAGCCCTGGATGCGCTTGCTCGACAAGGTGTTGAAAAACAAATGGTTCGGACTGCATGCCGGCGCGTTCAAAGGGCAGGATTTTATCCCTAACCATGCACTGGCCCTGCACGCCGCTTGTTCGGCCGAACTGCCCTCCGTGGAGTTTTCCCGCGAGCAGGCGCTGCGGTTTTTAAAAAAAGAAGTATTCGAGCTGCCGCCGGGCGCTCCGCAAAAAGGTTGGGCCCTGGCCCGCTACCGGGGCCTCAACCTGGGTTGGCTCAAACTGCTGCCCAACCGCTGGAACAACTATTTGCCGCAGGAACGGCGTATTCGAATGGACCTGGAAAAAGGCCACTACTGAAACACCCGAACATAGTCGACAATCATGCGCTGCGGAAATTGGGTGCTGGCGTCGGGGCTGCCCGGCCAGTTGCCGCCGACGGCTACGTTGAAAATAAAAAAGAACGGTTGGTTGAAGGGCCAGGGCTGGCCGTTGCCCAGCGTAGCCGGCGTGGCTTCGTGAAACTGTACGTCGTCGAGGTACCACCGGAGGCGATTGGGTTCCCATTCGAGTGAAAATACGTGGAAGGCTTCCGAAAACTTGGCCCCGCCGCTCAACGCGCGCGAGCCGCCGTTTTGCTGATGCGTAGCCGGGCTGGCGCCGTAGTGCACCGTGCCATGTACGCGGCCGGGTTGGCTGCCGATGATTTCCATGATGTCGATTTCGCCGCAGGCGGGCCAGCCCACTTGCGAAAAGTCGCTGCCCAGCATCCACAGCGCCGGCCACAAGCCCTGGCCTTCGGGCAGGGCCGCGCGGATGTCGATCCGGCCGTATTGAAATTCTTTTTTACCCTTGGTGATCAGGCGGGAGGAGGTGTAGTTGCTGCCGCCAAAGTTTTCCTGCCGGGCTTCGATGATGAGTTTGCCGCTTTGAAAATAGGTGTTTTCCGGGCGGTAATGTTGCAGTTCGTTATTGCCCCAGCCGCCCTGGCCGGTGCCGGTTTCGTGGGTCCAGAAGTTGGCGTCGAGGCTGTTGCCGTCGAACTCGTCCTGCCAAACCAGGCTGCGGCCGGGGTAGCTGAGCGGCGTGTTGTAACCGGTGGCGGGAATGATGAGCTGGTTGTCGCTGTCGTCGTTGAGCAGGGTGACTTTGGCCCGGGCCTGCGCCAGCGTAGCGTTCACCGGGTTGAGCAGCAACAGTTCGAAATACTCGTCGGCTTCCTTGATGTTGTCGCCGACGACCGTGATGCTGATGGTTTTTTCCGTTTGGCCGGCCGTGAACAAAAGGTCGGCATTGGCGACAGCCACGTAGTCGGCGCCGGCAGCGGCCGTGCCGTCGAGGGTGGAGTAGTTGACCAGCACATTGGCGGTCGCCGGGGCGCTCAGCCGAACGGTGAGTTGCAGCGCGTTGTTGGCGTTGCCTTCCGGTTGGCTGATATCGGCGATGCTCAGGGTGGGTTTGGCGGGTTCGGGGTTGTCGTCGCCGTTTTTGCTACACGCCAGAACGGCTAAAACCGAGAGGCAAAGGAGCAGGCAGCGGCCTTGGAAGTGGATAGTTGGAAAAATCATGTTGTTGGGTGGATTTTATTTTAAAACAAATTCCGCTTCCGACACGTCCCTCGAGTTTGGGCCTACCATTACCTTAAACAAGCCAGGCTCGATCAGCCAGCGGCCGTTTTCATCGTAAAAGCCCAGGGCCTGGGCGGGCAGTTGAAACGCCACTTCCCGCGTAGCCCCGGCCGGGATGTGCAGCCGTTCGAAACCTTTCAGTTCCTTCACTGGCCGGGCGCGCGAAGCCGTTACGTCGCGGATGTACAGCTGCGCGATTTCAATGCCGTCGCGGTTGCTGGTGTTTTTGATGGAGATGCGCACGCGCAGGGAATCGTTTTGGTTGATCTCGTTTTTTTCTACCTGCATGTTGGAGTATTCAAAGGCGGAATAACTCAGGCCGTAGCCAAAGGGAAACAAGGGCGCGTTGGGAATATCGCGGAAGCGGGAAAACCAGAAATGGTCGGGTCCTTCCTTGCCGTCCTGGTGCGGCCGGCCGGTGTTGTAATGGTTGTAGTATACCGGAACCTGGCCGACCGAATAGGGGAAGGTCATCACCGTTTTGGCCGAAGGGTTGACGTCGCCGGCGAGGATGTCGGCTACGGCGTTGCCGTGTTGCGTGCCGCCGATCCAGGCGCAGAGGATGGCGGGAAAATCGGCGATGAGCTCCGTCAGCACCATCGGCCGGCCGGTTTGCACGACTACTACCACCGGTTTTCCCGTGGCTTTGGCCTGGCGCAGGGCTTCCATTTGCCCTGGCGCCGGGCGCAGGTCCGACAAAGAGCGGGCTTCGCCGCCCACTTCCCCGCTGAGGCCGATGACCACCACGATGGCGTCGGCTTTGCCGCCTTTCGAGCGGATCAGTTGAGCATCGTTGGCGTTGAAGTTGAACGCTTTGTCGTAGCCGCGCACAAAGTCGACCAGGGCGTTCGGGTATTTTTGGCGCAGCCCGGCCAGGATGGTCACCGTTTGCCCGGGTTCGCCTTGGCCTTTCCAGAAGTCGAGCACATCGTCCTGGCTTTCAGCGAGATGGCCGACGACGAGGATATTTTTCAGCGACTTGTTAAGGGGTAAAGCGTTGCCCTGGTTTTGCAGCAACACCATGGCGTTGGCGGCGGCTTCACGGGCGACGGCCAGGTGGGCATCGGTGAACAAGCTGGCCTTTTCGCGGGCAGGGTTGTGGTAGCGGTAGGGTTGGTCGAACAGGCCGAGCCGGAATTTCCAGTACAGCACCCGGCGCACGGCATCGTTGAGCCGCACTTCCGGCACGTTGCCCTCGTGTACCAGCCGGGCGAGTTCGCGCTGAAAAGCCCGCGATTCCATGTCCATATCCGAACCGGCCATCAGCGCTTTGGCGGCTGCGTCGGCAGTGTCGGCGGCAAAGCCGTGGCTGATCATTTCGCCGAAGGAACCCCAGTCTGACACGACAAAACCCTCGAAGTGCCAGCGGGTTTTCAAAATATCGTCGACCAGGTAGGCATTGCCGCTGGCGGGGATGCCATCGAAGAGGTTGAAGCTGTTCATCACCGTGGCGGCGCCGGCTTCTACGGCGGCTTTGTAGGGCGGCAGGTAGTAGTTCCAGAAGGCGTAGCGCGACATGTCGACGGTGTTGTACTCGCGGCCGCTTTCCGGGGCGCCGTAAGCGGCGTAATGTTTGACGGTGGCCAGCACGTGGCGGTCGTCTAAATTGCCTTGAAAACCGCGTACCCGCGCGGCGGCAAACAAAGCGCCGAGGTAGGGGTCTTCGCCGCTGCCTTCCATGACCCGGCCCCAGCGGGGCTCGCGCGACACGTCCATCATCGGTGCGAAGGTCCAGTGCAGGCCGGCGGCGCTGGCTTCGAGCGCGGCAATGGCAGCGGTTTTCTCGGCGCCGGCGAGATCCCAACTGCAAGCCTCGGCCAGGGGAATGGGGAACACCGTTTTGTACCCGTGGATCACGTCGTAAGCGAACAGGAGGGGAATGCCCAGGCGGGTTTCCTCGAGGGCGATTTTCTGCACGCGGCCGGTTTCTTCGGCGCCTGTCACGTTGAGAAAGGAGCCAACATGGCCCTGGCGCAGCAGGGCGATTTTGCCGGCCTGGCCGGGGTCGTTGGCGGCTTGCGGGCCGGTAAGTACGCCGCCGTTGAGCTGGTTGAGCTGGCCGACTTTTTCTTCCACCGTCATGCGGGCGAGCAGATCGTCGATGCGTTGGTGGATGGGGAGCTGCGAATTGCGGTAGGGGGCGGCGGTTTGGCTGAAGCCGGCGATGGGCATTAGGATCAGGAGGGCCAGGGCGAGCAAACGTTTCGTCATGTTCGAGCAGTTAGAGAAAACAGGAAAAGTAGAAAAAACCGTCCGGCAGTTTCCAGTTGCCGGACGGGGGTGCTGGTTCAACTGGAGTTTTCCGGGTCACCAACCAATCGGAAAATTGTAGGCTCAGGAACGAATTATTTGATCGTTCCTAACGGTCGAAAACGCGAACATAATCAATTTCAAACCGTTGTGGCCAGATGCTTTCGTCGACGCCTTTTTTACCGCCCCAGTTGCCGCCCACTGCCAGGTTGAGCACCAGATAAAACGGCTGGTCGAAAGGCCAGTGGTCGTACTGCTCGTTTTGTTTTTGAAACCGGTGAAACACCTTGCCGTCAACCATAAACTCCAGGTAGTCGGGCGTCCACCGCAGGCTGTACTCGTGAAATTGCCGGGCGGCGTCGGGCAACAGCAGGCTTTGTACCTGCTGGGTGCCATTCATGCCGTTGAAGGCCAGGGTATGTACGGCGCTGAATACGGAGTCGGGTTCGTAACCGACGTGTTCCATGATGTCGATTTCCCCCGAGTGCGGCCAACCGCCGTATTTCCATTTCAGCGGCAACATCCAAATAGCCGGCCAGCAGCCTCGCCCCCTCGGCAGGCGGGCACGGACAGCGATGCGGCCGTAGGTCCAGTCGGCTTTTCCCCGTGTCACCAGCCGGGTAGAGCTGTACGCCCGTCCCTGAAGGCTTTCACGATGCGCCTCGATGATCAGCCGCCCGTTTTCCACCCGTGCATTTTCCGGGCGCCGGGCGGTATACACTTGCAGCTCGTTGTTGCCCCAGCCGCAAAGCTGCGGGCAGCCGTCGCCAATATCATAGTCCCAGCGGGTAGAGTCGGGCAGGCCGGTGTAGTCGAACTCATCGCCCCAGACCAGTTGGGGTGCTGGAGCAGATTGGCGCGGTGTCAAGGCTGGATAAGACACACAGCGCCAGCTGACGAACAGGAAAACCAACCCGCCGGTAGCCAGGGCCGGCAGCAAAAAACGCAGTGGTACGCCTTGCTTCACCGCCGGACGAAGGTCAGTTCAAACCAGCCGTTCACATTGATAATCGGACTGCGCAGCACCAATTTGTCGGCAGCAAGGCTGGCAATGTCGTATACGGGGCCGGAGTCCCATACGCCCATAAACGCCCCGTCGGGCAAGATGATCTGGTCGGCGCCATTTACCCCGGTGCCTTTGGAATAAATCCAGGTGTAGTTGGTCGGCGGTGTGTAGGGTACCGCGACGTAGCCGTTCCAGGGGTCGACGGTTTGGCCTTTGTTGTCGTAGATAAACCGGGCGCCATCGAAGTAAAAGCAAAACGAATCGTCGTACTGGGCGGCTTGCAAGCCGTTGACTGGCGAGGTGTACCACTCTGAGGAGCCGGGTTGCGGCCCTACGCGCACGGCGCCGGCAGCCGTGCTGAAGGTCCAGCATTTACCGCCCGGCTCACAGTCGCCGGTGAGCAGGCCGATTTGCGTGTCGCAAGGCGCAATGGCGTCTTCCGTGATGGTCACTGTTTTGTTCGACTGCGAGGTGCCGCCGCCGCCTTCCGCCGCAGCGTAGAGCGTGATGGTGTAATCGCCTTTTTTAGCGTAAAAAACGGTGTCGACCGCCCGGGTCGATTTGGCTGGCAGGCCGCCTGGAAAATCCCAGACCCGGCTGAAAAAACCGCTGGACAGGTCTTTGACTACCACGCGGTTGGGTTCGCTGGCAAGCGCTTCTACCGAAAAGGTGGGCGCTGCGGGCGTTGGCGGGAGGTTGATGTCCTCGTCTTCATAAGGCGCGCAGGCGCTGAAGGCGAGAGCGAGTATCGTTAGTGCAGTTATTTTTTTCATGTTGAAAAATGTGTTTTGGTTGGTAGTCGATAGGCGGGAAACTTGGCGATTTACTACTCTGTAAACTTAATTTTATACGGTGCTTTGTGGTACTCTTTTTTCTCTGTGAGCCTCTGTGAAACCAACTTAAGTCCCACACAGAGGCTCAGGAGATTCAAAGCGTTCGAATTTAGATGGTTAGAATTTAGTTCACAGCGTAGTCAATCCAAAATCGCAAATCCTTCAATACCCCGGATTTTGCAAAATCGCCCCGTTTGTCGCCTGAATTTGCGACAGCGGGATCGGGAACAGCCGGTGTACAGCCTCGTTGTAGCCCAGCGGCCCGAGGGTCTGGGCGGCCCGGCCGGTGCGTACCAGGTCGAAAAACCGGTGGCCTTCGAGCCCGAGTTCCACCCGGCGTTCGTGGTAAATGGCGTCGAGCAAGGCTTGTCCGGAAGCCGTCACATCTTTCAAAATAGTGGAGTTGGCGCCCCGGGCGCGGGCGCGTACGCGGTTGAGCGACTGCCGGGCGGCGCCTTCCTGGCCGTTGTGGTAGGCGGCTTCGGCGTGCAGGAGCAGCACATCGGAAAAGCGGATGACGCGGTCGTTGGATTCGCCGTTGGGGTTGGGGTCGCCGAAAGGCGCTTCCTCGATTTTGTTGCTGAAATATTTTTTCGGGTAGTAGTCGTACGGAAAACCGCCGGTAGCGTCTTTGGTGAAAATACCGCGGTCGCCCATAGGCTCGCCTACGCGGAAAACCGTTGATTTCAACCGCGGGTCTTCGAAACCTTCTTTGAAAAACTCCTGGACAAAATCCTCCGTAGGGATGTTGAACCCGTAGCCTTCAAACTGCCCGCGCGCGCGCTGGAATACGTTGGTAAACGTGCCCTCGTTGGCGTTGTTCTTGCCCCAGTTGCCGCCCGAAGCGTTCATGTATTGGATTTCGAACACCGACTCGGCGTTGTTTTCGCCGGCCAGGGTAAAAATCTTGGCATAGTCGGGCACGAGCTGATACTCGTTCGAATCGATGATCTCTTCGGCCAGCGTTTGGGCTTCCGACCAGCGTTGTTGCCAAACCAGGGATTTTACCAGCAAGGCCTGTGCGGCGCCGCGGGTGATACGGCCCAGGTCGGCCGGTGCGTACTGGCTGCGGAGCGGCAAAACGCCGGCAGCAGCCCGGAGGTCCGACTCGATCAGCGCCCATACCTCGGCGGCGCTGGCGCGGGGCAGGTTGTATTCGCTGGGGGCCAGCACGTGGTCGGCCAGCGGCACCCCGCCGAACATAGTGACGAGGTTGTAAAAAAACCAGGCCCGGATAAATTGCGCTTCCCCGAGCACGCGGGCTTTGAGCGTGGCGTCCATTTCGATGGCCGGCACTTTTTCGAGCACGATGTTGGCGCGGTAAATGCCTTCGTAATTGGCTGCCCATTCGGATTCGAGCAGGTCGGTGTTGGCAGGTCCGCGAAAGGTTTCCAGTTGGAGCAGTTCGTTGCCATCGTTGTCGCCCGAGCCGCCTTTAATGGCATCGTCGGACATGATGTCGCCCCAAAACCAGCGAAAATGGCCGGCGGGTGAAAGTTCGAACTGGAGCGTGGCGTAGGCTGCGTTTACCGCGGCCACGGCGTCGTCGGCTGTGCGGTAAAAATTGTCCGCAGTAGTGCCTACGAGCGGTTTGCGGTCGAGGAAATCCTTTTCGCAAGCTGTGGGCAGCAGCAACATGCTGGCCAGTATGATCAAGGTGATTTTATTCATAATGGTTTGATTTTGAATGGATGGTATAACTCCTGTCAGCAAATCAATGTGTGTGTGTGCGTACTTTTCAAATTTCTACCCGGACTGGAACATCGCGGCGGAGCGAGCGTTTTTTTAAGTCGAAAGGTCAATTTGAAAAATTAAAATGTGACGTTCAGCCCCCCGAGGAACACCCGGGCCTGCGGGTAAAATCCGCGGTCGATACCGGCGTCGAGGGCGCCGCTGTAGGCCCCGATCTCGGGGTCCATGCCGGTGTATCCGGTGAAGGTGAACAGGTTTTGGGCCGAGGCATAAACCCTGAATTTTTCCACCCGGATTTTGCGCAACAGCCCCTGCGGCAGGGAATAGCCCAGTTGCAGGTTTTTGAGCCGCAGGTACGAGCCGTCTTCCACGAAGCGGTCCGACACGCGGGCATTCTGATTGGGATCGCTCAGGCTCACGCGCGGCTCCGTGTTGGAGGTGCCGGGTCCGGTCCAGCGGTGGAGTGCTGACACCGGGCGGTTCACATAGGTAAAATCGTAGCGCACGGTGGCGTTGTAAATCTCGTTGCCCTGGCTGCCTTGCAGAAATACGCCCAGGTCGAAGCCTTTCCATTCCAGGTCGGCAGTGATGCCGTAGGTAAAGTCGGGCGTGGGATTGCCGATGTACGTTTGGTCGTCGGCGTTGATTACCCCGTCGGCGTTCAGGTCGCGGAATCGGATGTCGCCGGGCGCTGTATTTTCATGTTGAAAAGCGTGGTCGGCAATTTCCTGTTGGTTTTGAAAAATGCCGTCGGTGACATAGCCGAAAAAGGCGCCGATGGGTTGGTCGAGTTCGGTTTTGGTGACGTTGGCATTGGCCGATTGCACGCGGCCGGCAAACACCGGTTCGCCGCCTTCGCCCAGGCTGGTGATTTTATTTTTTACCAAGGCGATGTTGCCGCCGATGCTGTAGCGGAAAGCGCCGGCGCGGGTGCGGAAGTTCAGCGCCGTTTCCCAGCCGCGGTTGCGCACGCTGGCTACGTTGCGCGCGGGCGGTGCGGCGCCTACGGTGAGCGGGATGGGCGCGGCATAGAGCATGCCGGTGGTGGATTTGATGTAATAGTCGGTTGTCCACGACAAGCGGCCGTCGAGCAGTTCGGCGTCGAAGCCAAAGTCGGTTTGTTCGATCGTTTCCCACTTCAGGTCGGGGTTGGCTACCGTGAGGGGTACGCTGCCGTTGGTGATCGTTTGGTTGGGGCCGAATGTATAATTCTGGCCGCTGAGCACCACGGTGGTGAAGCCATAGTTGTCGATGCGGTCGTTGCCGTTTTGGCCCCAGGAGGCGCGGAGTTTGAAAAAATTCAACGCGCGGAAGTTCCAAAAGGCTTCGTGGCTGACAATCCAGCCGGCCGACACCGCGGGGAAATAGCCGTAGCGGTTGTTGGCGCCGAAGCGCGAGGAGCCGTCGGCGCGGAAAGCGGCGCTGAGCAGGTACTTGTCGTCGAGGCTGTAGTTGGCCCGGCCGAAAAACGAAAACAGGGCCGACTCGCTGGCGCCGCTGTAGGCGCTTTGGGAGTTGATGGGGTCGATGGTGTTGGCGATGTAAGCGTCGTCGGGGTCGTTGGACGGCAGGTTGGTGTTGGCGCCGCCGCTGTATTCGTGGCGGTTTTCGAGGGCGGTGGTGCCGCCGGTGAGGGTAAGGTGGTGTCGGGCGCCGAACTGGCGGTCCCAGGTGAGTACGTTTTCCCATTGCCAGCTGCGCCAGCTGTTGTTTTCGATCACGACGGAGTTGACGAGGTTTTTTTCACCGGCGGGCGCGTCGCTGAGCACGGGGTCGTTGCTGAGGTCGAAGCGGGGGTAAAAAATATTGCGGGCGGCAAAAGTGGCGTCGGTGCTGTAGGTAGAGCGCAGGCGCAGGTTTTTTCCCAGGCTCAGCTCGCCGAAAACAGCGCCGACGATGCGGTTGGTTTGCCAGCGGTCGTGTGTTTGGTCGATGGCGTTGAGCGGATTGGTGATGTCGGTGTCGGCGTAGCGGGAGTAGGCATACGTGCCGTCGGTTTTGCGGATGGGCGTCACGGGGTCCATGTTGAGCGCGCGCATCAGCGGGGTCGTGAATTCATTGTTTTCGGGCAGGAAACGGCGGTTGAGCCGGGTGAGGCCGAGGTTGGCGCCGATACTGAGCCAGGACTTGACCTCGTGGTTGGCGTTCAGCCGGGCGGTGTAGCGCTGAAAGCCCGATTTTTCGCCGCCGACAATGCCGTCTTGGTTGAAGTAATTGCCCGAAAGGGTGTACGACGACTTCGTTGAGCCCCCCGTAAAGCTCAGCTGATGGCTGCTCATGGGCGCGTCGGAGAAAATGGCGTCGAGCCAGTCGGTGCCTTGCCCGAGGGCATCGGGGTTGGCAAATTCGGGCAGGGGTTTGGCGCCGGCGTTTACATGGGCTTCGTTCGACAGGATGGCGTACTCGCGGGCGCTGAGCAGGTTGGTTTTTTTCCAGGCGCTTTGCACGCCGAAATAGGCGTCGTAGTTGATGCGGCCGCCTTCATTTTTTTTGCCGCCTTTGGTGGTGATGAGCACCACGCCATTGGCGCCCCGGGCGCCGTAAATAGCGGCGGAGGCGGCGTCTTTGAGCACGTTGATGCTCTCGATATCGTTGGGATTGAGGAAGTCGAGCCCGTCGACCGGAATACCGTCGACCAGGTACAGCGGGTCGCTGTTGTTGATGGTGCCGGTGCCGCGCACGCGCACGGTGAGCGGGCTGCCGGGCGAGCCGGAGTTTTGGGTGACCTGCACGCCGGCCGTCCGGCCTTGCAGCGCCTGTTCGACGCGGAGCACCGGCAACTCGGCAATTTCCTCGGCGCTGACGGTGCTGACGGCGCCGCTGATGTTGCTGCGCTTTTGCGAGCCGTAACCAATCACGACCACCTCTTCGATCAGCGAGTTGTTTTCTTCCAGCGCAACGTTGATTTCGCGGCGCGCGCCGACGGTTTCTGAACGGGTCAGCATGCCGGTGTAGTTGAATACCAACACCGCTTCGGGGCCGGGCACTTCCACGCGGTAGCGGCCGTCGATATCGGTCGTGGCGCCACTGGCGGCGCCTTGCACGGCCACGGTAACGCCGATCAGGGTTTCATTCGTAGCGGCGTTGACGACTTGGCCGCTGACGGTGATTTGAGCGGCCAAACTGTAGGCCATGCCGCACAGCAATATGGTGAAGTATAGTTTCTTCATGTTCTTGATTTTAAAAATGTAAAATGCAAAACTCAGGATGTAAAAGTCAAAAGGGAGATGGCGTCGGAGGGGAGGCTCGATTCGCTAACCTACCATCATCCCTGCTACGGCTCTCCCTTTTGACTTTTACCCCGCTGAAGGCTGGGCAGGCATCTGGCTTTTTACATTTTGACTTTAACAAACCGCGCATTGCCCAAACGAGCGCCCTGCTCCACAAACAGCAGGTACATGCCTGGTTGCCAGGTGGCTGTGTGCAATACGGCGCTTTCGGGGGTTACTGACCAGTTTTGTTCCCACACCAGCGCGCCGGCAGCGCTGAACACGCGGACGCGGGTAGGGCCTGCGGTGGTTTCGGTGAGCCGGAGCAGGGTTTGGTCGGCGACGAGGGTCGGCCGGAGGCTGAACCAGCTGGCGGCGCCGTTGGGTTCGATGGCGCTGCTGGTGCAGGCGGTGTTGTCGGCGCAGGTGCCGAAGCAAGTGTTCAAGATGGTGTCTTGCTGGACGGGGAGCAGGAGCCGGTCGTTAAAATTTTGTGGTTGGCCGCAGGGCAGACCAGCGAGGTTTTCTTTACAGGAAAAATCGCCGCAGGGGCCGTTGGTGAAGGTAAAGTACCCGCCGTAGCCGCGTTGGCGCTCGATGGTGATGCTGTACACGCCGTTGTTGTCGTCGTCGGTCAAGCGGAAGCGCTCGTTGGGCGCGCCGAACTCTGGGCCGCCGGCGAGGAAGACGCCGCCCGGGTCGGGGGTGTTGTTGTTCATGCCCAGGTTGTAGGTGATTTTTACGGCATTGCCGCAGGTGTAACAGCTATTGAAGCAAACAGGTCCGATGACGGTGCTGTCGGTAGCCAGGGCGAGTTTGCGGTTGGTCAACACATTGGGCCCATCGAAAGTGGTGTTGGTGCAGGCAGACGATGGCGGGAATTGCTCCTCGGCTGCCCAATTGTCGAGGGTGTATTTGTATTCGTAAAGGCCGACGGGCAGTTTGATTTTCGTGCTGAAAATTTTGTCGCCGTCAGGGTCGGTCAGTTGGTTGGCATCGCCCGACCAGTTGTTGAAGTTGCCGCTGACGTACACGTTGGTATAGGCGCCGGCGTACTGGTTCATGTCGACGTTAAAATACACGTCGGCTTGGGGCGTGGCGCCGCTGGTACACACCACAATGTCGTCGAGGTAGTACGTCTGATCAATTGGGAAGCTGGTTCCGAAGTCGAAAAACAGGGTAATAGTGTTGTAAATATGGCCTTTGGCCGGTTGGTTGGGTGGGTCTAAGGAGGGGAGGTCAGGGTTAAAGCTGAGTTCGACCCATTGGTTGAGCGAGTCGATCGGCTGGGTAGTGAGCCAGTTTGGGCCGCCGGTGCTGGAGCCTTCAAGTTTAAGGCCAAGGTTGCCGGGGTGGCTGGTGTGTACTTTTACTTTGATGGTGCCGCCGTTGGTCAGGTTGACAGGTGTGGCGGGGTTGGGGCTGGAGAAAGCGCCGGCCCAGGTTTGGGAGTTGGCGGGTTTGCGGAACAGCAGCACCGTGTCGCTGGTGTTGATACCGCTGGGGTTGGGGTTGGCCACTACGGTAGACTTTTGACCGTCGATGGAGCTGCCGAAATATTGGAAGGTGGTGGTGGTGGCCGGCGCCTCGAAGTCGAGGATGGTTTTGCAGACAATGCTGGGTTCGACGACAATGTTGTCGAGGTACGACACCTGATCGGCCGAGGGGCTGTTACCAAAGTCGACGAACAGGGTAACGGTTTGGTAAACCTGTCCGGCGCCCACCTGATTGGGGCCCTCTTCCGAGGGCAGCGTCAGGTCGAAGGTGAGTTTTTCCCAACCGTTAACGACGGTGTTGGCGCGGGTTTGGAACCAGTTGGGAGCGCCCGAAACAGCGCCTTCTAACTTGAGTGAAAGGCTGCCGATGTGATCGAGGTGCACCATGATAGACACTTTGGTGCTGCTGGTGACGTTGACCGGCGTGGTGGGGTTGGGGCTGGAAAAAGCGCCGGCCCAGGTTTGCGCGCCGGTCGGTTTTTTGAATTCCAGTACGGTTGCGCTGCCGTTGACGGCGTCGGGGTTGGGGTTGGCAACCGTTACTGTTTTTTGGCCGTCTATGGAACTGCCGAAGTATTGGAAGGTGGTGGTAGTGGCTGGGGTTTCAAAGTCGAGCACCGTGGTTTGGGCAAAAATTTTGCCGCTACAGGTTACGACAAACAGAAGAAAGAGTCTGAGTTTAAGCATATCAATATGTTGGTTGGTTTTAAAACATCATTTGGCTGAAAGCGAGGTTGGGTGCGACAAAATTAGGCTGTTGTCTGTTCTGGCCCACCATAAATGGATACGACAAGATTTCGCAGCTGACACTAATCACTACGACAACAGTACGACAAGGCCCTGTTTCGAGCCCGGGCCGACATTTCTGCCTTTGTTGTACCTTGGCGGCACAATGGACCGGTAGTCATGTTGTCGAACCGCTCGCTTTTTCTGATTGTTTACTTGGCAGTCGCCGCTTCAGGCTGGGCCCAGCCGTCCAATTTGGGCTTGCCGCCTGTGCAACATTTCCCCAAAACGGAGTACCGGGCGGGTACACAATCCTGGCAAATCGGGCAAAACCGGCAGGGCGTCATCTTTCTGGCAAACAACGAAGGGCTGCTGGTATACGATGGTGTGCTCTGGGACCTGCACCCCATTTCCAACAAAACCTGCCTGCGATCCTTACTGGTTGCTCCGGAGGGCCGGGTTTATGTTGGCGGCCAAGGCGAGCTGGGGTATTTTTATCCCGATGCCGCCGGGCGCTTGGAGTACCGTTCGTTGCTGGCCTTGATCGATCCGACGCAGCGGAATTTTGCCGACGTGTGGGACATCGTGTTTTTCCAAAACCGCTACTTTTTTCGCACCTCCGACCGGGTGTTTTGTTACGATCCATCAAAGGCGTCCATGTCGGTGGTGCATACCGGCGCTTCGCTCGAGTTGCTGGAGGTTGTGCAAGGCTTGTTGCTTTTGCACGATGCCCAAAAGGGAATTTTGCAGTTTGACGGCCGGCAGTTTGGCAGCTGGAACGGCGCCCACCCCCCGGGCCTGGTGTCGGCCTTGCTGCCCTGGGTGGGCGATACTATACTGGTGGCGACGCTCAAATACGGCTTGTTTAGTTTGGCCGGCGGGCAACTTCGGCCTTGGACAACTTCCTGCGACGCTTTTTTTAAAGAAAAACGAATTTACTCGGCGGCTGTGCTCGATGGGCAAAAGTTGGCTCTTGGCACCAATCTGGGCGGCTTGGTCGTGCTGGATGCCAGCCGCCGGCCGCTGTTGTGGCTGCACAAAGGCGCGGGTTTGCAAAACAACAATGTGCTGAGCCTTTACCCCGACCGGGCGGGCAACCTCTGGCTCGGGCTCGACAACGGCGTTGATTATGTAGAAATCAACGCGCCGTTTTACCGCATTTTACCCGACGGCGATCTGGAGGGAACGGGTTACATCGCCCGAGTGTTCGACGGCCGGTTGTACCTGGGTACTTCCAACGGCTTGTACCAAATGCCCTGGCAACCCTATTACGACCCTTTCGACCGCCGGTCCTTTCAATTAGTGCCCGGCAGCACCGGCCAGGTATGGGGCCTGGACGTGATCGGCGGTGCGCTCCTGCTAGGGCACCACGAAGGCGCTTTCCGGGTGCAGCCCGGCGGCTTGCAAGCCCTGGGTTCGCGCACCGGCACCTGGAAATTTGTCCGCCTCAACGACAGCCTGCTCCTGGCCGGGCAATACGACGGGCTTTCTGCTTTCCGGCCGGTGGGCCGCGGGCACTGGCAATGGCAGGGTAAACTGGCGGGGCTGGAGGAGTCGTGCCGCATTTTGGTGCCGGAGGGCGACTCCTGCCTTTGGGTGTCGCATCCGTACCGGGGCGTGTACCGCGTGGGCTTTCGACCGGGGGCGCCGGCGCGGGAAATTCGCTTGTTTGGGCGGGCAGCGGGCCTGCCTTCGGATTTATTCAACTATATTTTTCAGGTCGGCGGCAGACCGCTGGTTGCTGGCGAACAAAACGTATTTCGGTACGACCCAGCCAGCGACCGATTTTCCGGAGCAGCAGAATTTGAACCCTACTTTGGCCGGGGCCTACGCACCCGCTACCTGCGCGAAGACGGCCGGGGCAACATCTGGTTTGTGCATGGCGAACAAACCGGCGTGTTGTGGGTGCGGGATGAAGGCTTGGGTAAAAGCGTTCGGGCCCAACTTTTTCCACAATTGAACAGCCAGATGGTGGGCGGCTTCGAGCACATCTACCCATTCGACTCCAACAATGTGTTTTTTGGTGTGGAAAAAGGGTTTATGCACTTATCCATTAACCGACTTGAACACGTGGATACCGCGCTCGAATTGCACATTTGTCGCGTACAACTGCCTCAATCTGGCGATAGTTTGTTGTTTGGCGGATTTGGCGGGCAAGGGGAGGCGCCGGAGCTAGCCTACGCCAATGGGAGCCTGCGGTTGGTGTTCGCTGCGGCCGCCTATGGCGAAAGCCGGCACATTGAATACAGCAGTTGGTTGGAGGGATTGGAAAAAGAATGGTCGGTCTGGTCGGCGAAAACCGAGCGCGATTTGTCGCACTTGCCCCCCGGCCGCTATAAGTTCTGGGTGAAAGCCCGCGACGAGCAAGGCCGCGAAAGCGCGCCGGCGGTGTTCGAATGGCGGGTGCTGCCGCCCTGGTATGCCAGCCCGCTGGCGTTGGTTGTGTACGGCTTGCTGGCCCTGGCAGGCTTGGTCGCCTTGGCGCGCGGGCAGCGCCGCCGGTTCGAACGGGAAAAAGCAGCGCTTACCGAGCAGCACCTCCAGAAGGAGGCTGCGCAGCGCCAACGCGCAGAAAAAAGCGAGCAAGCGCTCGTACACCTGCAAAATGAAAAACTTGAAGCTGAAATCCGGCATAAAAACCAGGAACTTGCCCTGGCAACCATGCATTTGGTGCAAAAAGGCGAGATGATGGCCGGCGTGCAGGAGGGCCTCGAACGCTTGCTTCAACCCGGAATATCGCCCGAAAATTTGCAAAAAGATGTAAAGCGATTGCTGCGTTTGTTGCAAATGGACGAGCGCACCGACCAGGACTGGGAGCAGTTTGCCCTGCATTTCGACGAGGTACACGGCGATTTTCTCAAACGCCTGCGCGAAAAGTATGCCCAACTCAGCCCCAACGACTACCGCCTCTGCGCCTACCTGCGCATGAACCTGAACACCAAAGAAATTGCGCACCTGATGAACATCTCTGTGCGCGGCGTGGAAGGGAGCCGTTATCGCTTGCGCCGCAAACTCAACTTGAACAACGAAGAAAACCTGGTGGATTTTTTACTGCAGATTTAAGCCCGGCACCTGAATTTTCTTGGGCCGACTGTCGGCAATTGACCGAATATGTGGACTGGAAAATTTATTTCTTTGCTGAATCCTCCGACCTTCGAACGGGTTCTGTAATTTTAAACCCGAATCAAATTTTATTGCTTTTTTTGCGAGGCAAACAGAGTTTTTGAAAAAGCGTACGTGCAAAAAATATTATCTGAAAACGAATTCAACAAGTGTATGAAGCCATTTTACAAGATTTTCAGTGTCGTCGTTTTAATCCTGCTACTGGGCGCCAACGCTACCCAAGCTCAAATCAACATCCGGGGTAAAGTGTTGGACAATGATACCGGCGAGGAGCTGATCGGAGCGGCCGTCGCGCTGGTCAATATCGGCGGCGGCACCATCACCAACTACGAAGGCGATTTTCTGCT
>CAZVZH010000080.1:0-17567 GCA_964630705.1 uncultured Saprospiraceae bacterium | reverse complement strand
CTTTTTCAATGAACTTCAATTATGTGGGCACCGGAGGTGTCCAAAGTCTAAAAAAATTTTACATTTTACATTTTGACTTTACTTCTCTTCCTGGACGCGCAGCACGTCTACGCCCAAATCGCGGATCAACCGGTTGAGCGCCGGCAGTTCGTTTTCCTGCAAAGCGTTCCATTTCCCCAGTTCGGCGTCGATGAGGCCGAAGAGCATATTTTTCACGGCCATGGCTTGTTCGGTTGGTGGGAAATCGCCGTCGGCGGCCACTTCCATCAGGTTGCCAAGTTTGTCGTTGAGGCGCACCGGGTAGTTGAGCGGGTCTTGTCCCGAGCGGTTTTTAGTTTGATACAAGGTGGTTTCCACGGCCGTCATCAGCGAATCGAGGGCCTTGGCCTGGTCGCGCAGCGGTTGCAGGCGCTCGTCTTTGGGCAAGCGGCCGGTCAGGCTGTTCAGCTGGCTGCGGATGGTTCGGATGTTGCCGATAGCGGTGTGCATTTCCGAGAGTTTGTCGGCGCAGGCTTTGACGAAGGTAAATTGCGCCGCAAAATCCTCCAGCCGGGCTTCAGAGCGCGGGTCGGGCAGCAGGGTGAAGGGTTGCTCTTCCGCGGCGCCGTTGAGGCGAAGCCGCACCCGGTAATTGCCCGGCATGGCAGTGGGGCCGCCGAGTCCGGAGGACCACAGGATGAGTCCGTCAAATTTTTTGATGTCGGGGTAGCGGAGGTTCCACACAAAGCGGTTGCCGCCGGCTTTTAGCTCGTTGAGTTTGTCTTCCTTTTTGTTTTGATTGGAAAAACTGCGCACCACGGCGCCGGCAGCGTCGAGAATCTCGAGGGTCAGCGTGTCTTTCTCGCCGGGTTTTCCATTTAAATAAAAATGGATCATGACGCCGCCGGGGTGGTTGGCGCCGGCGGTTTTCAGATTACGCCCCTGGCGGCCGCCCATGCGGTAGCTGGGCATGGGCTGGTACAGGTGCAGGTTTTTTCCATAAAAAACGCCCTCCGCCTGGTGGAGCACCGTAAGGTCGTCGATCATCCAAAGGCTGCGGCCCTGGGTGGCAGCGATGAGGTTGTCATTTTTCACTGCCAGGTCGGTGATGGGCACGATGGGCAGGTTGAGTTGGAACGGCCGCCAGTTGGCGCCGTCGTCGAAGCTGAGGTACATGCCTGCTTCGGTGCCGCAGTAAAGCAAGCCGCGGCGCTTGGGGTCGGCGCGCAGCACGCGGGTGAAGTGCTCGGGGGCGATGCCGTCGACAATTTTGCGCCAGCTGCGGCCGTAGTCGGCGGTGTGGAACAGGTAAGGCCGGTAGTCGCCCGATTTGTACGACGTGGCGGCGAGGTAAAGTCCGCCCTTGCGGAAAGGGTCGGGCTCAACGCTGTTGATCATGCACCATTTGGGCAGCGCCGCCGGGGTGACGTTGGCCCAGTTGGCGCCGCCGTCGCGGGAGACCTGCACCAGGCCGTCGTCGCTGCCCGTCCAGAGCAGTCCGGGCTCGTAGGGCGATTCGCAGGCGGCGAAAATGGTGCAATAGTATTCCACCGAGGTGTTGTCTTGTGTGATCGGGCCGCCGGATGATTTCTGGCGTTCCCGGTCGTTGGTGGTCAGGTCGGGACTGATCGTTTGCCAGCTTTGGCCCTCGTCGGTAGTAAGATGCAGGTGGTTGGAGGCGGCATACAGTTTGCGCGGGTCGTGGGGGGAGAAAAAGATGGGAAAATTCCACTGGAAGCGGTAGCGGGCGTCTTCGGCGCCGTGGCCCATGTTGTCTTCGGGCCAGACGTTTATGGTGCGGCTGGTTCGGCGGGCGTGATCGACGCGGGTGAGGTAGCCGTGGTAGGAGCCGCCGTACACGATGTCGTTGTTGTTGGGGTCGACGGCGATGTGGCCCGATTCGCCGCCGGCGGTGGATTCCCAGTCGCTTTCCGTGATGTAACCGCCATCGGTTCGATGGCGAATCCGGAGCGTGCTGTTGTCCTGTTGCGCCACATAAATCCGGTACGGAAAATCGCCGTCCGTCGTCACCCGGTAAAATTGCGCGGTCGGCTGGTTGTGGTAGGTGCTCCAGGTGTCGCCGCCGTCGTAGCTGACTTGCGCGCCGCCGTCGTCGCCGATGATGAGGCGGCGCGGGTCGTCGGGCGCGATCCAGAGGTCGTGGTGGTCGCCGTGCGGGGCGTTTTTGGCGCTGAAGGTTTTGCCGCCATCTTTCGAGACGTGGTAGGCGACGTTGACGACATATACCTTGTCTTCGTCGCGGGTGTCGGCATAAATACGGGTGTAGTACCAGGCGCGCTGGCGGAGGCTGCGGTCGTCGTTGAGTTTAGACCATTTTTTACCGCCATCGTCGGAGCGGAACACGCCGCCGTTTTCGGCTTCTACGATGGCCCAGACGCGCTGCGGGTTGGCCGGCGACACGGCGACGCCGATGATGCCGATGGTGTCTTTTTGCGGCAGCCCGTCGTTGCGGGTGAGTTCCGTCCAGGTGTCGCCGCCGTCGGTGCTTTTCCAGAGGGCGGAGCCGGAGCCGCCACTGCTCAGGCTGTAGGGCGTGCGGCGTACGCGCCAGGTGCTGGCGTAGAGGATGCGGGGGTTGGTGGGGTCCATGCAGAGGTCGACCGCGCCGGCGTCGGCATTGGCAAAAAGGATGCGTTCCCAGTTTTTGCCGCCGTCTTTGGAGCGGTACAAGCCGCGCTCGTCGGACGACTGGTAGAGGTCGCCGAGCACGGCAGCGTACACCAGCTCGGGGTTGGTCGGGTGTACGCGGATGCGGGGGATGTGGCGGCTGCGGGGCAGTCCGGCGGCTTTCCAGGTCTGGCCGGCGTCGGTGCTGCGCCACATGCCCGAACCCGAGCTGACGTTGCCGCGCACCGTCACTTCGCCGCCGCCGGCGTAGAGCACATTGTGGTCGGAAGGCGCCACTTCGATAGCGCCGATGGAGCCGCCGAAAAAGCCGTCGGAGATGTTTTCCCAGGTGCGGCCGCCGTCGGTGGTCCGCCAGACGCCGCCGCCGGTGCCGCCGAAATAAAAGAGGTTGGGCTTGCCGGCCACCCCGGTGACGGCTGCCGAACGGCCGCCGCGGAACGGGCCGAGGCAACGCCATTCGAGGGCGTTGTAGGTGGTTTCGGCGATGGGGGGTGGGTACGGGCTGGGGACGGGGGCGGGTTTGCGTTGTTGGGCCGGGGCCGGGAGCTGGAACAGGACGAAACAGAGGAGTGAAAGAGCGCGCATGAGCGTAGTTTTGTTTGCGGGCTAAGTACGGGAATTTTGGGAAACTTGGAGGCGGGAGATCGTGTTTTAGTAATTGGTAGTAAATTGCGGGTAAAAATCAGGAATATATGGCTTTGATCATCACAGACGATACACTAGCAAAAGCCCAGACTTCGGCGGGGGAACTTTTGATCGACCTTGCCTGCTACTTGTACGACAAAAAGCGGATGAGCATGGGGCAAGCGCGACGACTGGCCGGCTTAGACCAAATCAGTTTTCAAAAGGAACTCGCGAAACGCGATATCTACATTCATTATACAGAGGAGGATTTGAGGAAAGATTTGGAAAACCTTGGCGCTAACTCATGATTATCGTTAGTGACACTTCCTCTATTTCCAACCTACTTCAAATTGGGTCGATAGATATTTTACACCAGATTTTTGGTGAAATTACGATCACACCCGCAGTGCAGCGCGAATTGTATTTGCTTCCGGAACAGGAATTTGAAATTGAACGTCTGGTTTGGATTAAAGTGAAAGCGCCAAAAAACCAGCACCTGGTAGTTGATCTTTTGGAAGAACTTGACCTCGGCGAAGCGGAATCTATCGCCTTGGCAGTCGAAGAAAACGCGGAGTTCCTGATCATCGACGAGTACAAGGGCCGACTGATCGCAGATTCCTATGGGGTAAAAATTGTAGGTATTCTTGGCGTGTTAATTGAAGCCAAAAAACGTGGGATAATTAGGCTCGTAAAACCTGAACTTGAAAAATTAATCGAGGTAGGTTTTCGCCTAAATAATCAGTTGATTGAAAATGTGCTGAAAGGTTTGGGCGAACACTCTCAAAAAAAATAACACATCGTGAGGACTATTCCCGGTTTCCCTTTTATATTTTTTATCTGGATAAATCCAGAATACCCTCGTCGCGCTCTACCTTCGGCACATGCTAAAAACCTGCCTCCTCTGCCTGGCTTTTCTGAGCCTCCTGCCCAACCCGGCCGATTTCCCAGCCCCGCCCGGCACCGAAAAAATCGGCGCCAACCGCTTTCTGGACAAAAACCTGATCCGCCACATCGACTACTACGAATGCCTGTACTGGTACCAGGCCAACAACGAACCCGACACCTACCGCCGGCTCCTGCCGCGCGACACGACTGTGCGCTTCGACGGGAAAATTCTGTGGCGCAACCCGGAATTCGAGGATTACCCCATCGCCGGCCTGAGCCGCGAGCAGGCCGAACTGTACTGCGCCTGGCGCAGCATGGCGGTCAACCGCATGAAGTCGAACCGCGACAAACGCAGCTGCAACACCGACTACTGGAGCCGCTACGACCGCGCCGACCCGGCGGATGCCTACCGCGTCTGCTACCAATTGCCCGAAGCCGGCGATTTGGCGCAGCGCAAACCGCGCCAGGAAAAATACTGGCTGCCTGAGTACACCGCCGCCGGGCAATACGACCGTAAAATTTCGGGGCGCTATTCCGACCCGGCGGGGCGGGTGTTTCGCTGTGTGGCGATTTTTGAAAAGAAATAAATCTGCGCCACTCTGCGGGAAACTACGCTACGCGGGCGGGTTGCGACTTCGGTTCAAAAACCATTTTTTTTCAAACTGGATTTGCCCAAACAAAGGCCAGCCCCGGCTTTTTTTCGTAGCTTTGGTTTCGACACCTATTTTCTGATTTTTAACCGAACAAAAAAACGGTCTATGAAAACAATCCTCCCGGCGCTCGCCCTGTGCCTGGCGTCTACCTGCCTTTCCGCCCAATACCTCGAAACCTTTTCCACACCCAACAAAGGTTATTTGCTGAACCAAAACGACGACTTCACAGGCGTCAACTGGGTGCTCAGCGCCTGGGCCAATCAGCCGCCGGCACTGTTCGGCCGCGACTCCAGCGATTATTTTCAAACCACTGCCACCGGCCAACTCGAGTGCATCGACCTCGACCAGGCCGTTTGCTGGGAAAGCCCCTTGCTCAACACCAGCGCGGCAGGCCTGGTCACGCTTTCCGTTGAATTAAGTTGGGAGGGTTTCGACACGGATCAGCTGGGCAACCCTTGCAATGATGCGGGCCTGGACTACATCAACGTCCAGTACAGCGTCAACGGCGGGGCCTTTGTTTCGGTACCCAATCAGGTGGGCGGCAGCGCTTGCGCCACCATCGGTTACGTAGTCGGAACGCCCAACGCGCCTTTTACCGGTTCCACCACCGTGACGGTCACGGGCATTACCGGCGGCAGCAACCTGCGCATCCGTATTTGCGTGAACACCAATGCCAATGCCGAAGTCGTGCGCATCGACAACGTGGCCGTGCCCACCCCGGGGGTCACCACCGGCTGCTCCGCGCCCGTGCTGAGCACTACAGTGATCCCGGTGGGCTGCCTGGGCCCCAACTCCGGCGCCGTCATCCTCACCGCAAACGGCGGCACGCCCGGCTACAGCTACGCCTGGAGCAACGGTGCGACCACACCCGACCTCGCCGGGGTACCTGTGGGCACCTACACCGTCACCGTCACCGATGGGGGCAACTGTACCGCTACAGCCAGCGCCACCGTACCGGCCGCACCGACCCTGTCGGCAGTAGCCGACGTCGGGCCGCTCAGCTGCACGCCCGCCAACGACGGCGCCATCGACCTCATCCTCAGCGGCGGCACTGCGCCGTTTCTGATCAACTGGAGCGATCTGCCGGGCCTGAACGACGGCGAAGACCGCCAGGGCCTGGCCGCCGGTACCTACACCGCCACCATCACCGACGCCCTGGCCTGCACCGCCGTGGTGAGCGCCACCGTCGGCCTGGCCCCTTCCGGCGCTTACCTGGAAACCTTTAGCGTGGCAGGCAAGGGTTTGCTGGAGGGCTCGACGTGCACGGGCATGCAGGCCACCAGCTGCACCAACCACAATTTTGTCGGCGTCAACTGGACGATCTATGGGCTCGAAGCCCTGACCGGCATCGACGCTGAGGACTTTTTCCACACCATCGACGGCAAACTGCTCGGCCGCGACTTCGATCAGGAAGTGTGCTGGGAAAGTCCGCTGCTCAAAATCAACTACAACGGCTCGGGCACACTGTTCAGCCTCGACCTGACCTGGGACGGCTTCGACGCCGAACCGGCGGGGCCGAACCCACAGGACCTCGTGGCCGACCACATCGACGTGGAGTACAGCCTGAACGACGGCCCCTGGACACCCGTGCCCAACCAGGCCGGCGGCGGGCTGACCCCACACACGGTGGTGTTCGCGAATGCCGCAGGCTCGGGGCAAACAGGTTCGGCTACCATAACGGTCAGTGCTTCCGTGGGCGTCACGCTGCGCATTCGCGTGTGCGGGTACCTCAATGCCAATGCCGAAACCTTTACCATCGACAACGTATCAGTGCCTTCTGCCCAGGGCTTGTTTTGCACCGCGCCGGCGATTGGCATTGTGCCGACTTTCCCAACCTGCTCTGGCGACAACAACGGTGCGCTCAACCTGAGCCTCGACGGCGGGTTGCCGCCCTTCAGCTACCAGTGGTCGACCGGTGCAAATACGGAAGACCTGGCTAACCTGATCGCCGGAACCTATACCGTGACGATAACCAACGGTGCGGGGCAAACCAGCACGGCAAGTTTTGTGCTGACCGAACCCGGCCCGGTTCAAGGGCAACTCCAACCCTTCGGCAAAGCTTGCCCCGGCGAAACCGTGGACCTTCGGATAGATTTTATCCAGGGCGGAAATGGCGCCCCATACCAATTTGCCGTAGACAACAGCCCGCTTCTCGACCCCTCCTTGTCCTTCGCCGCCGGCGCCGGGCCGCATCAAGTGTATTATTTCGACCGGCTGGGCTGCATGTTTTCAGAGGATATAGTGGTGGAGGAATTTTTGCCCTCCAACGCTCAAATTTCCGGCGCCGATTCGGCCTGCGTCTCGGCCAGCCCCTGGCTGTACGCCTTGCCGGCCACCGTCGGCAACATCAACTGGTTTGTTTCCTCGAACGGAACGTCGATGCCCGGGCCGGGGCCCAACGAAATTCGGGTGAGCTGGAACGCCGCTGGTGCCGGAATCGTGCTGGCTGATTTTACCGATCAAAACGGCTGCGCAGGCCAGGCAGGCTTGGGTGTGGTCGTGGAAATCTGTTCGAACGCGCAGGAAGCGGCGCTGCCCGACGTGCGGGTGTGGCCCAATCCATTTGTCAGCAGGATCGACCTTCAGATCGACCGGTTGCCGGCAGCCGGCGCGCGGGTGCAACTGCTCGATGCAGTGGGTAGAGTGGTGTTGGAACAGCCAGCAGCCGGCACGGCATTTTTTCTGAATACTGAAGGCTTGCCGCCGGGCAGTTATTGGCTGCGCTGGCTGGAGCAGGGGCGGCTTGGCGTTTGGCCCCTGACGAAAGGCTAACAGTCAATTGTTCCGGGTTAAGTGCGCCCGGTTGTTTACCTGGTTTTTCTTTTATCTTGCCCGGGAAATGCGAACGGTAGTACACTGGAAAATCCTGTTCCTGCGTGTCGGGCTGGCGGCCTGCTGTAGCCAACCCTTAGCGGCGCAGGATTCGGTTTACACGCACTGGCCTTCGGTGGAAGAAACGGGTTTCGACGAGGGCTTGCGCGAACAGGTATTCCATCGTTTGGAAAAAATGATGCTCCGACCGGCGGCGCCCCTCCGCTCCGCCGCCCCGAAGGAAAACAGCAAGGGGCCGGGATGGCCGGCGCTGGATCAGGCGGGCGCTTTTATGCGGCAGCAGCGGTTCGCGGAAGCCTCTCAGGCTGCGGTAAAGGCTTTGAATATTGCCCGGCGCGCTGGCGACAAGCGTTTGGAAATGAAAGCCCTGGGCTTGACCGGCGCCATTTGCCGCGATGTCTTTCTGGGCGCCTCGCTCCAAGCCGTGCCTTACCACGAAGAAGCGCTGGCGCTGGCCCGTGAACTCAAGGATACGGTTTTCACCGTCCGGCAATTGCTGGCGCTGGCCGACAACTACGGGCAGGCGGGCCGCAACGACCGATTCCTCGCCTACCTCGATTCTGCGGCCCAACTGCTGTTGGGATTCGAGTTGCCCGATGAACGCATGCGGTTGGGAATTCAATTCGCCATTTTCTCCGCTGAGACCGGTCGGCCCCAACAAGCGGAAGTGTTGTTCCGCCAAGCACTCCAGATCGGACAAGCCCTGCACGACACGGCTACCGTGGAAAATTTGTACTGGCAGTTGTTTTCCCTGCATCTGAGCGCCGGAGCGGCCAATCGGGCGGCAGCAGCGCTCGATTCGGCAGCCGCCATTGCCCAGTTGAGCGAGGAAGAACTTTATGAAGCAAGGTATCAATTGGAAAAACTGCGCGGCAACCGCGAACAAGCGTTTCAATACCTGGAAAAAGCCTACCGGAAGATCGGATCGGATTATATGCGCCGCAATGCCGATCAACTGGCGAGTTGGGAAACCCAACTCCGCACCCGGGAGAAAGAATTGCAACTGGAAAGCCAGCGCGTCTTACTGGATGAACAAAAACGCACCCGGCGCTTGCTCTACTCCATCATCGTTTTGGTCTCGCTGTTGTCGGTCGGTAGCCTATTTGCCTGGTACATCCAGCGACAAAGCAAGCGCGCACTGAGCCACCAAAACCAGCTGATCGAACGGCAAGCCGCCGAACTTCAACAACTGGATCGGCTGAAAACGCGCTTTTTTGCCAATGTATCCCACGAGTTGCGCACGCCGATCACCCTGATTCTCGGCCCGATCGAACAGGTTTTAAAAAACAAAGGACTGAACGCGGGCGCCGCCCGGGCGCTGCAAACGGCCCACCGCAACGCCCAGCAGCTGCTAACGTTTGTCCAGGAAATTCTGGACCTCAGCCGGTTGCAAAGCGCGGGCGCCGAACTGCGCGAACAAGCCACCCGGCTCGTCGATTTTCTCGAAGAAACCGTGCAAAACTTCCAGCCGCTGGCGGAAAGCCGGCAAATCGAGCTGGCGTTCGACTACCATGCAGCACCCGACTGGACGCTGGAACTGGACCGGGACAAACTGCTGAAAATTCTGAACAACCTGCTCGGCAACGCCCTCAAATTCACGCCGGCGGGCGGCCGAATTGTCCTCCGTGCTGAACAGCAGACAGACGAACTGCTCCTGAGCGTGCGCGATACCGGTCCGGGTATTCATTCCGCCGATTTGCCGCATATTTTCGACTTGTACTACCAGTCCAAATACCCCGAAGCTAAAATCGAAGGCGGCACAGGTATCGGCCTGGCTTTGGCCCGCGAACTGGCGCAGTTGATGGGCGGTCAGCTCCGGGCAGAGAGCGCGTGGGGTGAGGGCAGTATTTTTTATCTGGCCTTGCCCGTGCGGGAGTGCTCTGCCGATTCGGCAGCGCCGATAATACCCGGAAGCCGGCATACCCGGCCCGGTTTTTCGCCTGCGCCGACTTCCGAACGCCCGGCGCCCGGGCCCGAGGGTCCGCAGCTGTTGGTCGTGGAAGACAACGGCGATCTGCGCGAATTTCTGCACCTGGTTTTATCCGGCGACTACCAACCGGTTTTTGCAGAAAACGGGCAGGCGGCCCTGGAGTATTTGCAAAAAACCGATCGGCTGCCCGAACTCATTCTGTCGGATGTGATGATGCCGTTGATGGACGGTTTTCAGTTGCTCGAACAGCTGCGCGCGCACCACCGCTGGCGCTACCTGCCGGTAATTTTACTCACTGCCCGGGCTGAACTGGGCGACCGGCTGCGGGCCTTTCGGACCGGGGTCGACGATTACCTGCTCAAACCATTTTCCGAAGAGGAGTTGTTGGCGCGTATCGAAAATGCGCTCCGCAACCAGGCCTCCCGCCGGGAATGGGCAGAAATAGTTGAGCCTTCCGGAGCAAAAATGCCGGCGACGCCGGAAGATGCCTGGGTGCACCAACTCGAAACCTGTGTCCTTGCAAACCTGGCCAACTTCCAGTTCAATGTCGACCACCTGGCCGAGTTGATGGGCATGAGCCGCGCCAGTTTGTACCGCCGGCTGCGCGAAACCTCTGGGCTGTCGGTCAACCAATATTTACAGGAAATCCGACTCCAACGCGCCCGGGTGCTCCTGGAAACCGGGCAGGTCGACAACCTGCGGGAGCTGGCTGAAGCCGTGGGTTTTCGTACGAGCGACTACTTGTCGAGGTTGTACCGCGAACGTTTCGGGAAATCGCCGGCTGAAATGCGCTGACGAAACGGCACAGGCGGCATTCCCGAAGGATAGAGCCATACGGCCAATCCTTTGCCGGGCAGGTACCCGGAACAGCCCCAAAATGCCTTGAAGTAAAATTGAGCCGATTTTCAGCTTCCCCAAACGGATTTTTAGCTTGATTTTTAACCGGTTTTGACATTAAAGCATTGACTTTTGCGAAGTCGAAATTTTTTAATCGCGTTTTTAATCCGTATGACTCGTGAGCGTCTGGCGCTGATCCTCAGCTGTTTCGCTCTCCTTTGTTTCCGCCGCAGGCGGGTATTCCAAACCGGAATTTTTTCAAAAACCGTAGGCCGGGCATGTTGCCTGGTTCCATTGCTGGTTGGGCAACCGCAGACATGAACTTGTCTGGAAGCGGCGGCCGGGCCGGCTACTGGTTTAATACAACATTACAAAAGGCTATTTTCATGAAACAACGGTTACCCATTTTACTGCCCTGCACCCTTTGGCTGGCGTTTGGTTTTTTCTTGCCGCAGCTCGGCGCGACCACCTACACCGTCACCAATGCCGCCGACAGTGGCGCCGGCTCCCTGCGGCAAGCCATTTTAGACGCCAACGCCAATGCCGGCGCGGATGTGATTCAGTTCAACATTCCGGGCGTAGGGCCTGCGATAGCCAATACTTCCAACTTGCCGGCCATTACCGATCCGGTCGTCATCGACGGCACCACCCAGCCGGGCTTCGTGTCGGGCACGCAGTCGACCTATGTAAAAATCGGGCCGGCTCTGGCCAACCAGACGGTTTTTCAGGCCACCGGCGTGACCGGCATTACCATCAAAGGGCTGGATTTGTCGTACAACTCGACCTTCAACGGCACGGGCGTTGCCTTCACCAACTGCAACCAAACGGTCGTGGAAAACAACTTTATCCGCAACCGCGCCCGGGGCGTGGTCATCAATGGCGGACAGGCCCATGCCATCCAAAACAACGACTTTTTAAATAGCGGCCAGGATACGAACAACCCGGCGATCCATCTGCTCAATATCCCCGACGGCGGCCTGGCCGTAGGCGCCGTGAGCGGCAACAAATACGGCGGCACCGGCCGCCAGGGTTTCCGCATCCAAAGCATGAACAACCTGCTGATCGGCGACGCTTCGATAGCGGGAGCGCATATTGTGATCGAAGACAACAGCGGTATGACTGCCCACGGCGACAATGGGCAGTACCTGTTCTACCTGATTACGGTGAACAACATCGTTATCGACAATGTCGACCTTTCCTGGTCGGGCGGCGGCCAGCGCAACTCCTGGGCTATCGTGGTTTCCAACCAGGTGTACAACAGCGCGCTGACGATTAAAAACTGCTCGATAAAAAACCGTGAAGGCGGCGTTTCCATCGCCAACGGCAAAGATGTCACCGTGCAGGACAACGACTTTCGGGGGTCGGGCGCCAACGACCGTTACGCGCTGGAAATCAGCAACCTCACCGAAGGCAGCCTGGACGGCGGCATCCTCATGAGCGGCAACCTCTGGGGGCGCAACCCCGTGGGTAATATTGAAAGCGACGGCGCCCTGAAAATTTCGAACATGACCCAGCTGACCATCGGCGACGCCAGCACGGGCGTGCACATCAAACTCGAAGACAACAGCGGCCTGAATGCCGTTCGCGGAACCAATACCAACCGCGGCGCCTTGCTCTTTACCAATGTGTCGAACATCGTCGTCGATAACGTGGATGCTTCCAATACCCTGGGCGGCCAGACCAACAGCCTCGGCATCCGGTTCAACAACGGCGGCGCCAACGGCAACATCACCGTAAAAAATTGCGCTGTGCGCAACCGCTATATGGGCATTTACTGCTCCGACGGGAAAGACTACACCATCACCAGCAACGACCTGCGCGGCTGCGGCGACGAAAATATTTTTTCCCTCTCGCTGATCGGCATCGGCGAAAGCGCCATCCCCGGCGGCGTTCTGGTGCATAGCAACCTTTGGGGTACTTTCGGCGGGGTGACCAGCCGTGGCGGCCTGCTGGTGCAGAATATGACCCAGCTGGTGATCGGCGATGCCGCTACGGGTCAACACATTAAAATTGAAGACGGCAGCGGGTTCAACACGATCGAAGGAAACGGCAACAACGAGTCGGCCCTGTACATGGTCGGGGTCAGCGACATTACCGTCGAAAGTATCGACGCCTCGTACAGCCCGGGCGGCGTGCCCAACGCGCACGGCATTTACGTCAACAATGCCAACACTCCGCTCGGCAACATCACCATCAAAAATTGCGACGCCCGCAACCGCGGTGCCGGTATCCGCATCGAGGGCGGCGTTGATTACACCGTTACCGGCAACGACCTGCGCGGCAGCGGCGAACACGGCAAAGCAGCCCTCAGCCTGACCGATATCAGCGAAGCCAGCTTGCCGGGCGGCGTGCTCGCGCACACCAATACCTTCGGCACCAACGGCGCCACCGTCAGCAACCACGGCCTCTACATCGAACGCATGAACAACCTCGTGATCGGCGACGCGGCAACCGGCGTGCACATCAAGATCGAAGACAACAGCGGTTTCAATCAAATTGCCGGCAACGACGTGAACAGCCGCGGCGCCATTTACCTCAATACGGTAAGCAATATCACGATCAACAGCGTAGATTGTTCCAAAGCCACTCCCGGGCAAGGCAACTCCTGGGCGATCCGCGTGGCCAATGGCAGCACCAATATGAACGTCACCATCCAGAATTGCCTGGCCAGCAACCGCCGCCGCGGCATCTGGATCGTTGGCGGGCGCGACTATACCCTCACCGGCAACAATATGGTGGGCAGCGGCGATGGCCAGCCGGCTTTGGAACTCGACGGCATCGCCGCCGGGGCGCTACCAGGCGGCATTTCGGCCAGCGGCAATACCTTCGGAACGCCCAATTTCCACCGCGGCGTAGTCATCAGCAACATGCGCGACCTGCTCATCGGCGACGCGTCCGTCATCGGCGCCAACATCGTGCTGGAAGACAACTGCGGCCTCAACCAGTGCGTCGGCGGCACTTACAATAGCCAGGGCGCGCTGTACCTGAGCAGCGTCACCAACGTCACGATCGACAATGTAGACTGCTCCAAAGTCACCGCCGGCGCCAGCAACTCCTACGCAATAATCGTGGCCAACGGCGCCAGCAACAGTACGGTTACTATTAAAAACTGCAAGGCCGACAACCGTTACCGGGGTATTTATTGCGCAGGCGGAAAAGACTTTACTGTGCAAAACAACACCGTTACCAACAGCGGCTGGGATACCCAGGCTTTTGCCCTCGATTTCCGCAACGTAGAACCCGGCGCCCTCGCCGGCGGCGTTTTGGTCAGCGGTAACATCTTCGGCAACGTGCCCATCACCGCCAACATCAGCCGCAGCGGTGTGCATTTTGAAAACATGCGCGACCTCTACATCGGCGACGCTGCCACCGGTGGCAACGTCAAACTTGAAGACGGCAATGGCCTCACGGCCGTGGGTTATGAGGCCAGCAGCAACTATAATGTCATCCTGCTTGAAGAGGTCAGCAGCTCAACCCTGGACAACCTGGATGTGTCGTCGGCATTTACCGGCCCGGCGCAGCGGGGTTTCGGCATCCGGATCAACAATTCTAACTCCCAGGGCAATGTCACGGTAAAAAATTGCAATATCCAAAACCGCCGGACCGGCATTTACATCGGCAATGGCCGCGATTACACGATCACCGGCAACGACCTGACGAATACCGGGATAGGCAGCAGCGAACCAGCTGTTTGGCTGAGCGGCCTGATCAAAGGCGCCTTTGATGGCGGTATCGCCATGAGCGGCAACACCTTCGGCGGCGCTACCGCCAACACCGCCTTGCGCCTGACCGATATGCGCGCCTTTACCATCGGCGATGCCGGCGTGGGCGGAGCCGACATCGTGCTGGAAGACGGCGTATTAGCTACGGTAGGCAACGGACTCGACAACGTGTTGTATTTGTCGCAAGTTGACAACGTAGTGGTCGACAATGTGGACTTCACCCGCTCCGGCGGCACCCAATTCGGCCTGGCATTGCGTGTGGAAAACGGCAGCGGCAACGGAACGCTCAGTATTGTCAACTGCGATTTCGGCACGCGGCGCACGGCCATTTACATTGCCGGCGGCAAAGATTATACCGTTCAAAACAATGACCTGAGCGCCAGCGGACCATCCCTTTCCGACGCTGCGCTGTATTTCAACGGCGTTTTGGAAGGCGCTCTGCCCGGCGGCTTGTCGGTCAGCGGCAACACCTTCGGCGGCACAAATTCCAACTGCGCTGCCCGTTTTGAAAACATGAAAAATGTAGTGATCGGCGACGCCACAGTCGTTGGCCGCAATGTTACGCTTGAAGACGGAACCTCCGGCCTGGCCGCCTTGGGCAACAACGCCAACAGCAATGAACCGGTCCTCTATTTTAAAAACGTCGCCTCCAGCTCGGTCGACAACGTCGACCTCAGCCGCAGCGGCGGCACGGCCTTCGGCATGGGCATCCGGGTCGACAACGGCAACTTCGATCAGGGTATCAGCCTGAAAAACTGCGCGTTTGGCAACCGCCGGACCGGCATTTATATTTCCGGCGGCCAGGGGTACACGGTTCAAAACAACGCCTTTACCAGTTGCGGCGCCGCTGTCAACGAGCCGGCGCTCTACATCATTAATCTGAGCGCGTCTACCGGCTTGTCGGTCAGCGGCAACAGCTTCGCCGGCCCGAATTTCAACTACGGCCTGCGCCTGGAAAACAGCAACGACGTCATTATCGGCGACAACACCGTGCCCGGCGTGCAGATCGAGCTGCTGCCCCTGGGCGGCATCCGCGAAGCCGTACAGCGCTCCATTCATTTGGAAAACTGCCAGCGCGTCGAGATCGAACTGGTCCAGCTTTCGCTCACCGGAGGCCCCAGCGGCACGGGGGTGTACGTCAACGGCGGTTCGCACATCAACCTGCGCAGCCTCACCGTGCAAAACCGGGTCGACGGCATCAACCTCGTCTCCGGCTCCAACTTCACGGTGCAGTGCTCCGACCTGTCGCTCAACACTGACGGCCTGCAAGTCGGCGCTACCGTCACCGGCCTCACCGTCGAGCAATGTTCGTTTACCGGAAATACGGCTTATGCCATCAATTCAGCGGCAACCATCAAAGCGGAAAACAACTTTTTCGGCGGCGCTGCGCCGCCGGTGGGTCCGCCCAACGGCGTGACGGCCTCGGTGGATGTGACGCCTTTTTTGGCCGTAGCGCCCTCGGGTTGTCCGTTTACCGCCACCCAGGAAATTGAACTGCTGGGCAACCTCAACCTCATCGAAGACGGTTCGCTTGCGCCGCTCGAATTGAATTACACCGATTTCGGCACGGTAAAAACCGGCCAGCCGCGCACCCGAAGTTTTACCATCAACAACCTCGGCGGCGCCCCGCTGACGATTACATCTATTACGTTCAGCGGCCCCAACGCTGGCGATTTCTCCGCCGGCGCGCTCAGTCCGGCCAGCCCGATCCCCGCCGGCGGCTCGGCCAGTTTTACCGTCACCTTTACCCCCGGCGCTGCCGGCCTGCGCAGCGCCACACTCGACATCGCCAACGACGACCCGGACGAGGCTGCCTTCGACGCCGCCGTGCAAGGCACGGGTAAAAACGCACTGGTGGTGACCAAAGTGGCCGACACCAACGACGGCGTGTGCGACGCCGACTGCTCCCTGCGCGAAGCCATCACCGTGGCCAACAGCAATGCCGACGCCGACGTGATCGAATTTAACATCGGCGGCGGCGGCGCGCAAACGATTATCCACACTACGAACTTCCCGACCATTACGCAGCCCCTGACCATCGACGGTTCCTCCCAACCCGGATTTGCCGGCACCCCACTCATCACCATCAATTCCAACAGCAACCTCGTCACCTTCACCGCAACCAATGTCACGGGCCTGACCATTAAAAGCCTGGACCTGTCGCGCCCTGCAGCCAACTACGACGGTTACGGCATCGACCTAAACGCCTGCAATGAGGTGTTCATCCTCAACAACCGCATCAACAACCGGCTGCGCGGCGTCCAGTCGACCAGCGGCCGCGATCATACCATCCAAAACAACGACCTGCGGCAAACGGGTGCGGATGTGAACTCGCCTGCCATTTACCTCAACGGCCTCAGCGCCCGGCTCCTGTCTGGCGGGATAAAAATGAGCGGCAACCTCTTCGGCGATGCCGGCGGCAACAACCGCAGCCGCTTCGGACTGCGTATCAACAACATGCGCGACCTGCTCATTGGCGACGCCTCGGTATCGAACGCCCACATCTCCATCGAAGACGGCAGTGGCATGGCTTCTACCGGCACGGGCGACAACTACTGCCTCTATTTCAGCAGCGTGTCGAACATCACGATAGACAACCTCGACCTGACTGCTACCACCTACGGCTACCAGGGCTGGGGTATTGGGGTGAACAATGGCGCCGATTATGGCAACGTGACCGTTAAAAACTGCAAAATCAACAACCGGTACGCCGCGGTGTACTGCACTGGCGGCCGCGACTACACGGTGCAGAACAACGACCTGCAAAAAACCGGCAACGACCTCAACCGGCCCTCGCTGTGGTTCAACAACGTGACCGGTCAAACCCTTCCGACGGGCATTTTGGCCAGCGGCAACCTCTTCGGCGATGCGGGCGGTTTTACCCGCGTCGGCCTTCGCGTCGACGGCGCCACCGGCCTGCTCATCGGCAACCAAACGGTGGCGGGCGCGCACATTACGCTGGAAGACAACTGCGGCATCAAAGCCGCCGGCTCCGGCGACAACTATGCCGTTTACCTCACCAATGTATCGAACACCACGGTAGACAAAGTCGACCTCAGCTCCACCATCGGCTATCAAGGCTGGGCTTTGGTGGTGAACAATTCGACCAACAACAGCAACGTAACCATCCAAAACTGCACGACCAGCACCCGGTACTCGGGCATCTACTGCACCGGTGGCAGGGACTACGCCATCCTCAACAACAACCTGCGCAACTGCGGCAACGATAACAACCGCCCCTCCATTTACCTCAACGGTATCCGCCCGGGCGCCACAGCAGCCGGCGTTACGGCCAGCGGCAACCTGTTCGGCTTCGTTTCCCAAAACGCCACCACTGCCCTGCGCATCAACAACATGGACGGCCTGCTCATCGGCGACGCCTCCGTGTCGGGCGCACACATCGTGATCGAGGACGCCAGTGGCGCCAATACGCTGAACAACAGCGGAGATAACGAT
>CAZVZH010000079.1:0-17584 GCA_964630705.1 uncultured Saprospiraceae bacterium | reverse complement strand
GAAATTGGGAGAAAGATGGATTTTTTTCAGGGGATGGGAGCGCGGAGGACGCGGATTTTTGCGGATTTCCCGCAGATTTTATTCGGGCGTTTGTTCGGTAGTTTCCAAAAAAATCTGCGGGAAAAACCACTACATCGCTCAGGGAAACACCAATTCCACCGGCGGCGCGGCGCCCGCTTCCACCGCCTCGATCCACTGCCGCAGCAGCGGCCAATCGGCCTCGGCGATGCGCAGGCTGTTGTCGTTGTTGGCCGTGGCCTGCAAGACGCCGGCGGGGTCGGCGGGCCGGCCCTGCACCAGCTGAAATACCAGGCGACCCGATTGCCGGTAGCGCGCTTCGGCGTCGAACAACAGCTGGCCCGCCGCGTCGGTGAGCACTGGAAAGAGGCTGGGCAGGGCCAGGGCGCCCGACACGTACAGCCGTTGGGCAGAAGCGCCGCCCGAAGCGCCGGCAATGGGCGCCGGCGCCTCGGGCGCTACCCAGGCGTACACCTGCTGGAGCGGGGCTTCCAGTTCAATTTCCACCATACCCTCGGCGGCGCGCGGCTCGCTCAGAGGCCGGGCCCCGCGCAGGCGGCCTTCGGTGGCGCCGTCGATAGCTTCGGACTGGCCGGAGAAATCGCGCACGGAACTGGAGCGCCGCAGGCGGACGCCCTGCATGGTTTCGAGCAGGTTGGCTTTGGCAACCAGTTCGGCACAACGCTCGGCCATGAGCCGGGCTTGCGCGGCGTTGGGGAAGCGCAGGGTGTCGATGATGCAGCGGCCTTTGGCGCGGACGTAGCCGGTGGTCCAGTGGATTTCGCCGGTAGTTTGTTTTTCCACGAGTTGGCCGGTGGTAGTCGGGTCGGATGGGGCTTGCGAACTGGCGGCTTCCGGCGTCGAGGTTGGGGTTTCGACGGCCGAAAGGGCTTCGCGCCGGGCGGCGGCGATCATGGCGTCCAGTCTAGCGTCGCCGTCGATAGGCTTATCATCGCATTTTTTAGCGCCTTGAAACAGGGCGATGGCTTCATCGTAGCGTTGGGCGTTGAGTTTGGCTATGCCATCGTCGCGTAGAATGGTGTAGCATTGGGCGGGGGCAAGGGTGGGCAGGAGGATGATCGACAGGAGGAGCAGAAAGCGTTTCATAGTAGGTTCCCGTTTAGTGGATTGGAGTGGCGCAATGGCTTTTCAAGGTTCAAAGTTCCAATTTCTGACCGGATATAAAAAAGCGGACGACCGGTGGAAACTTTTCTTATGTCAAAATTGAAAGGAAAATTTTAGCGTCGGGAAAACCCATGGGAACCGGGCTCCGTACCTTTACCCCGCAACAAACGCCGGTTTCCGGTCCTTCCCATGGTAAAAAAATTACTCGTCGTTCTCGGCTTTACCACCTTGTATTTAAGCCCTGCCGCTGCCCAGCACTCCGTCGCCCGGCAGTGGAATGAAGCGCTGATCCAGGCGATCCGCGAAGATTTCGCCCGCCCGCCCGTGCATGCGCGCAACCTCTTTCACACTGCCCTGGCGATGTACGACGCCTGGGCGGCCTACGACTCCACTGCCGAAACCTATCTGCTTGGAAAAACAGTGGGCGGTTACACCTGCCCGTTCATTGGCGTGCCCGCGCCTGCCGACGTGAAAGCCGCCCGCGAAATGGCTATGAGCTACGCCGTGTACCGGCTGCTGGTTATCCGCTTCCAATACTCGCCCAACGCTTTTCAGACCATCACCCGGTTTCAGAACCTGATGCTTTCCCTGGGCTACGATTTTAACTTTTCCAGCACCAGCTACCAAACCGGCAACCCCGCCGCGCTGGGCAATTACCTGGGCTTCCATTTGCTTCAAATGGGCTTTCAGGACGGCTCCAACGAGGCGTTCAACTACCAGAATTTTTACTACCAGCCCGTCAACCCGCCCATGGTGGTGGCCAACCCCGGCGCTCCGACGCTCAAAGACCCCAACCGCTGGCAGCCGCTTTCCCTGGCTTTTGCCATCGACCAAAACGGCAACCCGGTGCCGTCGACGCAAACCTTTCAAAGTCCGGAATGGGGTAATGTGCAACCCTTCGCCCTCACCGCCGCCGACCGCACGACCTTCCAGCGCAACGGCTTCGATTACCAAGTTTACCACGACCCTGGCCCGCTGCCTTTCCTCGACACGGTTGCCGGAGGCGGCAGCTCCGACGATTACCAATGGCACTTTGCCCTGGTATCTGCCTGGTCGGCTCAGCTCGACCCCTTCGACGGGGTCCAGTGGGACATCTCGCCCCGCGGCATCGGCAATGTGCAAAACCTGCCCAACACCTGGGCCGAGTACCGCGATTTTTATGATTTTGAAAACGGCCTCTCGCCCGGCATCGGCCGCGACACCAACCCCCGCACCGGCCAGCCGTATGCGCCGCAAATCGTGCCCCGGGGCGACTACACCCGTGTGCTGGCCCAGTTTTGGGCCGACGGACCGAGCTCGGAAACGCCGCCCGGGCACTGGTTTTCCATCCTCAACAAGGTGAGCGACGACCCGAATTTCGTCAAACGCTTTCACGGCCAGGGGCCTCTGCTCGACGATCTGGAGTGGGACGTAAAAGCCTACTTCACCCTGGGCGCCGCCATGCACGATGCCGCTATCTCCGCCTGGGGCATCAAGGGCTGGTACGACGGCGTGCGGCCCATCACCGCCATCCGCTACATGGCCCAACTGGGCCAAAGCTCCGACCCCGGCCTGCCGCACTACCACCCCGCCGGGCTGAAATTGGTACCCGGCCTGATCGAACTCGTTGACGCCGCCGACCCGCTGGCTGGCCCCAACGGCGAGCATGTGGGCAAAATAAAACTCCAGGCCTGGCTGGGCTTCGCCAATATTGCCGACCCCGCCACCGACGTAGCCGGCGTGGGCTGGATTCTGGCGGAAAACTGGATGCCCTACCAGCGCAAAACGTTTGTTACGCCGCCATTTGCCGGCTACATTTCCGGGCACTCTACCTACTCGCGCGCAGCCGCAGAAGTGCTCACGCAAATCACTGGCGACGAGTACTTTCCCGGCGGCCTGGGCGAGTTTCATATCGCCGCCAACAGCGGTTTTCTGGGCGTCGAAGCCGGGCCAAGCGTAGACGTGACCCTGCAATGGGCCACCTACCGCGACGCGTCCGACCAAACCAGCCTGTCGCGCATCTGGGGCGGCATTCACCCGCCCTTCGACGATATCCCCGGACGGAAAATCGGCATCAAAGTAGCCAATGCCTGCTATGCCCTGGCCAAGTCTTATTTTTACCAGGATTTGGACCAGGACGGCTACTACAGCTTTGAAGACTGCGACGATGAAAACCCCGGAATCAACCCCGGCGCTGCCGAAACCTGCGACGGCATCGACAACAACTGCAACGGCCTCGTCGACGATAACCTGCCGGTGTTCACCTATTTCCTCGACAATGACGGCGACAGCTTCGGCGACGCCGCCTTTAGCCTCGACACCTGCCTCAGCACGCCACCCGCCGGTTTCGCCACCAACGGCGCCGATTGCAACGACGAGAATGCCGCCATCCACCCTGCCTCCAGTGAAACCTGCGACGGCATCGACAACGACTGCAGCGGCATCGCCGACGATAACCTGCCCACCTTCACCTATTACCTCGACAGCGACAACGACGGCTATGGCGACGCCACCCTCAGCCTCGACACCTGCCTCAGCACCCCGCCCGACGGCTATACCACCAACGGCGCCGATTGCAACGACCAGAATGCCACCGTCAGCCCCTCGGCTACCGAAATCTGCGACGAACTCGACAACGACTGCGACGGCCAGGTCGACAACGGCCTCGATACCTACATCTACTTCCTCGACAGCGACGGCGACGGCTATGGCGCCAACGACGCCCTGCTGGTGTCGTGCCTGACCGACCCGCCCGCCGGCTATACCAACAGCAACGGCGACTGCAACGACAGCGACCCGCTCGTGCACCCGGGCGCGCAGGAAGTGCTCGACGGCATCGACAACGATTGCAATGGCCTCATCGACGATATTTCAGCCACCACCGAGCCGCTGGCAGAAACGCGGGTGTACCCCAATCCGGCTACCGACCGCCTGACGCTGACCCAGCCGCACTTCGAATTTTTAAACCTGGAATTGTATACCAGCGCCGGCCAACTGGCCCTGCAACGACAGCTGCATTTTGCCGGCCAACGCGCCAGTTTGGATATCAGCGCGCTGGCGCCGGGGGTGTATCTGCTGAAAATTTCGAGCGAAGGGGCGCCCGGGGCCTTGATGGTTCGGGTGGTGAAGCTGTAAATTTTTCAAATGGAACTTTTCAAATTAGACTTTTGACTTAGCACGCAGAGGGTTCAGTCAAAAGTCTAATTTGAAAATTCCATTTGAAAAATCAGGAGCGCACGCCGGTATACCACCGGCCTTTTCTTGCGAGCGATTGCTGCTGCATTAAAATCCACCTCGAGCCACCAAGTCGGGACCAACAACCTCCGGGTGACCCGTGTGGGTAGAACCGGCATCGTGGTCAAAACTGGCCCTGTACCAGACTACTACGTCTTGGTTGCTGACATTTTCGCCGGTCAGGAAAATCTGGTCCTGGATAGAACCAGACATGCCGCCGCAGGTGATGCAGCCGACGCCGTCTTCCAATTCGTTCCAGTGGTAGCGCAACACCCAAACATCGCCTTTAGCCCAGTTATCGCCCGTACCATCGCTGTCGTGATGGCCAGGTACGATATCGTAACAAATACCATCGGGGTGCTCAACACGCCAGCATTTTTCGACACTGCGAAAGGATTTGCCTTCCGTAGTAAACGTTTTACTCGTCGACCACCAGCCGAAAATATTTTTGGTTCGTTCCTGCACCGTGTTATTGGAAATGGTTTGTACATCAAAATCGAAGCGCCAGTATGCATGGTGGTGGTGCAGTTTGCACGTACAACCGTTTTGCGTGCCGCCAAATTTGAAGCGCGGTTTGATGGTACCGTCGGCATGAAAAGTCCATTCTGTCACATACCGATACCAACCGGCCGACAGTTCGCTCACCAAGGTTACCTCCTGCCCATGCACATGCACGGCTACACCGGTAAAATTTCCGGCATCGTTCATGTCATCGACAAAGGTTTGCGGCGCTGAGGTACAAATGCGGAAACCGGAGGAACCCACATCGGTCCCGGTACAATCAAAGCAGGTTTCCTCGTTCTGCCAGTCGCGATAAGGGCCACAGCTACACGTTTGCGCTTGCCTGCAATTGTACCAGACATTGAGAATGGGGAGGTGCGCCTTGTGCAACACTTTCTTGCCTTTGTAATATACCTGCGACAACTCAATTCCCGATCCTTTGTCCGGATGCCCCGACGATGCCGCCGGCCGGGTGGCGCGAAACCTCCAGAGTAAGCTGCCGCCCTGATAAATGTACACGTTGACGCTGCCGCTGGCGCTGGAGACATTGCAATCATATACGCCGGGAATTTCGCAGTAGCTTTCGCTTTTATCAAAATCAATGCCGGTGAACAATTCCCGGATATCCTGGATAAATTCGGTGCGGCTCATGTCAACAGCGTACACTCCGGAGCGGATACCCGGATTTTTACTGATCACCCCGACGGTTACGGCACGGTGACCATTGTCGAGGGTAATCACTGTTGGCATAGGCGGGTACAGGATCACCTCGCCGACAGAGTCGGGAGGATAGCGCATTTTCAAGGCAGCCTGGGCAGTTTCCCATTCGCGCCGGCTGGGTTTGGGTTGGAATTCCAGGGTTTGAACCGCGCCGATATCCATTTTTTCTGCCCCAGCCGAAACCAAAACCGATCGATTGGCGGTATGGTCGTACATTAAAAAACGGAGATTAGTAGCAGCAAGCGCCGCGCTGTCCTCTTTTTCCTCTCCGGAAGGGTTATCGGGCCGGTAAGAAATTAGATTGACCCGGTGATCGCCGAAAATTTCCCGCAGGCGGGGTTGTTGGAGCAGCCGTGCTTCGAGGGCTTCAAAATCGGCTAGTTCCTGACTTACAGCTTGTACGTCGATGCGCACCGGTTCTTGTGTTGTTTTTTCACCATCCCGGCAGGATAGGGTGAGCAGCAGGTTCCCGCTAACGAGCAGGAACAAAAACGGATGTAGTTTCATGATATGGAAATTGAGTGGCCTGAAAAGCGATTTTGCATACGCACTAAAATTCGGTTTTTTAGTTTGCCTCTGCAATTTCACACAAAACCATCACCTGCTATTTCCCTGATTAAAAAATTAAGTGAAAAATAATTTCACGTCGCCGGGCTGCTCCGCCCACCGAAGGCGGTGTGTCCAAAACAAAGCGGTCCTGCGAATGCGCATTCGCAGGACCGCTTTGTTTTGGACACACCGTAGGTTAAGTTCAACGTATTATTTGCGCAGCACCACTTTTTCACTGTGCAGTTGATCCATGGCGCGCAGTTGCAGGGCATACACGCCTGCAGGCGCCGCGCTCAGGTCGAGCCGGAGGTTTTGGTTGCCGGCAAGGGTGGAAAACTGCTGCTGGAACACCACGCGACCGGTCAGGTCGAGCAGAAGTACCTGCACCGGGGCATCCTGGCTGGTGTTGAAGCGCAAGTCGAGGCGGTCGTTGGCCGGGTTGGGGCTGAGTTGGACGCCGCTGAACACCGGCTCGCCTTCGCCGGGCAGAAGTTCCGTGCGGTTTTCCGACGGATCGCCTTGCGGGCTGAAGCTGGCCGCGCAGCCAGTGATGACCACGTCGTCGATGTACACCTGATCGTCGTCGGCGGAGGCATCGCAGCGGAAACGCAGGCGGGTAGTGGAGGTGAAGGGGCCGGGGATGACTACCGAGCCACTGCCGCGAACGCCATTGGTGAATTGGACGCTGTAGTTCCAATCGCCGACGGTGGTATAGGAGGTACCGCCGTTGGTGGAGATTTGCAGCCAAAAGTCTTCGTTGGAATTGTCAAAACTGACGGTAATGAAGGAAAACTCCACTGTGACTTCGTCGTAGCTCGTCCAGTTTTGGTTGGTGGTGGTCATGACGGAAGTACCGGTGTTGTCGCGCAGTTGGATGGAATAGGTGCCGCTGTTGGCATAGGTGGCATTGTTGATGCGGGCGCAGTCGGTGCCGCCATCCGTCCAGATGCCCCATCCAGTTTCAAAGTTTTGGCTGTTGACCGGGCCGTAGGTGCAGGGGCCGCCGCCGCCGCAGGTGGTCAGGCAGGCCGCGTTGTACACTTCGGAGCGAATGCGGTCGCCGGGTTGGGGGCCGAAGCCGTTGTTAAAGTTGATCCCAACGCCAGAGACGAGGTGGCAATAGCTCATGATGGTTCCGCCACCGGTGGGCAAGGGAGCGGTGCAACCTTCGCTGTATCCTGCGGTGGGCCCGCAGCCGTCGATGGCGGTGTTGTTGCCGTTCCAGGCGCAGGCGTGGGTGTGCGGAGAGCCGAGGTTGTGGCCGAGTTCGTGGGTGACCACTTCCACCGTCCAGGAGTAAGTCGGCACATTACTGTACGTAGTGTTGATGCCGCTGTAGGCTACGCCGTAGTAGGCGTTGCAAAGCACGTCGAGGTAGGCGATGCCGCCGCCGCCGGTGAATCCGACGAGGTGGGCCAGGTCGCCGTTGTAGTTGCCATTCAGGTAGTTGCGGAATTGCGTGAGGTAGTTGCTGGAGCTCGGCCCGGTGTAGGGGTCGGGTACGTCCCACACGAGCAAGTGATGAAGCACCACGTTGACGCTTTCGTTGGCGTAGAGCAGCGACACCTGGCTGTAAAAGCCGGTGATGTACGCCGTGGCATTGGCTACGCTTCCTTTGTTTTGAAAAATGGTGTAATCGGCTTCCATGTACTGCCGTACGCAGTTGTCGGGGCCAGCGGAGCGGTTGCCTACCGGCGTGTCGGTATCGATTTTTTCCAGCAGGTCGGCGTGACACTGGTTCGGATTTTTCATCCGCAGGTCGCGTTCGCGGTAAATGACGTGCGTGCGGTCGGCATCGTTCGCGAGGGCGCCCAGCACATAGCGTTCGGTTTCGGTGTTGACCATGCCCATGATTTCGTGGTCGAACACGCTGATGGCCGCCAGGGTGCCTGGGCGGTCTTTAACGATACCCCAGTAGTGCTGCCCAAGGTCGACTTTTGCCGGCACATCCGGCGCTGAGCCGAGGTACACCTGGAATTCCGGAGAAAACACCTTGGCGCGCACCAGTTCCAGTTGAAGGCTGTTTCCTTCGGGCATGGGCAGGCTGAACTCCAGGCGGTCAGGATTAGCGCTGCGCAGCGCTTTCAGGCTGGCAGCATCGAGTTGAAGCAAGCGGCCGCTGGTGAGCGCTTGAGCGACATCGGGGCGGGACTGGGCATCCCGGGTGTCGGTGGAAAAAACGGCCCGTGGGGCGAAGGCGCCAACCGTCATTTTTTCGGATTGTACCCGTTGGGCGATGGGCGGGAGCGATTGTCCCCAGGCCAACTGTGCCAGGAGCAAAGCCCCGGCAATTAAGCGTGTTTTTAGCATAATGACAGATAGTTTGATTAGCCAAAAATTTGGTGAGCCAAATAAACTGCGTTGGTTACACATTTTTTCAAAATGCATTTGAAATGTAATAAACCTTACACTTTTGGGGAGCGCTCCGGCAACTCCCGGTCCTGGTTTGAATTCGGCAACAAGGAATGTACTTTTGCTGTTGTACCGGCAATTTTCAAACCTTTTCAGCCCAGATTGCCCCTGATTGCGGCCACCAGTTTAAGCGGAAAATATTCATGGCAAAAAAGAAAACAAGCTCCGAAAAAGGCGCTTTCATCAACCCAATCGATCCAGACAAAGTCGCCGAAACTCCCGGCCTGCTGCCCTACGCGCACACGGCCGGCGGCGCCGTCATCCGCCCCGAAGACAAAGGCCGGATTCGCGGCAACGCCATGACCGCCATGTACGACCAGACCGACCGGCAGATGGAGCAACTCCGCCAACAAATGGAAACCCTGGTCGACCAGGCCAAATCGCTCCAAAAACGCATGAATATTTCCGAGGCCATTTACCAGGCCGACATCCCTTTTCAGCCGGTCATTCACCATGTGTACCACCTGTACCAGCGCAAATCCGACAGCCAGCACCTGCTCTCCATGATCGCTCCCGGCGAATGGGGCCGCCGCGCGCCCTACGAACACCTGGCTACCGTGCGCCTGCTGGGAGATCATACCTGGGAAGTGTTGGAGGGATGGGGGCATTAATCTCCCACAAACTCCCCTGCGCCCCGGTTTTTCCCACAATTTTCAATAGCCGGGCATAGCCCTGCGCCAGTTCCATATCCGCGCGCAATTGTTGCCGCGCAGCTTCCGATTCCAAATGGCTGTACACCAGCCAAAACCGCCGCGGTTGGCCAAAGGGCGCGCAAATCGTTTCCGGCTTCGGCCGGTCGTCCCAGTCGCCGAGGATGACCCGCCCCTCGAAACCATACTCCGCGCGCCGGACATGGCATTCGCGGTAAAAGGCCACGGCCGGCCAGGTTTCGAGGCTGACATAGAGCACATCGCCCGGCTGAAAGTCGCGGCGCACGGCCTCCAGCACAGGGCGAATTTCCTCGATTTCGAATGGCCGGAAAAAATAGTAAAAACCGTTGTGCAGCACCACCGCGGGCACGATCGCCAACAACACCGCCACTTGCCCGTACCAACGCCGGGCCGTTTGCCACCACAGCTGCCAGCCCAGGGCCTGCAACAATAGAGCCAGTGGAAATGCCCAGAGCAACATGCGCGGGATCATCGAGTACAAGCCCAGGGCCGACACCGCCAGCAGGGTCAGCAGCGGGAGGACCAGTAAAAAAAACCAGTCCGCGCGCCGGCGCAAGGCCAGAACCAGTCCGGTCAGTATGCCCGCAGCGCCAACTGCGAGCGCCAGCACCGTGAACCCCGCGGTGTAGTAGGGAAAACTCAGCAGCAGGTCGCGGGCCTGAGCCAGCTCCGCCCAGTTTTTGGGCGGCAAGGGGAAAAACCAGGGCCGGTGGTAGGCCACCAGTGGATCGAGCGCCAGGCTTTTTTGCAGGCAAAGCCCGTAATATAGGACGAAACTCAGCAGCCAAACAGCCACGGCGCCGGCGGCTTGCCAAGCTTGCCGGCGCTCCCCTTCCGCCCCGTATTTTTTAAAAAAAAACAAACCCGCGCCGAACAGCACCAACACCGCCGGCATCGAAAACCAGATCGCCACGGCGCCCAGCGCGGCGGCGGCAGCCGGCCGGAATGGCCGCTCCTGCTGCCACAAAGCCCAGGCGATCAGAGCCAGGGCCACCGTCTGGTCGCAGGCATACTGCTTGCCCTCAGTGGCATAGCGCACAAAAAAATCGGAAAAAGCATACGCCCAAAGCGCGGCGGCCAGCAGCCAGCCCGTCGGCAGCGCTTTCCGGGCGATGCGGTAAAACAAGGCGAGTCCGGCCAGGCTGCACAGCAAGGGAAAAATGCGCAAGGCCAATTCCTGCGGCCCCAGCGCCCACACGGCTAATTTTTGCGCCAGCAAAAAAAACGGGGGGGCGTGTTGTTGGTAGTCGAGCGGTAGAAACAGCTGGGCCCAGTTGCGCTCGCAAACGTTCCGCGCCAGGTTGGCCTCGTCGATGAACAAGGAGCGGTTTTGCAGCCAGACCGCCACGCGCAGCAAGGCCCCGGCAACCAGCGCCAGCACCGCCAGCGCGCCCGGCAGGCGTTCCCAAACCGCGTTTTGTATCCTTGAAACGTTCATGGTACGGCTCAAATGTAGGCTGACAGACGCAGTACTCCTGCCCCTTTTTTATTCCATTTACCTGCCGAAAAACGGTTTTCATCCAAACTTTTACCCACCGGGGGGGCAATGCACGATTTTCGACCGCGTTTTTCGAAGCCGGCCGCTGCTGCCGCGCCCATTTTCACAACTCAAAACAATTAGCATGAAACGACTCTTTCCCTTGGCCCTGCTGGCCATTTGTCTGTTCGGATTTCAACCCGCTGCCCAGGCACAGGATGTTCCGAAGTACAACCCCGACGACATCACCATTCCCTACAAAAAATTCACCCTGCCCAACGGCCTGCGCCTCCTGGTGCACGAAGACCACAAAGCGCCCATCGTGGCGGTCAACGTGTGGTACCACGTAGGTTCCAAAAATGAAAAGCCGGGTAAGAGCGGCTTCGCCCACCTGTTCGAACACCTGATGTTCAACGGTTCAGAAAACTTCAACACCGACTACTTTCAGGCCCTCGAAGCCATCGGCGGCACCGACCTCAACGGCACCACCAGCGAAGACCGCACCAACTACTTCCAAAACGTGCCCGTAGGCGCCCTCGATCAGGTACTTTGGCTCGAAAGCGACCGCATGGGCCACTTGCTCGGCGCCATCGACCAGGCCAAACTCGACGAGCAACGCGGCGTGGTGCAAAATGAAAAGCGCCAGGGCGAAAACCAACCTTACGCCAAAGGCTGGGACATCGCCCAAAAAGCCATGTACCCGCCCCACCACCCCTACGGCCACACCGTCATCGGTGAAATGGAAGACCTCAACGCCGCCAGCCTGGAAGACGTACACGAGTGGTTCAAAGCCTACTACGGCGCCGCCAATGCCGTGCTCGTCATCGCCGGCGACATCACCCCCGAGGCTGCCTACGAAAAAGTGCTCCGGTACTTCGGCAACATCCCCGCCGGCCCCACCATCGCCCGCCCGGGCGTCGACATCCCCGTGCTCGACCACGATATCCGCGCCAGCTACCAGGACCGCGTGCCCGAAGAGCGCATCATGATGATCTGGCACATGCCGCAGTGGGGCACGCAGGAGGCCGTTTGGCTCGACCTGGCTTCCGATGTACTGGCCTCCGGCAAAAACAGCCGCCTGTATAAAAAACTGGTGTATGAAAAACAGATTTGCTCTTCGGTGTCGGCTTTCGTCAACCCCTCCGAAATCTCCGGCGAGTTTATGGTGATGGCCAATGTGAAAAAAGGCCAATCCATGGACGAGGTGGAAGCCCTCATCAACGAAATCCTCCGGGAGTTTCTAGCCAACGGTCCCACTGAGGAAGAGGTCAACCGCGTACGCGCGGCATATTTCGCCAATTTCATCAAAGGCCTGGAGCGCATCGGCGGCTTCGGCGGCAAAAGCGACATCCTGGCCCAACACGAGGTGTTCGGCGGCAGCGCCGATGTTTACCAGGAAAAACTGCGCTGGTACAACCAAACTACCGCCAAAAACATCCACGACGCCGCCAAAAAATGGCTTAGCCGCGGCCGTTTCACGCTCAGCTGCACGCCCTTCCCCGAGTACAGCGTGACCGGCACCGAAGCCGACCGCAGCAAGCCCCCGGCCGTCGACACCAAAGTCGACGCGCAATTCCCCGCCATCGAACGCGCCACCCTCAAAAACGGCATGCGCGTGGTGCTCACCCGCCGCACGGAAAGCCCCACCATGGTGTTCAACCTCATGTTTGACGCCGGCTACTGCACCGACAAAATGGGCGGCCGCCCCGGCCTGGCCAACCTGGCCATGAACATGCTCGACGAAGGCACCCAGTCACTCACCAGCCTTCAAATCAATGAGCGCCTGCAACTGCTCGGCGCTTCGCTGGGCACCTACTCCGACCTCGACTACTCCTACGTGAGCCTCAACACGCTCAAACAGTCGATGGGCCCCAGCCTCGACCTCATGGCCGACGTGGTGCTGCACCCCGCCTTCCCGGCGGCCGACCTCGAGCGCCTCAAAAACCAGCAGATCAGCGGTATTGGAAATGAAAAGAAAAGCCCGATCGGCATGGTTATCCGCGTCATGCCCGAACTGCTCTACGGCAAAGACCACCCCTACGGCATCCCGATGAGCGGCACCGGCACCGAAGAGAGTGTGGCCGCCATCGGCCTGCCCGACGTGCAGGGCTTCTACAACCGCTGGCTCAAGCCCAACAACGCTACTATCGTCGTCACTGGCGACATCACCATGCCCGAACTGATCGCCCAACTCGAAAGCCGCTTCGGCAAATGGAGCAAAGGCGATGTGCCGAAAAAAGTGATTCCGGAGGTGGCAGCTACCGCCGGCAAGAAAATCTTCCTGATCGACCGGCCGGAAAGCCAGCAAAGCCTGATCCTGGCGGCCCACCTCGTGCGCCCCTACGGTCAGCTCGACGAAACGGCGATCGAGCAGATGAACAACGTGTTGGGCGGCGACTTCACCAGCCGCATCAACATGAACATCCGCGAAGACAAACACTGGTCGTACGGCGCCCGCTCGGGCCTGATGAACACCAGCGGCCAACGGCCCTTCTTTGTGTATGCGCCCGTGCAAACCGACAAAACCAGCGAAAGCATCCAGGAGGTAATCAAAGAAGTCACCCAGTTTGTCGGCGCCAAACCTATGACGCAAGCCGAGTTTGACAAAACCAGACAAAACACGGTCATGGGCATGTCGGGCATGTGGGAAACCAATGCCGCCGTCAATAGCAGCGCCGTCAGTGTGGTCAAATACGGCCTCAAAGACGACTACTGGAAAACCTACAGCCAGCGCGTGCAAGCCCTCGGCCTCAAAGACGTGCAAGGCGTAGCCACGCAAGTGGTGCAGCCGGGCAACCTAGGTTGGTTCATGGCCGGCGACGCCGAAAAAATTATGCCGGGCCTCCAGCAGCTGGGCATGGAGATTATTCAGCTCGACGCTGACGGCCGGGTTGTAACCAAAAAGGCGAAGCCTTGATAGTTTGAAGTTTGAAGTTTGAAGGGGTTCACCATTGCGGATGGCGAACCCCTTCTGAAATATTTAGATATAAACAGATTCTCCAGGCTATCTCGGATAAATTTTCCCGTAGAAAGAACCTTCTGTTATTCGAATAGTATCCGGTAAATATCCTTGCGGCACCCAAAAGGAATCTCTGACCACTACTGCCTGAAAACTACCACTTATATCACCCTTTTCTAAATTCAATCCGGTGATTTCAATATAGTTTTCGTCATTTTGTTCAAATACATGGTACCCCCCCGTAATAACGTCTCCATCAGAAATATACTTAGAATAAATTATCTTATACCGGATATCTTCATACGTAGGCCAAACATAGTTTAAGGTAAATTTGCCCGTTGTTAACGGGACAAAGTCAAAAGTAAGATCGCCTCTTAATGCCCCGTGTTCATTTAAATAATGCATTTTGATCGCCACACAGGAATCTGTCGGCCCACAAAAAAACTTCTTGGGAAATACTCCTGTCTTTCCGTTCCAATCCTTGCCGTTTAGTTTGGCATATCCATGACCATAGAAGCCGTATTCGTCAAAAATAGAATCCTTTGTACACCCGATGACGAGACCTAGCAACATCAAAAAATATATTAAGCGTTTCATGGTCTTCAAAGTTTAATGAGGAGTTTATGATGTTGCAAGAGACCGTCCCAAAATTGTATAAATAACAAGCCCGATGGCAAGTGATCTACAGCAATTTCTTCGGTGTGCCTACCCCGCGCACGCGTACTGTTGCGTTGTAAAAGTTTAGCCCCGGAGATGGAATTTATCTGGAAAGCCACTTCGGCACTCTGCCCCGCAACCTCGTAGGATATTCGGAGGTTCTCTTTTACTGGGTTCGGTGCAATGTCCCAAACAACGTGGGCGCTCGGAATATACTGCAGGGGCATGTTGCATCCGGAACCTCCGGATCGAACTTCAAAATTGAAAAATGCAAACACCGTTGCACTCGTGGCGTCGATAACTTTGACCCTTAAAAAGACGGTCGTATTGACAGAATAATTTGTTGAGTTTATAGAGATCGAGGCCGAAGTCCCAACTACTGAACCCCAATTTATGCCATCCACCGAAACCTGCCATTCGTAACTGAAGGGGCTACCTGTCCCGGTTGCAGTGACATAAAATTGTCCCGTGTTGGGTTGGCAGATATAAGCCTCGCCTGAAATAATAGCCGATAAATTTACCACGGGTTCATCCATATACTCTGAAACCGTGCAACCATTGCCGTCTGAAATCCAGGCGGCATTATTGCTGTCCTCCGGAACGCCTGTTGGATGGTCGTTATGACTTACATCCGGGTTAGAAAAATGTAATAACCGGGTATTGTTTTTTCTCAGCTGGTGCAAGATCGTGCTGTAATTTTTCCACCCGCATAACCAACTGGGTCGTTCGCCCCACCCATGGCCGTGTTCGATATCCCCATCATCATCACAAGCATCTGTCTGATAGGTCATGCAGGTTTGGTGCCGGCAGCCCATAATATGGCCGAGTTCGTGGCTAAAGGTCATTTTTGTCGTAAACACCTCTCCTTCAACTATCATGTATGCCAGATCAAACCTGGGATTGCCAAGATTTGAAATGAATAGATCCGGATCGTTCGGATCAGGGATAATTCCAGATAGTCCATACAATCTAGCATACCCCGCATTCGTAATGAGGCAAACGACATCAGCCAAATCCGAACTACGCCAGACAGCCACCTCTGCAGAGGTTTGAAGTTCCATTATATCGCCAGTAATATTGTCGGGGTTTTCATCAAAACCAACCCATTCCCGAATCCTCGCATTCACCGCCCGAACATCCGTGATGTTGCTGTTGGCAAATGCCTGGTTGGTTTGACTGATGCCGAGGTTTGCCATAGTCTGTATCCCGGTCAACCCAAAGCGGTCTTCTGCCGCCTGCGTATACAGGAAAAGCACTCTAATAGGGCATGCTGGACCTGCTCTGTTAATTCCACCGTTATTTTGCTGAATACCTTCACTGAATAATGAATCTGGAACACATTCCTGCTTATTGGAGAAATAAGCCGTATCAAGAAGAGAAACGACATTAAACACGTTGTCGATCGTCGAAATCTCATATTGGAACTCGCCTACCGTAAAATATCCAAACCGCTGGCCTTCAATGGCTTCCAGCATTACTTCGCCGCTCCAGCACAGGCATGCGGTGGTATCTTCATTGGTTAAAACTCCGTAGTAGTAATAGTTTTGTTCATCAATAAAGCGGCTAGATTGGGGTTTAAACTCCAAAACTCCACATTCGGCTTCAAGCTCGAGAGCATCCAGATCGATCTGCAAATTCCCGTTCGCGTTAATGCTGCCGGATAGCGAGTTGAATAAAACCAGCCGGGATGCTGCGTAATGCTCCGATTGGGTGATCTGCTGATACCTTTGGGTTTGTTCGGTATTCAACAATGAACCGCTCGAAATGTCGAATAATGTCTGCCCAAACATGTTGCTCATGTAAAACAGGTTGACCACAAGGAGCAAGATCAACGCGTGCAGGATACGTTCAGGTCGCCTGAAAAATGTTTGGGCAGAACATCTTCGTATAGGCCCGTTGTAAGTCGGGGGGGGGGCGAGAAAATCAGATTTCGTACTTTCATGTTGAAAAATTTAGTGGGTGAACAATTCCGGCAAAATCAGGCAAAGCGCCTGGCGGACACTGCCGGGGTACATCAACATTTATGTACAGAGGGATGGTTCAAGAGTCAATATTTGGAGTTTTGCGCTATACCAAAGGTAACAAAGACTGATCGTAAGCAAGTCGTTTCAACGCCTTATTAACAAATACTGCCAAGGGATAAAAGGGCCCACCATCCGAAATAGTGAACCCCTCCAAACTTCAAACTCCAAACTTCAAACTTCAAACTAAAAAAGTACCGGTTCTATCCCCAGTGCAAGCTGCCAAACCAAAGCCACCGCCGACAACACCGGGTAAATCACCCTGCGCACATAAAATTTCAGCCGCGCGCGGTCGGGCCGCAAACCCATTTTTTCAAACAGGTGGGAGTAAAACGTGGCGTCGTTCGTTTCGTCCATGTCGTGCTCGGCATTCATCAGGCAGCGGCCAAACACGGCAAATTGCAACAGCACGGCCAGGTACACCGGCACCAGAATATACCAGCTGAATAAAAACGGCGCCACCCAGGCCAGCAGGGTAACGAACAGGTGGAGCAGGAAAACCAGGTCGGATTTTATGGTTGTTGCGCGCATGGTGAAAACAGTTGTTTGTGTTGGTTGGCAGGCGGGGGCGACTGCGGGGGCGACCGCGAGGGTCGCCCCTACCGGCGCCGCAACCGCAGGCTGTCGGGCGGGTACTGGGCCTTCATCTGATCAATAGCCGACTGTGCCCAGCCGATCAGCTCGTCTTTTTGCGCGGCGCTCAGAATAGCGTCGCGGTGCGTCCAGGTGTACGAGCCCAGCGGCATTTCGCCTTCCCGCACCAGTTCGATGATCTCCTCTAATTTGTGGTGTTGCACCGCTGCCCGGCGGCTGGTCAGGGTGGAAAAGTTAAGTTCGCGTTTGCCTTCCTCGATGTGGTTGGCCAGCCAGGCCGCCACCGGTTGCACGTCGGCGTACCAGGGGTAGCGCGTGTAGTTGCTGTGGCAATCGTAACAAGCGACCTGCAGGGTGGCCTCTACCGATTCAGGGATGGGATATTTCGCGCGGATATGTCCTGATTGGTCGTTCGACAAATTTTTTTCCGGCCGGAAAAACTGGATCAGCACAAGCAAAGCCAGCAGGGTCCATAACGCGGGTTTCAGGTATTTTTTCATGGAAAAGTTGATTTTACCGTCCAAGGTAAGCATTGTCGCCAAATCGTTGGAAGCGGCCAAAATCCTGTAATCCCTGGCTAAAATTTTATAAATCAGCCCCGGGAAAGATTTTTTACCTTTGCAAAACAACCTGCACGGGTGATGCTACGCGCTTTCCATATCCTACT
>CAZVZH010000078.1:0-17621 GCA_964630705.1 uncultured Saprospiraceae bacterium | reverse complement strand
CGTGTTTACCCTCAAGGAAGTAAAACGCGAACAACCGGCCAGCCGCGACTTTCAGTTACCCAAGTCGTATACCCAAAAAGAAAAAGGGTAGGGCGCTAAAGCGGTTTACCTGTGCGGATTAAAAATTGCGCCACTGGTAAAGACCTTCCAGGTTTTCGAAACCTGGAAGGTCTTTACCGAAAATATCGAGTAGTGTGCGCCGCGGCACAATTTTTAAATACCTGAAAACCAATGCCGCCCGTACAACAACCAGACAAAAGCGCCGACCCAGGCCAGCAAGACCAACTGCAAAAAACCATCGCGCAACAAGGCCCGTGTGGGCGATTCGGTGCGGTTGAACACCAAGGCCAGCTGCAAATACCGCAGGATGCCCAGGACGACGAAAAAAGCCGTGTAAAAAATATTGGTGCTGCCAATCCGGCTGGTCACTTCCGGCGAAAAACAGTACATCAGGTAAGCCACAATGGCTACCGTCGAGCAAACCGTCATGCTCACATCGAGAAAAGGCAAGTTGTACCCCTCCAGCGCTTTGCGGAAGGTGTGGCCCTTGGTGGCCACAATGTATTCGCCGCGGCGTTTGGCCAGCCCCAGAATCAAGGCCAGCAAAAAAGTCATCACGATTAGCCAGTGCGAAACCGCCACGCCCGTCACCGCGCCGCCGGCCAGTACCCGCAGCAAAAAACCCATACCGATCAGGCTGATATCCACCAGGGCGATGTGTTTTAGGGAAAAACTGTACAACACGTTGATGACCACATAAGTCAGGCAAAGCAACAACAGCGCTGGAGTCAGCCAGTAAGCCAAGGCAGCGCCGATAGCCAGTAAAATGCCCATCAGCACCCAAGCCGCCGGGCGGCGCACCATTCCGCTGGCCAGCGGGCGGTGGCGCTTGTCGGGATGGTGGCGATCCTGGGGCGCATCCACCAAATCATTGAGCACATACACCGCCGAGGCGAACAGCGAAAAAGCCAAAAAACCGAGTCCGGCGCGCTGCATAAGCGTCCCCTCGTCGAGGCGCGCGGCAAAGAAGGCCGGGAGCAACACGAACAGATTTTTAACCCAGTGCTCGATCCGGATGAGCTGGAGCAGGCTGCGGATGGTCATGCGGCAAAGGTACGATTTGCGCGGCGTTACCGGCCCGGTTCGGCCGCGGTCATCAAGCGGTACAACTGCTCCGGGTAGTGTTGGTGTTCGAGGGCCAGCACCTTCCGGGCAATCGTTTCGGGCGTATCAGTGGGCTCTACCGGGCAGCGGGCCTGAAAGATGATGTCGCCGCTGTCGTAGATTTCGTTGACAAAATGAATGGTCATGCCGGTTTCCGTTTCCCCGGCCGTTTTTACGGCTTCATGTACGTGCTGGCCATACATGCCTTTGCCGCCAAATTTGGGCAATAAAGCCGGGTGAATATTGACCATCCGGCCCTGGAATGCCCGCACCAGGTAGGGCGGCGCCAGCCACAAGAAACCAGCCAGGGCGATGAAGTCAATCTGGCGGCGGCGCAATTCCTCTAAAATGTTTTCCGACTGGTAAAAACTGGCCCGGTTGAGCACCAGACTGTCCAAGCCTTGCGCCCGGGCCAGCTCCAGCACCGGAGCATCAGCTTTGTTCGACACGATGAGCGCCACCGCCACCCCAGAGCGGCCCTCAAAATATTCGATGATTTTGCGGGCATTGCTGCCGCCGCCGGAGGCGAAAATGGCTAGTCGTTGCATGCCGGTTAAATTGAAAATTGCAGCGCCGGCAGAGCGGCTTGTCGCCGAATAGCCGGTTGTGCGTTTTGTTTGAAAGTTAAAGGCAAAAATAGGTAGCGCCGTAGAAATAGGCGTTTCTTTGCGGTCCTGAGTATTTAATCAATTTTTCCACCCAGCCGGTTTTACATGGAAACGTACCTGATCATTTTTCTTACCTTGTTCGCCAGCGCCGCCTGCGGTTTGTCTAACAGCCAATCCGAAATCGGCGTGGAAGACGACCCGAAATCCTGAAGCCAGCCGATAGTTTCTCCGGCGGCTTCTATCCCGACACCCGCATATCCACAGCCCATGGCACCTTCAATTTTAGTGACCGGAGGCGCCGGTTTTATCGGCAGCCACACCGTAGTCGCCCTGGCGGAAGCCGGCTACCGGCCGGTTATCCTCGACGATTTTTCCAACTCCGACCAACGCGTATTAAAAGGCCTGGAAACAATTTTAGGCTACGAGCCGCCCTGTTATGCGCAAGACTGCAACGACTTGCCCGCCCTGCGCCGGGTAGTGCAAGCAGAAAACATCCGCGGCGCCATTCATTTCGCCGCTTGCAAAGCCGTGGGTGAGAGTATGCAGGAACCCCTGCGCTATTACCGCAACAACCTGGGTTCGTTGATCGCGCTGATGGATGCGCTGCTGGAATACGGCGCGCCCGACCTGATTTTTTCCTCCTCCTGCACGGTGTACGGCGAGCCCGATCAGTTGCCGGTTACCGAAAACACGCCGGTAAAACCAGCCATTTCGGTGTACGGCAATACCAAACAAATCGGCGAGGAAATCCTGCGCGACACCGCCGCCGCCGGCAAAGCCCTGCGCAGCATTTCCCTTCGCTATTTCAACCCCATCGGCGCGCACTCTTCCGCCCAAATCGGCGAACTACCGCTGGGCGTGCCGAACAATCTCGTGCCGTTTATCACCCAAACGGCCGCCGGGCTGCGCTCCCAACTCACCGTTTTCGGCAACGATTACCCCACGCCCGACGGCAGCTGCATTCGCGACTACATCCACGTCATGGACCTCGCCGAAGCCCACGTGGCCGCGCTGGCCGCCCTGGAAAAACGCCCGGAAAAATGCTGTTACGAAATTTACAACGTCGGCGCCGGCCAGGGGACCAGCGTGCTCGAACTGATCCAAACTTTCGAAGCCGTGCTGGGCAAACCGCTGCCGCACCGCATCGGCGACCGCCGCCCGGGCGATATCGCCGCCGTGTACGCCGACGCCTCCAAAATCCAACGCGAACTCCATTGGACGGCCCGGCGCAGCATGCGCCAAGCCCTCGAAGATGCCTGGCGCTGGGAACTCGAACTTGGTAAAAAACACCACTGACCCCGGTCAGATTTTTCCGCATATGAACCGCCAGGCATTTATCCAAAAACTGGAATCGGAAACCTTCGACCTCTGCATCATCGGGGGCGGGGCCTCGGGCGCCGGCGCTGCGCTCGACGCCGCCCTGCGCGGGCTAAGGGTGGTTTTAATTGAAAAAAACGACTTCAGCTCCGGCGCCTCTTCGAAAAGTACCAAACTGATTCACGGCGGGGTGCGCTACCTCGAACAAGCCTTTAAAAACCTCGACCTCGGCCAACTGCGGCAAGTGCGCCACGGCCTCAAAGAGCGCCAGGCGCTGCTGGAAAATGCCCCGCACCTCACTCGCCCACTGCCGCTCCTTACGCCGGTGTTCAGTTGGCTGGCCGGCTTGTATTACCGCATCGGACTTTGGTTGTACGATCGCCTGGCGTCCAGGCGCGACAACCTGCCGCCCAGTCGCTGGCTCTCCGCAGCGGAAGCCCGACGCCGCTTGCCCGGCTTGCACCCCCGCCTGCACAGCGCTGTTTTGTACTACGACGGCCAGCTCGACGATGCGCGCTACTGCCTGGCCCTGGTGCAAAGCGCCGTGGAAGCCGGCGCCATAGCACTGAATTACGCCGAACTCACGGGTTTTGAAAAAGACGCTAAGGGCCGCCTGTGCCTGGCCCATGTGGCAGACGTTTCGCCCACCGGCGCCGAAGCCCGCTGGGCGATTCGCGCCCGCTGTTTCCTCAACTGCACGGGTCCGCAGGCCGACGGCGTGCGCCAACTGGCCAATCCCGCTCTGCCCACCCGGATCCGGCCTTCCAAAGGCGTGCACCTGGTGTTGCCGGCCAGGGTGCTGGGCAGCGCCGACACCGCCTTGCTCATCCCCAAAACGCCCGATGGCCGGGTGGTTTTCGCCATCCCGTTTCACCAACAGTTGTTGCTGGGCACCACCGACCAGGCTTTTCCCGACCCGCAGCAAGAACCGTTGCTGGAGGCCACCGAAGTTGATTTTTTACTCGAAACCCTGCAACCTTTCCTGGCGCAGCCAGTCCGCCCCGACCTGGTCCAGGCAGGCTTTGGAGGGCTGCGCCCTTTGCTCGCCCCGGCAAAAGACCGGCGCGGCAAAACGACGAAAAGCCTCCTGCGCGACCACGAGGTGGAGTGCGATGCGCCAAGCGGCCTGTTCAGTTTGCTTGGCGGGAAATGGACCACCTACCGCCTCATGGCTGCCGATGCGGTCGATGCCGTTTGCCGCTGGCTCGGAAAGGAGCAGCCCAGCCGTACGATCCGCCACCGCCTGGCAGGGGCCGAAAATTTTAGTCCGCTGGTAGAACAGCAGTTGCGCGAACGCCACCAACTGCCGGCCGATGTGGCGGCACACCTGGCCGGCAATTACGGCAGCCGGGCAGAACGCGTAGCCCGTTTGGTTGGCGAAAAACCGGAACTGGGCGCGCGCCTGGCCGACCATTTTCCTTTTATCCAAGCCGAAGTCGTGTATGCCGCTCAGTCGGAAATGGCCCTCACCTTGCGCGACGTGCTGGCCCGGCGTTTCCGGCTCGAGCTGCTCAGCTGGGCGGCGGTCAAGGCGGCCATTCCGGCAACAGCGCAGCGGATGGCGGAAACCTTGGGTTGGACCGCCAAACAGCAACAACAACAGGAAACTGCCTACCTGGAATGGATCGAAGAGATGCAACAACGCGCGCGCAGGCCTTCCTGAAGCACAATAAAAAAAACAGCATTGCAACCCCTGCCGAAGCGCTCTGTCTTTCCCCCCGACTACGCACGCAACGCTTCTTTGCATCCCCCTGCACCTCCGCCTGTTAGTGTTTTTTTGCTTCAACCGCAGCGGAATTTTTTTCAGGAAAATTTGTTTTCGAGTGAAAACAGGGGCCTCGCACCAAGGGTTGCGCAGCTCAAAACCCGTACGTTATGAAGCGCTTTTTACTCTTTGCCTGCGCCGCCTGGTGCGCGCTGGCGCCCGCTCAGGCTCAACCGCCCGATCTGGCAGCCATTCCGAAAAAACAATATTTCACTACGGCGCTTGGCGACACGGCTATCGAATTCGACGGCCGGCTCGACGAGCCCGCCTGGGAAAAAGTAGACTGGGGCGGCGATTTTATCCAGTACCAGCCCGACGAAGGCAAAGCCCCGGCACAGCAAACCCAGTTTAAAATCCTTTACGACGATAAATTTCTCTACATCGGCTACCGCTGCCACGATACGGCGCCCGACAGCATCGTGCAGCGCATGAGTCGCCGCGATGAATTCCCGGGCGACTGGGTGGAGATCAATATCGACAGCTACCACGACCTGCGCACGGCTTTTTCGTTCACCCTCTCAGTCAGCGGGGTAAAAGGCGACGAGTTTGTGTCGAACAACGGCGGCGACTGGGACACCAACTGGAACCCCATTTGGTACGCCAAAACAAATGTCGACAGCCTGGGCTGGACAGCCGAGGTGAAAATTCCGTTCAGCCAGCTGCGCTACGGCAACCAGGCCGAACCGGTGTGGGGTATTCAGGTGATGCGTCGCGTTTTTCGCAAAGAAGAACGCTCGACCTTTCAATACATCCCTCAAAACGCCGGCGGCTGGGTGAGCAACTACGCCGAGCTGCATGGCCTGCGCGCGCTCCCCAACAACCGCCAGGTGGAACTGGCGCCCTACCTCGTCGCCCAAACCGAACGCTTCAAAAAAGAACCGGGCAACCCCTTTGCCGACGGCTCCCGCAGCAAGATCAACGTGGGCCTCGACGGCAAACTGGCCATCACGCGCGACCTCATCCTCGACTACACGATCAACCCCGACTTCGGCCAGGTGGAAGCCGACCCCGGCGCCGTGCGGCTCGACGGCTACCAGGTATTTTTCAGTGAGCGCCGGCCTTTTTTTATCGAAAGCCGCAACTTGTTCGACTACCAGCTCACCGGCTCCATTGCCGGCGGTAGTTACGATTCTGACCTGCTGTTTTACTCCCGCCGGATCGGGGGCGCACCGCATGGTTTTCCCAATTTGGCCCAGGGCGAATTTGCCGATCTGCCGCAAAAAACCTCGATCCTGGGCGCCGCAAAATTCAGCGGGAAAACCAAAAACGGCTGGTCGATCGGCATTCTGGAAAGCGTTACCCAGCGCGAAACCGCCCGGATCGAGCACAACGGCGAACGCCGCGAAGAAACCGTGGAGCCGCCGGCCAACTACTTCGTCAGCCGTTTGCTCAAGGATTACGACCGGGGCAACACCATTGTCGGCCTGGCGTTCAACGCCGTCAACCGGGGGCCGCAACTACCCGAGCTGCACCGCAGCGCCTATTCGGGCGGACTCGATTTTCAGCGTTTTTGGAACCAGCAGTGGTGGTCTGTCAAAGCCAACCTGTTGTTCAGCCAGGTGAACGGCACGGCGGCGGCTATCCTCAATACGCAGCGTTCGTTTGCCCACTTGTTTCAGCGCAGCGACGCCCGCCACCTGTCAATCGACCCGGCGCGCACCAGCCTGACCGGTACCGGCGGCACGTTCAAAATTGGTAAAACCGGCGGCAGGCCCGACAGCCTGGGCGGTGTGTTCAAATTCGAAACCGGAGCCACCTGGCGTTCGCCAGATCTGGAGCTCAACGACGCGGGCTTCCTCCAAGCCGCCGACGAGATCAACTACTTCGGCTGGTGCAGCTACCACATCCGGCAGTCGTTTTCCATCTTCCGCATGTTACAAGTCAATTACAACCATTGGGCGCGCTGGGATTTCGGCGGCCGGTTTCTCTACACCGCCTACAATGCAAACAGCAACCTCTGGTTTAAAAACAATTGGCGCATCGGCGGCGGCATGACCTGGAACCCCTACGACGTGTCGAACAATGCCCTTCGAGGCGGGCCTTCACTGCGGCGCCCGGCCGGGCTGGGCAACTGGTTTTACCTGAATTCCGACGACCGGAAAAATATTTCCTTCTGGGCGGAAACCTCCTTCAACTGGGGGTTCGACAATACGGTACGCGGGGAGACTTACTTTGCTGGCATTAGCCTCCAGCCCTTGAATGCCTTGCGCATCAGCATTGCTCCTGGATACGAGCGGTTTTGGCGGCGGCAAGACCAGTTTGTTGCCAACGCCAGCTTTGCCGGCGCCGAGCGCAACATCGTCAGCGAGGTGGAGCAGCGCAGTTTTTCCCTGACCACCCGCCTGAACTACAACATCACTCCCGACCTGACGGTGCAGTTTTACGGCCAGCCCTTTATTTTCCGGGCCTTGTACAGCAATTATGCCCGGGTAACCGACCCGCGCCATGCGCATTACGACCAGCGTTTTCAAAAATTTACGGCTTCCGAAATTCAATTGGCGAACGGCCGCTACCAGATTGACGAAAACGGCGACGGCCAAACCGATTACAGTTTTGCGCAGCCCGATTTCAACTTCGTGCAGTTTCGCTCCAATCTCGTGGTACGCTGGGAGTATGTACCCGGCTCGGAACTTTACCTGGTGTGGTCGCAGGGCAATCAGCCGGACGCCTACGGCGACTTGTCGAGCCCGCTGGTGCGCAGTTTGTTCGACAATTTGTCGGGCCAGCAACCGCACAATATTTTTTTAGTGAAATGGACGTACCGGTTTTTGTTGTAGCGTAGGCGTTTTGGCGGTGCGGCTCGAGTCCTACGTCGTCATCCTAAGATTTTAGAGGGGTATCCACTTTTCAAATTGAACTTTTCAAATTGGGCTTTTGACTTTTCTTACCAGTAGTTTTTTAAGTCAAAAGCCCAATTTGAAAAGTTCAATTTGAAAAGTTTTAAACTTGCAGCCTCCAAAATGAGAGGCTTATGGATTTATTACCCTTCCTGTTGATATCGGTCGCAGTGGTGCAAACGGTGCGCAAGGTGCTGGAAACGCCGGTTCGGCTGCCGGACTGGGACCCCCTCCTGGCCAAGTTTTGGCTGGGCGCTGCGGTGTATTTCGGCTTGGCCCAGCTGCCGTTTTTACATGGGATGAAAGACTGGTACCGCGAGTTGTTTTACCTGTTGCTCTTTGCGGTGATGTACCGGCTGCGCGATTATCCGCCGGCCCGGTTGTACCTGATCGCACTGTTTCCGTATGGCGTGGTGTATTTGTTTAATGCTTTGGTAAAAGCGGCGGCCCCTCAATTTTTCGAAGAATTTATCGCCTATTTCAAATCTGCCGGAGCCTTTGCCGGGCTGTGGATGGTCGGATTTGGGATTTACGCCTTCGTGCAAAATAAAAAGGAGCAAAAACAGCGGCAGGAGGAAGAAGCCCGCATCAGGAGAGCGGAAATTCGAAAAGCCGAACTGGAGCACCTCGTTGTGGAGCGCACCGCCGAACTCAGCGCGCAAAAATCCGCCCTGGAAAAAGCCCTGGACGAGCTGAAGTCGGCCCAGGTGCAGCTCGTGCACTCCGAAAAAATGGCCTCCCTGGGCGAACTCACCGCCGGTATTGCCCACGAAATCCAAAACCCGCTCAACTTCGTCAACAATTTTTCCGAGCTCAGCGTCGAGCTCGCCCAGGAACTCCAGGAGGAAATGGCCAAACCCGAGCCCGAGCCGGCGCTCGTGCGCGAATTGCTGCAAGACCTGGCCCAGAACCAGGAAAAGATCAACTACCATGGCAAACGGGCGGCCAACATCGTCACGGCCATGCTCCAGCACGCCCGCACCAGCACCGGCAAAAAAGAGCCGACCGATCTCAACCTGCTGGCCGATGAGTACTTGCGCCTGGCCTACCACGGCCTGCGCGCCAAAGACAAAACCTTCAACGCCAAGATGGTCACTGAGCTCGACCCCGGCGTCGGCGTGGTCGACGTGATTCCGCAAGACCTTGGCCGGGTGTTTCTCAACCTGATCAACAACGCCTTCTACGCTGTTTATCAGAAAAAAAAGAATGCTCCGCCGGAGAGCGGCTACGAGCCGACGGTGACCGTCGTTACCCGCCGCTTGCCCGCCGCTTCGAAAAAAGACCGGCCTTTGGTAGAAATCTGCATCCGCGACAACGGCATGGGCATTCCGGAAGCGCTGAAAGCCAAAATTTTCCAACCCTTTTTTACTACCAAACCTACCGGCCAGGGCACCGGCCTCGGCCTGTCGTTGGCCTTCGACATCGTAACCAAAGGCCACGGCGGCGCTTTCGAGGTGGAAAGTGCGGAAGGCGAAGGCACCGAATTTACGATCCGCATCCCGGCTGTTCAAACCGAACCAACACCCGAAACGATATGAAAATACTGGTTGTAGACGATGAGCAAGACATCCAAACGCTGTTTCAGCAGCGCTTCCGCCGCGAAATCCGCGCCGGCGCTTTCGAGTTTGTGTTCCGCTTTTCCGGCGAAGAAGCGCTCGGCTACCTGCGCGAACACCCCTCGGAAGCGATTCTGATTCTTTCCGATATCAACATGCCGGGCATGAGCGGACTCGAGCTGCTCCGCCAAATCCGACGGCAGGCGCCCGCTCCGCCGCCCTATATCATGATGATTACCGCCTATGGCGACCCGGAAAAACAAGGGGAAGCGATGCAACTCGGCGCCGACGATTTTTTGAATAAACCCCTGGATTTCAATACCCTGAAACAAAAACTCGAACAATTGTCATGAGCACTCAGCACAAAATTCTGGTGGTGGACGATGAAGACGATATTGCCCAACTGATCCGCCAAAAATTTCGCCGGCAAATCCGCGAACAGGCCTACGAGTTTGTGTTTGCCCAAAACGGCCTGGAAGCCCTGGCCCGGTTGGAAGAACATCCCGACATCGATCTGGTGTTCAGCGACATCAACATGCCCGAAATGGACGGCCTGAGCCTGCTGGCCCGCATCACCGAAAATACGCCGCTGCTCAAAACAGTCATCATTTCGGCTTACGGCGACATGCCGAACATCCGCGCGGCCATGAACCAGGGCGCCTTCGATTTTATTTGCAAACCCTTCGATTTCGAGGATTTTGAGCAAACGCTGGCCAAGGCTATCCGCTCGGTAGAGCAGATTCAAAGCACCTTACAAGCCATCCGCGAGAACAATATTTTAAAAATGTATGTCGACGGCGGCGTGTTGCGCTTTATGGGCAGCAAAGAATACGAATCGTCGCTGCTGGCCACCGAAACCATCGAAGCGACCATCCTTTTCGCCGACATTTCCGGCTTCACAGCCATCTCCGAACGCGAGCCGCCGGATGTGGTGGTGCAGCTGCTCAACCGCTATTTCGACGTGATGGTAGCTGCGATCATTGCCGAAAACGGCTATGTAGACAAATTTATGGGCGACGCCATCCTCGCGGTTTTTCGTGGCGACGACCACCTGGCCCGCGCGCTTCGGGCTGCTCTGGAAGTAAACCGCAGCACCCAGGCCATGCAAGGCCAAACCTCGCTGCGCGGCGTATCCATAGGCGTCAACACCGGCGAGGTAATCTCCGGCAACGTAGGCTCGGCGACGCTCCGGCGCTTCGATTTTACGGTGATCGGCGACGTGGTAAACACCGCCCAACGCTTGCAATCGACGGCCAAGCCGGGGCAGATTCTGGTGGCGCAGGAAACGTTCGAAAAAGCCGGCGACCGGTTTCAGTTCCGGCCAATCGGCGAGGTGGCGCTGAAGAACAAGACGAATTTGGTGCGGGCGTATGAGGTGGTAGAATGATTCTGGATTTACGATTTAGCGATTTACGATTTACGATTGGTTCACCTTTCCCGAGATGGTTGTGGATGCAGCATTTGTGTACATTTCAGGAGCCGCATTCAACCTTGCTTCGGGAAAGGTGAACCAATCGTAAATCGTAAATCGCTAAATCGTAAATCCCCAAGTCCTTACTCTAACTTCCGGCCATTCTTCACCCGGTTGACAAACGCATCGGCCAGCGAAGGATTGGCGGCCACGATTTCATACAATTTACCGTCGGGCATTTTGATCTGGGTGTCCTTGGTTTTCAAGGCCAAGAGCGCGTCGTTGAAGCGGGTACTGCTCGACACCACGTTGAGCGCGCCGGCCTGGTAGCCGAAGAAATACCAGAGGTCAGCCGAGGCTTTAATGTAGATGTAAAAGCGGTCGTCCTGATTGCCCGGCATTTTGTATTCCACGTAGGTGGTCAGCATTTTTTGAATGGGTTCGCCGTTGATCGAGACGATCGGGATGCGGTCTTCCAGGCTGACGAACGACTGGTAGTCGGGGTTCCAGATCACCGGGTGGCGGCCGAGCATGATGGCGTATTTGTTGTCTTTTTTGGGTAGGGCCAGGAAGTTGTTGCGGAGGTTAGCCTGGGCTTCATCGCGGTCTTTTTCATCCGTCACAAACTCGTTCAGCGCCGGCTGGTAAAACGCCGCCATGCTGTTGAAGGGCGGCACGGTGGCGTCGAAGCTGGAAGCGCGGATATCGTTGACCATCATTTCCATCAACACTTTCGGTACGGTAATTTCGATACCGGTCATCAACTCGCCGGTGATCGTGTGGCGCACCGTGTCGGGAATGTCGTAGCTCGTTTTCAAACGGCCGGCCGCGGTCACTTTCATGTATTCCAGGCCGCTGCCGATGCTGATGGGGCCTTCGGCCTGGAGGGTTCCGGTGCGGTTGTCGAACTCCATAATGGGGCCCCGGTATACGGCTGGCGTGGTCACACGGGTGGAATCGCCGAAGATAAAGGCGTCTTTTTGGGTGTTGTAGCGAAATACGCCTTCGCAGTTGATGAGGGGCCGGTCGGTGCGGGCGTAAGGCGTTTGGATCATGCAGGGGTAAAGATCGCCTGATTCGCGGGAGAGGAAAAAGCCGATAAAAAGCGGGTTGCCTTCCATCGACTTGATATTTTGCACCCGCACCACCGGGTTGTTTTTGTCGACCTCGGTGTACAGGCTAAACCAGGGATTTTCCAGGTAGTTCGCCTGTATTTGGCCGAAGCCTTCGAAGCGCAGGTTTTGCTGGTTGGCGCTGAGGATAACCGTGCCCTGAAACAACGTTTTCACGTCCATGTGGAAACTGTCGGCCTCTTTCACCTGGCCGCTGGCGGTGGTCAGCACGTTTTTGGTTGCCGGCGTTCCCGGGCCGCGGCGCTCGCCGATGATGTTATTGAAAAAGATTTCCTGGGTGAAACCCGGGATGTTGTACTCGTAGTAGCCGGTAGCGTTGTACAATTTACGGCCCAGGATATCGACGGTGGCGCGGTTGATGGTGTGGTAGCGGCTCACGGTGTCGGCCTGAATGCGGGCATTGACGAATTGTTTCATCACACCGCCGGCGGCAACTTCCACGGCGCTGTCGACGGGGTAGATAAAGGCGTCGGCAGACTTGATGACCGACACGCCGCCAATTTTCAACTGGCTGTTTTTCATGTCGTACAAAGCCGTGCTGCCTTCAAATTGCAGGGTATCTTGTTTGGGGTCGATGGAAACGAAACTGCCGGGCTTGTTCGGATCGCTTTTGAAGGTAACGGTCTGGGCTTTCATGTCCCAGGTAAATTCGTTCATCGAGGTTCGGTACTGGTTGAGGGGTAGGGTAGTGGTGGCGTCGGCGGTGTTGGCTTTAAACTGGCCGAGTTGCAGGTCGAAGTCGAGCTCGCCGTCGACATTCCGGGAGTCAAAAACAATGTCTTCGCCATTTAGTGCCTTGATTTTCAGGTCGGCGGTGTCGGCGCTGGCCTGGAACGGCCCGTAGGTGATGATGTCGGAGGTGAGTTTGCCGCCAAACCATTCGAATTCGCCGCGGCCTTTCAGGCCCGAGGGCGTCAGCACCAGCACGCCCTTGTGGGTGTAGCCGGGCGCTTTGAACAGTTCGAAGGCTTTGGCCCGGCTTTCCACGTACATGGAGTCGCGGTAGGGCAGCCAGTTCACTTTTACATCTTCGCCGCGGGCCTGCGGCACTTTGACGGCGCTCTGGCGGTCTTCTTCCATAAAAAATTTGCGGGCCGTGCAAGTCATTTGCCGGGGGCGAAACACGATGTCTTCCGATTCGATGTCGGCCGTCAGGTACTCCACCGTGCCTTTGCCGAGGAAGCCGCGGTTGCTCAGGTCGAGCTGGCCGCGGTAGTTGCCTTTTTTGAAATACGTGGCATAACCGGCGGGCGGCGTTTGGTGGATAAAGCCGAACGACTTGTCCTGATCGCGCACAATGATCGTTTCGCGGAAAGGATCAAAAATACCGGCGGGGAACAGCTCGCCTTTGAACCGCAGTTGGTCGGCGGTGTAACTGTCGAGCCCATTGAAAGAAAAGGGGTCGAGCCGGAAAAAGAAGGAGTCGCGGCTGTACACCCCCTCTTGCGTTTCAGGCCGCTGGTAGTACACGAAAGCGTGTTTTTTGGATTGCAGGGAAGGGAAAATAGCGAGGTTTTCCTTACCCGATTTGTTGTTCGGCGCATCGACGAGCAAAATGCCCGACACGTACTCCACCGTAGAGTTCATGGCATCGGCGATGGGCTGGCCGCGCTGGTCTTCCTTGCCGGTGGGCAGGTAAAAATCGAGGTGCTGGACGGAGTCGAACGCGACGTGGAAGGCATTGTAGTCGAAGTACATGTCCTGCCCTTCAAACAGGGCAAAGCCCGAAAACAGTCGGCCTCCAAAGCGCATGTCGCGGTTTTTCAGCAGGGTGATGGCCCGGGCGTTGGGGATGAAGCCGGTGCGTTGGCGGGCGCTGAGCTCAATGCGTTTGACTTCGAAAATGGTAGTTTCCTTGGTTTTCAGGTCGAGCCGGGCGTTGGAACTCACGCTTTCGGATTCAATCTTGATGGCGTCGAAGTCCTTTTTCCCTTGGCTGGCCAGGGCGTAGTGGGTGAGTTTGTTGCGCGGTTCTATTTCATGCCGGTCAAAATAGTAGTTGATAAAACCGGCGGCGACCATTTCGGCCAGCAGGGTTTGAATACTCGAGTAGTCGAACTTGGGGTTGAGCGCCATAGCGAAGGCGTTGTCCGATACGATGCGGGTTTGGCGGGTGCTGTCCCAGGGCGTTTCCTGCACCAGTTTGTACAGCACCGAAATGGGGTTCACGCTGGTGATGTTTTGCATGCGCACGTACTCCTGCGGATCGAAGCGGTTGCTGCTTTCAAATTCCACTTTTTGCAGCACACCTTTGGCCAGGCCGCTGCGGGAGCCGATCTCCAGGGAGTCGTTGTTGACGTACCAGGATACTTTTTCGGCTTCGAGGTTCATGTTGTAAAAGGAGGAAAAGAAGGGATTGCGCTCCGAGCCTTTCTGGCCCCGGGTGAGGTGGATAATCTGATCGGGAATTTCCACGCGCAGGCCCACGGCCGGGTGGAAGAGGCTGTCGGCGTCCATGAACAATTTGGCATTCACCGCTTCGGCGACGATGCTCACTTCGCGTTTGATGATGAACAACTCGGCGGTGCCGAAAAAGATCCGCTGCCGTTTTTTATTGTAAATCGTCATGCGGGCAGGCGTGGCCGGGGCGCCGTAGCCGTACACCGAGGTGCCCCAAAGTTTGAAACCGCCCTCGTACTCGATGCCTTCGCCGATTTTGGCGATTTTCAGCGACTGGTCGAAGGACTCAAAGCGGGGGTATTGCGTGCCCGCGCTTTTGTTCGACACCACCACGTTTTCCTCGAATTTGCCCCAAATCGGGCCGCGCGGGAAATACAAGGGATAGTGGAATTCCGCCGAATCGCAGCGGAACAGCGGTTTTTTGGCTTCAATGCTGTAGCCCGTCAGCCGGGCAAACACCGTAGAGTCGAGGCCCGCGGCTTCCCAGGTCACGCTGCCGCCGTTGCCCACCCAGAGTTCTTCAAAGGGGTAGTACACGCCCGTGGTGCGGCGCACCACGGTGGAGTCGCTTTTGCGCAAGCCGATCAGGTCGACGTCGGTACAGCGCAATTCCGGTTTTTTATCCTGGTACACCAATTCAAAACTGCCGCCCTGAATTTTCCACACGATCAAGCCGGCTTCGCGGGCCAAAAACGCGCGCTGGGAGATAAAGTCGGCCGAAAAATCGAGCAATTGCCCGATGGGCCGGGTGCGGCCGCGCTCCACGTCGGCGATGGCGCGTTCGAGAAAATTGTGCCAGCGCTGGAAGAGGGTGCTGTCGGGGTCGAGTTTGACGGCCGTGACGGCGTTGATGTAACTTTTAAAATAGGGAAAGGCGCCCAGGCGCTGTTCGGCGAGCAGGTTCGACAGGCGTATCACACTGGCCATATCGTCGGCGGTGAGTTGCCCGGATTTGTATTGTTTTTTAAAAACGGCGAAACACTCCTCCATGTCGGGTCGCTTGGAGGCGGTCAGGAAATTGCCGAGCTGGTCGACAAATTCGTTGGGATTTTCCGGAAACTTCGGCTGGGATTGCGCCTGCGCGTAGGGCGCGGGCAGGAGCAGGAAGAAAAAACAAACAAGGCGAAGGAAGGCGGTAAACGCTGGTTGCATAGCTGATTCTTGCGTGGAAAAATGGATGGCGCTCCGTTGCACATCGGAGCAGGCTGAAAAAATAAGTAACCGCTTGGGGAACGCGAAAAACGCCGGCAAAAGTACGGGTTTAACGAATAAGCCGGAAATGCAGGCACAGCCAATTGCCGCGTTGCTCCTGTTTGTGCATTATGCTATATTGAAGTTGGTTAAAATTTTTCTGATACAACGCTCTCGCTAAGCCACCAGAATTCGGTATCTTTGAATAATTGAGCTGCTTTAATTTTTTAACTATAATTTGATAAATCCATGATGAACTTCGCTACTTCGCTACTTCGCTACTTCGCTACTTCGCTACTTCGCGCTAATTTTATTTTTATTCGACTGTGTTCCTTCCAGTGCCCAAGTTGAAGAATGTGGCACGCCTGACATCCCACTTTCCCAAATGGATTCTTTTCTAGCAGAGATAGATACTACTGTTACCGGGGTAGTGGCTGGCAATTCCATCGCAGCAGGAAGTCCTTGGAAAATTGGAGTCTGGATTTATCATTTGCGATCCTCGAATGGCGCCTCGCAATTCCAGAATAGCGACCCGGAAGCAATCATTAACGAAGTGAATACTTATTTTGGCGGGTTATTTGAATTCAAAATTTGTGGCGTTACCAATATTGACGATGATAATTACCTCCAGCTCGATATTGGCGCCAATTCTTCCGATCTTTCAAATTTATGGGATGATGTGGCGGCGTTGAATGAACCTAATTCTGACAAATGCGTCCGCATGTTTTTACTTGGTCAGGGACCAATTTATTTAAATGGCGATCCCTATGCGGAAGGTTATGCTCATGATCCGCTTCAGTATGCTAAACCTGCTGTCTTTTATAATAATTCCTCAAGCAAAACCTGGGCACATGAATTGGGGCATTATTTTGGTCTGTTGCATACGTTTGCGGGGATTCAGTATGTACATGATGCCAATACTCCGGTTTTAATAAATGGAGTCCCGCATACTTGTTATCAGACTGGCGATGGGCATTGTGATACCCCTGCCGACCCGAGACACTGTACATTTAATGGCCAATGTCAATTGGTTTTGTGCCCTACTGCACTCGATCCACTAGGCACTCCTTACAATCCTGATCCCACCTTGCTGATGAGCTATTACAATTGCCGAAACAGGTTTTCAGGCGAACAAAAGCAACGGATGCGAACTCTTTATCTCAATCACCCCAAGTATGAATTCTTACGAAACCCACCAGAAGAATGTGTTGCGCCAAAGTATGGGCATATTGAGCGGAATTGCGTTGGCTACTCGGTGCCAGGGCAATCACCCATAATGCCCTTGGTAAACGACCCTGTCCAGGTGCGCAGTGAATCCACGACAAATTGCAATCCCAACCTCAATAAAACAGATGTGTTGGGGCGCTACCTGACCAAGCCGCCGCAATGCTCGCTTTCCGGTGTCAGAAGGATTGTACTCCCAGACAGAAATTTCGACAACAACCCTTTGAATGGCGTTTCTACTTTTGACTTGGTTCTGATAAACCGACATGTTTTAGGAACAACTCCGTTTGTGAGCCCCTTTCAAATCATAGCCGCAGACGCCAATAATAGCGGCTCAGTTACAACTTTTGATATTGTCGAATTGCAGCGATTGATTTTGGGCAAATACCAGGAATTGCCTATTGGTATCAGCTGGCGTTATGTCCCAAAGTTTTGCACGGAAATACCTGCATTTTCCACTGCATTTTATGCCAATCCTTTTACTGCTGAATTTCCGGACCCCTTTCAGGGATTTATTCGGAAGTATAAATCTGTTTCAGGTACTATGCCCAATAATGATAGTTGGATGGATTTTGTCAGCCTGGTTACTACATCGGGATTGGCTAATGAGGAGTTTGCCTGGTCGTTTACAGGAATCAAAATTGGAGATGTGAATTGTAATGCAATTACAACAGATGGAGATCCAATTCTGGAAGAAAGCCCCGATTTCCTGATTGAAAACGGGAGTGTTACAAGTATAAGCAGTGGCGCTACCAAACGAGTACAGGTAATAGCCAATACCTCATCAGAGGTTATAGCATGGCAATTCGGTGTTAGGTATACCTATGACTCATTGGTTTTGGGTAATATAAGCGTCGGTACAATTTCGTCAATTTTTGACTTGGAAAATTTTCAAATTGCTCCTGCTGATTTGGCACAGGAACAAGGGGATTTTAAAACGATTTGGTATGCTTCAAATAATTTAGACTTTGGACATAAGCGGAGCGGAGCGACGCTATGTCACGATGTGTAGAAT
>CAZVZH010000077.1:11623-18008 GCA_964630705.1 uncultured Saprospiraceae bacterium | reverse complement strand
TTGCTTATTACCCAATACCACAATGAAAAGGGAAATTATTCGCTTGTGGCTGATTATGTGGATTATTCCACTGAGGAGTTCGATACTGCCTAAGGATTGGCATGTCGGGCCTGGTTGGCTCGCCCACTCCGGTGGAAAGGATACCCCCCAAAAGGATTCCGACTTTTGGGAACAACTCCGGGGGGGGCATTTCAAATTGTCGCTCAGCACACTACTGGATATTTTGCAATTCGGGCTGATATGTACTGCCGAACCTCCTTCGGCATCGCGGCGCCGAACGGGGTTCGGCGATACCGTTCACCGCCATTCTGAAAAAGGTCCAGTAGTGTGCTGAGCGACAATTTGAAATGCACCCGTTAAAAGTGTTATCTTAGCAGTCTAAATTTATTCGGGTCAAAATCCGAGCCTACGTGAGCGTGTTCAACGTTTGCAAGCAGCGTATAGTCCACCTCAGCCCATTACCAAAACTTCATTATAGCAAAACCTCACGCCCAAAACACTTGAAGCACGTCACCCGCGCCGTATTTTGCCTCGACAAATGAAACCCGTCCAGCGTTTGGTATGCAGCCTGATCCTGTCGTGTCTTGTTTATGCCCTGCCGGCACAAATGACGCGCATCAAACGCTTTTCCACTGACCAAGGATTGCCTTCCGACGCGATCACCTGTATGCTCCAGGACCGGGACGGATTTATTTGGATCGGCACCGTCGACGGGCTTTGCCGCTTCGACGGTTACACCTTTAAAGTGTATAAATACGACCCGGACGATCCGCACAGCATACCGGTCAACATAGTGGAAACCCTGTATGAAGACCGCGGCGGCGCGCTTTGGGCGGGTTTGGGCGGAGGGCTTGCCCGCTTCGACAAAAAGACGGAGCGTTTTACGTCCAGCGTCTACCAACCCGATGATTCCACCTCGCTTGGCCCAAGCGCTGTTAACGGAATATATGATGACCCGAAAGGGCGGCTTTGGGTCACAACCTTTAATGGCTGGCTGCAGGGAATGAACCGGAAAAACGGCAGCTTCCAGTATTATTTCCCCGAACCCCAATCCTATTTCCTGAACAACTACCTGTACAGCTCCCCTATTTTTCCCGACCCGGTTTGCCCGGATTGTTTCTGGATCGCCTGTATGATTTCAGGAAAATGGCAACTGTATCTATTCAACAGCACGGAAAAAAAATTCACGCCCGTCGCTTCCGACAGCCTGCCGACGCTCTGCTATATCTGGAATGTTTTTTACGACAACGATGACATTGCCTGGTTTGCCACCAGTCGGGGATTATTTCCCTTTGATCCCAAAACCAGGACCTTCCCCGGACCGGAACGCTTTCCGGAAGATTTTAATACCATGCGGCGCAAAGCGCTGGCCTGCGGCGCAAAATCTCCCTCCGGACAACTCTGGGTCGGTACGGCCAACGAAGGCATCTATGTGCTGGATAAAAAACGCGGCATCGTTGGCCAATACCGCCACGACCCGGCCGACCCCGCATCCCTGAGCGAACACTGGGTACGCGCGATCCTGCACGACCGCTCCGGCGCAATCTGGGTCGGAACGCTTAGCAAGGGCTTAAATCGCATCGTGCTGGCAGAACGGCAGTTTCTGAATTTTTACCTGAGTGCGTCCGGGCAGGCGCCCCTGTCGATGAATTCGGCAAACGCGTTTTATGAAAGCCCGAGGGGCGAGATCTGGATAGGTTCGGACAACACCGGCTTGTATTTGTTCGACCTCCCGACGCGGCGGCTTCAGCGCGCTGGAATACGATTTCCCACACTTGATTCCCTGAAGGCGATCGGTCTGTTGGCAGCCTGCAGTACGCCCGACGGCAATTTGTGGTTCGGAGCCAATGGGCGGGGGCTGTACCGGTTTGAGCCCCGGACAGGCGCCTTGCAAAATTTTGTAACCGACCCGGCTGACTCGTCCAGCTTGTCGGCCGATTTTGTCAAGGCTTTGTTGACCGACCGGGCCGGCCGGCTATGGATAGGTACGTTTAGCGGACTGGACCGGTATGAACCGAAAAGCGGAAATTTTAAACACTACCACGCCACTGACCCCGGCGACCCCGGCAACCGGTTGTCGAACCAGGTTTTAAGCCTGTATGAAGACCGGTCGGGTAATATCTGGGTGGGTTTGTCGACCGGCCCGGCTCTGTTTGATCCGGCTACAGGAAAATTTCATCATCTCCTGCCGGCAGGAAAGTCGAAGCATAAGATAATGGCGATCTACCGCGACCCGGAAGGGACGCTGTGGGCCGGCGCCAAAGACGGTTTGTACAGAATCGAATTCCCCGATCCCGCCAATCCTCGACGGGGCATCCCGAAAATCCGGCGCTATGCCGAGAAAGACGGACTGTCGCACCAATCTGTTTTGGGTATCGTCAACGACAGCCGCGGCCGGCTCTGGATAAGCACCGCCCGGGGCCTTTCGGTTTTCAGAAACCCGCACCACGATGACAGCGCGGCGCCGGATTTTAAAACCTATCAGGTTGCCGACGGATTGCAAAGCAGCGCAATAGATTATGCCGCTCTGTTCAAAAGCGCATCCGGCATGCTGTATGTGGGCGGCAATAAAGGATTCAATGTGTTTCATCCCGATAGCATCGGCGACAACAGGTACATTCCGCCGGTGCGGATCACGGCCCTTGAAAAATTCGATAAAAACCGGTCCGACGCCGTGGCTATCGCAGAGCCGGGTGTTTCTGCCCGCGATGAAATAGTACTGTCGTACATAAACAACATTTTCTCCATTGAATTCGCCGCGCTGGATTTCCGGGAGCCGGCCAACAACCAGTACGCCTACCGCCTCCTGGGGTTTAATGACAACTGGGTGCAACTGGGCGCACAACGCCAGGTTACGTTTACCAATCTGGCCCCCGGAACCTATACCTTCGAAGTGCGCGGCACCAACAGCGACCGAGTCTGGAACCAAACCCCCGCGACCCTGAAAATCGTGATCACGCCGCCCTGGTGGAAAACCATCTGGGCATACCTCGCCTACGCAATTTTGTTTGTCGCTGCCGTGGCGGCTTTTATCCGGGCGCGACTGCGTTTTTTGAAAAACCGCACCCGCCAACTGGAACAAGCCGTGGCCCGTAGCACCGCCAAGATTTCGGAACAAAAGGAAAAACTGGAAAAACAGGCCGGGGAACTCCTTGAACTCGACCGCCTCAAGTCGCGCTTTTATGCCAATGTAACCCACGAATTGCGCACCCCCCTGACCCTGATGCTCGGGCCGCTCAATTCCGTTTTAAAACACTGGAAAGGCAATCCGGAGCATTTGAACTTGCTCACCATTGCCCGGGAGAACGGACAAAAACTGCTTGGCCTCATCAGCGAATTGCTCGATCTCGGGAAATTGGACGCCAACCGCCTGAACGTAGAATACAGCACTGTAGCCATAAAACCCTTTCTGGCCCGCCTCGTGGCGCAGTTTGATTCCCATGCACAATACCTCGACATCCGGCTCGACTGCCATTGCGAGCTGCCGCCGGACCGAATGGTGCAGATCGACGCGCCAAAATTCAGCACCGTGGTCAACAACCTGCTGTCGAACGCCCTGAAATTCACGCCTTCCGGCGGCACAGTAGAGGTTGAATTGAGCGAGCAGGCAGCCGGCACGCTTTTGCTGGCTGTCCGGGATACCGGGCGCGGCATTCATCCCGATGACCAGCAGCATATTTTCGACCGTTATTTCCAGACCAAACGACCCGACACGCCCGTGGAGGGAGGCACCGGCATCGGACTGGCCCTTTGCCACGAGTTGACGCACCTTTGCGGCGGCAACATCCGGGTGGAAAGCAACCCGGGACAAGGGAGTATTTTTTGGGTGGAATGGCCGGCGGAAGCGGAGGCCGCAACGGCAGTGGGCGATCAGCCAAAAATTTCAAAACCCGAACCGCTTCCAGCAGCCTTCGTTCAGGCGCCTACCCTTGAGCCCGAGCCGGCTGCTTTGGCCGCGCCAAGGCCGGGTATTGAAAAGCAGGCAGATAGCGCCGGGTACAAGGAGGACTTTCCGGTCAGGATACTGGTTGCTGAGGACAACCCGGACTTGCAGGCTTACCTAAAGCAATTGCTGGAACCGGAATACGACGTGATTATGGCCAGAAATGGGGAAGAAGCGCTGCAGCTACTCGACGCCATCCCGCCTCTGCAGGAAGACAATCCAGGCCTCCAGGATATCAACCTCATCGTCTCCGACATCATGATGCCCCGCATGGACGGCTTCCAGTTGGTCGAACGGCTGAAAAACGACGACCGCTACCGGCACATCCCAGTGGTTATGCTGACCGCGCGTACCGATATGCGCGATAAATTGCGCGCACTACGCAGCGGTGTGGACGACTATCTGACCAAACCTTTCGACGAGGAGGAATTGCTGACCCGTGTGCGCAACCTGGTGCTGCGCCAAAACGTACGCCGGGAGGCCGTCGCAGAAAACAAACCGGAGATCCGCATGTCGCAGGCGGATAGTGCGTGGCTGGCCGACCTGGAAGCCTGGACGCGGGCCAACCTGCACGACGAGTTTCTTTCCGTCAGCGCTATGGCGCACCACGCCGCGCTCAGCGAACGCCAATTATTGCGCCGCATGCGCGAGTTGACGGGGCTTTCACCGCAACAGTACATTGGCGAAATGCGCCTGCAAACGGCCCGTGAAACGCTGGAGCGGGGCGCTTTCCGCTCGGTGGCAGAGGCCGCATACTCGGCCGGTTTTGGCAATGCAAAAGCATTTACCCGGGCCTATCGCGAGCGCTTCGGAAAACTGCCTTCCTCCTATTATTGACGGATTTGCCTTAAAATGTCCGATTGGGCATCCAAAATGTCGGATTTGGTACCTTCCCCAGCCTACACTTTTGTCGGGTGTTGAGGCCCTCTTCGCAGGCCTCACTAAAATCTTCTTAAATCATTTACTACCCGGCATTATGAAAAAGATTTTCTGCTTGCTCACCTTTATTTTTTGCTCTTCCCTGTATTTCCAACAAACGCTTCACGCACAAAATGGCGCCAGTTTAGGCATCCAGGGCATCCTGAAAAAAGCCAACGGCAACGCCGTGGAAGACGGCGCCTATTCCCTGCGATTCAGACTGTATGAACAAGCGGAAGGCGGCGCCCATATCTGGGAGGAAACACAGCCCGAAGTAGAGGTGGTCGGTGGCATTTACTCGGCTACCCTCGGCTTAATTGAAGCGCTCGATATTCCGTTCAACACCACGTACTACCTGGGTGTGAGTGTGGGCTCCACTTCCGAAATGTCGCCCCGTATCCGGCTCACCACGGCGCCCTACGCCCTTTCGCTGCGCGGAAATACCAATAAATTCCCCAGCAGTGGTACCGTCGAGGAAGATAACACCATCATATCCGGAAAACTGGCTGTCGGACAAACAACTTTGCCGGCAACCGCCACGCTCCAGGTAAACGGCGGCGTGCTCGCCCGGGGCGGATCGCCGGGCAGTAACGGCGCCTCCAACAATGGTTATGCGTTTTCCGGCAACTCCGGAGACAACGACAGCGGGGTGTTTTCCACAGCCAATAACGAGGTATCCCTGTATGTAAATAATACGGAGCGCCTCGAAGCCAATAATACCGGCGTCGCGGTTACCGGCAACATGGCGGTCAACAGCGGCAACGTGTCGGTCAACAATGGAGATGTCGTTCTGGGAAGTACCGGCAAAGTTACCTACGGCGCCCTGTCCGACTGGCGTCTGGTAGACACCGACATTTTTGCCAGCGGAAACAAACAAGGCTGGGAATCTACGACCAGCCTGTTCAACACCACTGCCGGCACGACCACCCTGCTGGACTTCACGGATTATTTTCACGGATATGCCCTTCGCCCCGACAATGAAAGCGATTATTTGAAAAAACAATTTACCATTAATCCCAGCACCGTGGGCCCCTACACACAGATCAAGGTCAGGTTCAAATACTTTTTTCTCGACTCCTGGGACGCTGCCGGCAGTGAAGGTTCGGATGTAGGAATAGGGGGCTTCTCCATCGACAAGGCAGGCACCCTGCTGTCCGTTGCCTGGTCGCAGGTGGGTTCTGTTATCGACAACGGCGTGGAGGGACTGGATTTTTACGACGCTGCCAGCAACTATTCGGATGCCGCCACAGTGGGTGAGATGATCATTACCCGGCGCAATACGACAGATATTTCCTATTGGATCTTTTTTGGCGCCCGGATGGCCGGTACCGATGACGAGACCTATGCGATCGGCGACATTGAAGTCTGGGTACGGTAAACGTCCGCAACTGTTTTTGTTCACCGTCAATCCGACTCCTTCGTCATGAAAAATATATTATTTGCACTCACCATAGTCATGTGGTGCTGTAGTACAGCGCCTGTGCTCCTTGCTCAAAACGCCAACTGCGACAATGGTACCGTGAC
>CAZVZH010000077.1:0-11613 GCA_964630705.1 uncultured Saprospiraceae bacterium | reverse complement strand
GGTTTACCGGCACGGTGTTTTTCAACTTCGGCAGCGTAACCAATGCCGGCAGCATCAAAAACCGTACGACGGCATCCGTGGGCGAGTCCTTTCTCGGCAGCAACTTCAACCAGCAGTACACCGGTCTGACTGGCTTTTACAGCCGCTTCCTGCTCCCGCCCCTGGCCCCCAATGTAACAGCCTCCCAGGGCGAACTGCTCGACCGCATCCAGTTGTCCTGGTCGCCCGAACCGCTCGGGGCTTTTCCGTCCGAAGGATTCAATATCTACCGCGACGGCGTTTTCCTGGCCACCGTGGGGGTCAATATCCGCAACTATAACGATTTCAACGTCATTGCCGGGCGGGCCTACCATTACGAAGTAAGCGGCGTGAACCTGTACGGTGAAGGTTTACTGGGCAAAGCCATCGGCTTCCAGGTGCCCAATGGTACCGTGACCGGCTGGATTCAAACCCCCAGCGGACGGCCCGTGCCTGATGCACTGGTAACGCTGAGCCCCTTGCAGGGCTTTTCAGCCGGCTTCGGTCCGGAAGACGGCGCATTCGCCCTGTCCAACCGCGGCGTCGCGGATACCCTGATACCGCTGAACAACGGCGCCTGGACGCTGGCTTTCTGGGTAAAAACAGCCAGTGCCAGCGGAGCGGCCGGCATACTGAGCCTCCATCCTTTCCCGCTTATTCTCCGGCCGGTAGCAAGTTCCAGCGGACATGAGGGGGTCGAAGTGGTCCAGGTGAGCGACGGCCAGGCCCTGCTCGCCGGGATGTTCCCCGACGATACCAAAAACGGTTGGCACCACGTGGCGCTCACGATGGACGAAGACGGCAAAGGCCGTTTGTATATCGACGGCCAGCTGAAGGAAATTGGCGACCTGCCGCCCATCGCCTCTGCCGACGAAATCCGGATCGGAGCGCACACCGGCATGCCCGGAAACTGGGAGGGGCAGTTGGACGAACTGCGCATATACCATCGCCGGCTCGACGAACTTGATTTCGGCGAGGTTATGATGGGTACCGCATCCTCCCAGACAGTAGGCCTGAAATACTACTGGAAAATGGATGAGGAACTCGGCACGGCTTCTTTCGACGTGCTCCGCCGCAACAAACTGTACTTCTGCGGCGCCGAATTTAATGCCGACCGGCCCCAGGTGCACACTATGGGCAAAACCAACCAGGATGGCTTCTACCGTATCGAGTCGGCGAGTTACGGCACGGGCACTACGTTTCTGGCCAATCCGATGAAAGATTTTTACCGGTACAGGGCGCTCAAGTTTACGCGCAGCGAGGGGGATTATGCCAATCTTCCCGATTTCTCGCTCACGTCCAAAGCCACGCTCGAATTGTGGGTCAACATCGCCGGCCCCGACGGCGACCAGTGCCTGATTTCCAAAAACTGGCCTGGCAACGATTTCCGGCTGATGCTTTCGCCGAACGGCAATACGAGCGACATTAAGTTTTACCTGAATGGCCAGATTCACAATTTCGGCCAGTTGGGCATTGGGTATCAACACCTGGCCTTTACCATCGACAGCGGCAGCGGCACGGTAAAAGCCTATAAAAACGGTGTGCTGCTCGGCAACCATACCTTTACCGGCGTAACCGGCAACTGGTCCGATACCACCACCCAATGGGTCCTGGGCGCCCGGGCCAGTGGCGGCGGTCGCACCGACCACTTCGGCGGTCTTATTGACGAGGTCGCGCTGTACAACGACACGCTCCAGGCCGACAGCATTGCAGCCCATGCTTTCCATCCCCGGAATATGCAGGAGCAGGGGTTGCGGGTTTATTTCGCTCTGGACGAAGGGAACGGCAACCGCCTGAACAACAGCGGCTCGGTGCTGCTGCCTTATGGCACCAACTTTGGTGCAGAATGGTCGGCTCTGGCAGCGCGTCAGGCGACTACCCCACACCTTTTTACGCCTGCCACCAGGCAGGTGACCCTTAACCCAAGCGTTACTTCGGTCGACCAGGTTGATTTTCTGGACCGGTCCACCATACCCGTATCCGGTTTTGTGCGGTTTAAAAACACGGATTGTTTTGCCAAAAATGTCGAGATTCTGGTCAATGGCGCTTCGTACAGTCCCAAAATACTCACAGACTCCACCGGGAAATTTACCGTTGATTTCGATCCCGGTACAACGGCTGTTTTGACGCCGGTTTTTGAAGATCATGTTTTCATCCCGGCTTCCTGGGAGGTAACCAATGTGGTGAATCCCATCGCGGGTATTCTGTTCAATGATATCACCACCCGAAAAGTGTCGGGTAAAGTGGCGGGCGGCCTGTGCAAAAAATCCGTCATCGAAGCGCCGCCCGGGCAAGGCCAGGGTACGGTTTGTGTGGTAAAAGTGCGGTCGGTCGACGGCTGTTTTGAACGCCAGCTGATCATCGACAACCAGGAAGGCGACTATGAATTTAGCGACCTTCCGCCGCTCGAAAGCATGACGGTAGCGGTAACGGAACATTCCAACCCGGATATTAAATCGGCATTTCAGGTATTGGGTGGCGCCACGGTGAACCTGACCCAAAAGGACACGATAGTGGATTTCATCTACTTTGCCCCGCCCGATGTGCTGCTCAACAGCGGCCTCGATCCGTTCCCCGGCTGTACGGAAGCGATTTTTGTGCTCGAACGGGGCGAACCGGTTACCCTCTCTGTTTCCCTGGTGGAGCGGTACGTAGCCACACCTTCGGATGACGGCGTTTGCCCTCTGGACACGGCCAGCTTTCAAATTACAAACGGCATTTCCGATAATACGCTGGACACGGCCATGAATAACGGCGTGCTGGTTTACAAGTTTCGCGCAGGAGAGCCCAACCCCTCGCCGCCATTTTTGAAAACGCTGCAGATCGTCGGCACCTCGCTTGCAGGCAGGTCGGGGAGTTTGACATTGCAGGTTGTAGTGACCGGTATACGGAACAAACAAAACACGTTCACGACCCTGATGCCAGCGGAAGTGCCCAGTATGATTCTGCGCGACCCGCCCGGCGATGGCAGCTATGCCTACGTGGAAAAAGGCGCCCGGTTGTGTAATACCTACTCGTTTATAGATTCAAAACTGGAATCGGGCGGCAGCGGTTTCGAAATTCATGCCGGCGGGAACGTGGAAATTTCAAATGCCGTCGCTCCGCCGGTGGTTTATGTCATCAACAACGCAGGGGTGATCGCCGATGCCGGTTATCAGTTTATGATCACGCATCAGGTAGTGGATGAATATTCACTGCAAACCTGCCTGACCACCACCGAACGTATTTCTACCGGCGACAGAGACGACGTCGTCGGGGGCGAAAACGGCGGTGATGTTTACGTGGGAGCCGCTTTCAACCTCGTTTTCGGTTTTGCCGACCAGGTTACTTTTGATGAAAACAATTGTGAAGCGCTGGTGACCACGGTGCTCAATGTGGACCCCGATACGTTTGCCACCGTGTTCATGTACTCGGAGTATAATATCGAAAACAATGTGATGCGCTACCTGGATGCGCTGATGGCCGACCCGAGTGCGACGCCCGATGATATTACCCGCTACTCCTTGTCCAAGGACCGCTGGCAGAGTTATATTAACCGGAACGCGGAGTTGAAGGAGCGCGCCAAGTTGGTTCGTAATATTTCCTTTGATGCCGGTGTTACGTACGAGTTTTCGGAAACGGCTGATACGAGCACCACGAACTCCCATACTGATTTAAATTCCGATGACCACAGTGTGACCACGCATATTGGCTGGGAGTTCAACAAAGCCGGTTTTACGTTTGTCGGCAACGTGCTGGTTTCCAACAGCACGACTTCAATTGACGGGCAGGGTGTCGAAAGCGGACTGACGGTCGGTTATGTGCTTGCCGACGACGATCCCGGCGATGCATTTTCGGTGGACGTGGCCAGGGATTCGGTTTATCGAACACCCGTGTTCCGGCTCAAGGCAGGCCAGTCGTCCTGCCCCTGGGAGCCGGGCACCGCCAATCGCGAGGCGCCGAACCTTTCGCTCGCACCAGGTTCAACGTTCACGGCCATCAATGTGCCGGCCAACGAAGCGGCGGTGTTCAAGGTAAGACTTGGAAACCTCAGCGCCACCAATGAGGACCTGACGTACGGTTTGACGGCCATTGCAAACAGCAACCCGAACGGGGCCGTCATCAGGATCAATGGCCAGCCGATGAACAACAACATTGTTCCGTATCTGATTCCTTACGGCACCTCCGTGGAGGCCACGGTAACCATTGAACGCGGACCCGTCGAGTATGAATACGAGAACCTTCAGATCGCCCTGGTATCGCAATGCGAGTACGAACGCGATCTGACCACCGTGGTGCCAGCGGAAGATGCCTCCAAATTTGTTTCTTCCATTTTCCTGGGCGTCGATTTTATCCGGCCCTGCAGCGAGGTAGCCATCAATGTACCGGAACAAAACTGGGTGGTGCTCAACAATGACCCCATCCAGCCGGGAACCCTGCGCCGCATCACGGTGTCGGGCTACGATTTGAACTCTACCGATTTTCAACTGGTGCGTGTGCAATACCGCCGCACCGACGGCGACGGCGCCTGGATTAATATTCCTACCCCGGACGGCGTTTTTGAGCGCTACAACCCCAACTGGTCGGGTTATGCAGACCTGCCCGATCCCAAGCCGCCGACACTGGGGCCTTCTTTCACCCAGTTTTTCTGGGATACCGAAGGCATCAGCGACGGTCTGTACGAAATCCACGCCTGGGCCGTATGTACTGGCGATGCCTCCGACAAACCCGGTTTTTCGCAGATCATCAAAGGCCGTATCGACCGCGAACCGGCCTCCATTGTCGGCGTGCCGCAACCTTCGGACGGGGTGTACCACGTTGGCGACGAAATTTCCTTTACGTTCAACCAGCACATAAACTGCGGAAAACTGATTCCGGCCGATATGACCCAACCCAATAATGTGGGTTTGTACGATGCTGCTACCGGCGCTTTGATCGATATATCGGTTACCTGTTTTGAGAACAAAATTGTGATCGACCCGACCTTTGACAACACCTATTACGAAAATCGCATCCTGCGGGCCGAACTGCACGGCATTGAGGACCTCGTGGGCAATGTGTTCAACGGCACCAATTCGAACAAGGGTATTTGGGAATTCTACGTGGACCGCAACGAACTGGCCTGGCTGACCGACAGCATGGGGATGACAAAATATGTCGATGAGAGCAAAACGGTGGTTGCCAGCATCCATAATCGGGGCGGATATCCGGCGCCGTTCAAAATCCTGAATGCTCCCGCCTGGTTACATATCACCCCCAATCAGGGCACCCTGGCAGCCAACGAGATCAGGCCGGTGTATTTTACTGTGGACTCTTCCATCGCTTTCGGGCATTGGGCGGATTCCATTGTGATGCGTACCGAAACGGGACAGAATCCCTTCTTCATGGGGGGCGACGAAGGACTGCCCGTAGGCGTGCGCGTGGTGTGCCGTCCGCCCTTTGGTTCCTTGAACCCGAATTTGTACAAAAACACCATGAGTTTGGTGCTCGAGGTCGATATCGAGGGGGAAATTTCCACCGACCCGGAGGACATCGTAGCGGCGTACATCAACGATGAATTGCGCGGACGTTCCAATATACAGTACATACCCTTCCTCGATACGTACCTGGCATATCTGACGATCTACGGCGACCCGCTCGACGCGCTCGAAGATATCCGGATCGAGGTGTGGGATGCTTCCGCCTGTCAGCGTTACGGTCTGGTGCAGGAAAGCTTTGTCTTCGAGGCGGACAACGTTATCGGTACGCCCAATACCCCGCAGCTGATACATACTGCCAGCCTGGTGCTGCGCGAAGTGCCGATCAACTTCGGCTGGAACTGGTTATCGTTCAACCTGCAATTTCCCAACGATAGCCTCAACGCGGCGCTGGCCTCGCTGCACCATCCGCAGAACGACCTGATCAGCAGTCAGGGCCCGTTTTCGGAATACAACCTGGGCAGCTGGATAGGCACGCTGTATACCTTGAATAATACATCCATGTATATTTATCGCGCCGACCAGGCCGATATATTGCGCATGGTAGGGATGCCCATCGATCCTGCCTTGTTACCCATTCCGCTCACTGCAGGATGGAACTGGATCGGGTACGTGCCCAATTATTCGCTGCCTATTGACGATGCGCTGGCTTCGATACCATCCCTGCCGGGTGATCTGATTAAAAGCCAGTTCTCCTTCGCACAATACGCCAGGGTGATACAAGGGCCCGATACCACGTACCGCTGGGTGGGCAACCTGAAGTACTTGACGCCGCCCAACGGCTACCAGATCCGGCTTGCCCAGCCCGGTGCGCTGACCTACCCGCCGGCGCCCCAACCGCTGGAGGGAAATCCGGTGCAGGGCCGGGGCGGCCCGGAAATGCCGCCGATCGCCGCATACTGGACGGTGAACCCGGCGCAATACGAATATACCAGTACGCTGATCGGCATGTTGCGTTCGGGTGGCGCCAACGCCACGACGGGCAACTTGGAACTGGGCGCCTTCGCGGGCGCCGAGGTACGGGGCGCCGCGCAGGCTATTTACATTGAACCATTGGACGTCCACCTGTTTTTTCTGACGATGTACGCCAATGCTGCCGGCGAATTGATCCGATTCAAGTTGTACGACAGCCATGAAGGCGCGGTACGCGATCTTGCAGAAACGATGTATTTCTCGCCCAGCCAGCACCAGGGCAGCGTCCAAACCCCTGTGCCCTTCGAACTGCAAACCACAGGTGCAGGCGAAGGCCTGGCGCCAAACCTGGCCTTCGAAGCGATACCCAACCCGTTCAGCAGCGAAACAACCTTGCGGTTTGTATTACCCACAGCGCAGGAGGCCATACTGATCATCTGCGACGCGCAGGGACGCGAGGTCGTACGCCGGCCCGTGCCGGCCAATTCAGGGGAGAATGCGCTGGTGTGGAACGGGCGTTCCGATACCGGTTCCTGGCTAGGTTCCGGGGTGTATATGGTACAGCTGAAAACCGAACAGGGGAGCGTGAGCAAACGGGTGGTGATACAGCGGGTACCCTGAGGAAGGGGCCACCTCGGCGGTCATAGGTCATTAGAAGCCATCTCAACAATGGCGCTGGCGTTGAAAGGGATGGCTTCTAATGGCCAATTTTAAAAAATTGTCTTTCTCTATTCGATATGGCAATGCGCACTCTATTCAATCTATTTATACCTGTCAAATTACCACTGCTGTTTTGTGTATTTGCCGGTTTGGCAAACACACTGGCTGCGGCTCCGCCAAACTGGACGGTTAACCCTGCCGATTACCAGTTCAGGATGAACCTGGTGATCCGGGTGAGTTACGACCAGGTAATATCCAATGATGCGGGTAATGTGCTTGGCGTTTTTATCGGTCCGGAATTGCGGGGCGTTGCCGTGCCGACCAGTATCAATGGGCAGACGTATTTTTTCGTCACGGTGTACTCCAACCAGTACCACGGGGAAATGCTACGGTTCCGGGCCTACTATTCCCCCGACGACAAGGTGTACGCCACTGCGGAGTCGGTACCCTTTGTACACCATGGTGTTGTAGGCAATTTGTTATCCCCTTTCCATATCAATATCGACCCCGACACGGATCAGGCGCCCGAAATATTGCCAATACCGCCTGATACCACCTTGCAAAACCTGCCCTTCGACGCTCTTGATCTCTCCGATTACCTGTTTAGTCTGGATGGCGATCCGGTGAGCTGGAGCGTTACAGCAGGCCCAAACCTGACGGCAACCATAGTTAACGGCATCTTGACCGTATCGCCCGTATCCGGTACCTGGACCGGCACGGAGTCGGTGCAGATCACGGCAACGGAAAACACGCCGAACCATTATATTGCCGTTCGTTCGGCACAGTTTACGGTATTGCCGGATTACGGGCCGCCGGTGCTTCAAGTGGCGCCCTCGCAAACGATCTTTCCGGGCGGCGCTTTTACTGATTTCGACCTGGACGATTACCTGCAATTTAATGGGCCTTGCCGGTCATTTGAACTCCGCGTTTTTCCTTATACGGGTACGGAGCCCGACCCCGCCTGGCCCAACGTGCCGACGGTACCTGTTCCGATGACAGTGGTGGCACGACCGTTGTTTGCCGGCATGGCGCTGGCCGGAACAGGCGCCAAACTGGCGGCATACGTTGGCAACACGCTGGTGGGTACTGCAACGCCATCGGGCACGCCGCCATTTGTATATTATTCCATGAGCCTGCAAAATCTGGCTTCCGGAAACATTACTTTCCGGTTTTACCACGCCGAAAACCAGTATTTGTACGAAAGGACCACCACCTTGCTCTTAAAAGCCGGTGGTAAAATAGGAAGTGCTGCGGGGCCATACGCCATACAATTTGCGCCGCTGGTACCCACGCTCGGCGCTGACGGTACGGTTCAGGTAGCAGTAGCCGACCCGGACTGGCGGGGCGATTTTCCGATAGATTTTATAGTAAAAGATTGCCAGTTTCCCGTTGTGCGGCGCGATACGGCTTCGACCCTGTTCAGCGTCACGGCCGATGAGCGGCCGCATATTGTTTCGGCGCCGGCGGTCGGTTTCACAGAAAATTCCTGCCTGGCTTTATACGACGCCCAGGCAGCCGACCCGGCCGACTCGGAAGGGGCCGGACTGGTCTATTCCCTTTCCGGCGGCCCTGACGAAGCGAAGTTTGCTATCGACGCCGGGAGCGGACTCTTGTCGTGGCTCAACTTCAGCCCCGATTTTGAAAATCCCGCCGATGCCGACGCCGACAATGTCTATGAGGTAACCCTCCGCGTAACCAACACCTTGAATCTGTTTGACGAGATCGCTTTAGCGGTTACGGTGACCGATCAAACGGCAGAGCCATTCCAGCCCGCGATCAACGGCGGCGTACCGTCAGTCTGTATGACCCTCAGCACGGTATTGCAGGCTTCGGGCGGCAGCGCGTACCAATGGAGTACCGGAAGTGGGAGCGCCATTATAACGGTTGGCTCAAGCGGGGTTTATACCGTTACCGTTACGGATGCCGGGTCTTGTACGGCCACGGCCACCATCACGGTCCAACCGCGCCCTCATGTAATGATCGCTGGCGGGAATACAACCGTGTGTGCCGGTTCGAATATAGTCCTGAACCCGACGGTCTCGGGAGGAAGCGGAGTGTACACTTCGTTCGCCTGGGCCGGGCCGAACGGTTTTAGCGCAACGGAGGAAAATCCGGCGCCTTTTGCTGCTTTGCCTTCCACTGCCGGCGTGTACTCCGTAACGGTGACCGACCAGAGCGGCTGCACAGCCACTGCGACAACGAGTTTCGCCGTGTCAGGCAATTCGGCTCCCGCCGTAACAGCCACGAGCAACAGTCCGCTGTGTGCAGGCGCTACCCTGACGCTCAGCGCAACGCCTTCGGGCGGTTCTGGTATTTACTCCTCGTTCAAATGGAGCGGTCCCAATGCCTTCATTTCCATGTCGAAAACTCCACCTGGCTTCGCGGCAACGGCAGCAGCTGCCGGCACATACACCGCTACGGTGACCGACAATGCCGGTTGTACAGCCACGGGTACGACGGTGGTAGTCGTGAAACCCCTGCCTGTTATTTCTATTCTGAGCAATAGTCCGGTATGCTCGGGCAGCACCGTTCTGCTGCAATCCGTGCCTTCCGGAGGAAGCGCCGGCGGCTATATTTTCACCTGGTCGGGGCCAAACGGTTTCGCGTCGAATCTGGAAGACCCCACCGGCTTTATGGCCCTGCCTGCAGCCGGCGGCACGTACAAGGTGACGGTCACCGATAACGGGGGTTGTTCAGCCAGCGCCACTGCCGGGGTATCGGTCAATGTTTTGCCAGCCATTACGACCGCGCTGCTGTCTCCCGTTTGCTCGGGCGGCAATATTCGGTTGTCTTCCACGCCTTCAGGCGGTTCGACACCATACACGCAGTTTAACTGGGCTGGACCGGACAATTTTACAGCTGCGACAGAAGATCCCGCGCCGTTTACAGCCCAAGCTGCCGCAGCGGGGATTTACACGGTAACCGTGACCGACCATGCCGGCTGTACGGCTACATCAGCGGTATCGGTGATGATCCACCCTTCGCCGGGCATTGTGGCGGCCAACAGCCTTAGTGACATTTGTGCGGGCGGCAACCTGAGCCTGTCTTCCACGCCATCCGGCGGCACGGCGCCTTATGCGTTGTTCAACTGGAGCGGGCCGGACAACTACGTGGCTTCGGTGGAAGACCCTGCGCCGTTCAACGCCACAGCGGCTTCCGGGGGCATTTATCTGGTAAAAGTAACCGACAGCCAGGGCTGCACCGCCACGGCTACGACCGCAGTGGCCATACATCCCAAGCCGACCCTGACAGCGGCGAGCAACAGCCCCGTGTGTACGGGCGCCAATATTGACCTGCGGGCTAATCCATCGGGCGGCTCCGGCACGTATGCTTCTTTTAACTGGACTGGCCCGAATGGTTTCACCGCTGCGCAGAAAGACCCGGCAGGTTTCCCCGCATCACTGACAAAGTCGGGCACCTACCGCGTCACGATAACCGATAACATGGGTTGTAGTGCGACGGCCTCCACCTCCGTAGCCGTATCGACCAACATTGCCCCATCGATCGCAGCATCGGGCAGCGCCCCCATGTGTGCCGGCGGAGGTAACATTATATTGAACTCCGTGCCATCGGGCGGTACAACGCCATATACCAGGTTCGCCTGGTCGGGCCCAGCTGCCTACACCGCCGTCCAGCAAAATCCGCCGGGGTTTCCGGCAGCCGGTACGACATCGGGTGTTTACACGGTAACGGTTACCGACAGCAAGGGATGCGCCGGCACCGGTTCGGCGACCGTGCAGTTGATGAGTCAGCCCTCCGTTGTCGCGACGAGCAACAGCCCGCTTTGCGCCGGGGCGAACGTTCAGTTGAATGCCGCGGCTTCTGGTGGTTCCGGCGCCGGTTATACTTTTCAGTGGGCGGGGCCGAACAACTATACAGCCCAGGTCGGAGAGCCAGCAGGGTTTTCGGCTACGGCGATCACCGTTGGTACGTATACCGTGACTGTTACCGATAATGCCACTTGTACCGGCACTGGTACAGTGCTGGTATCGCTGGTGAACAATGCGCCTCCTACGATCAATTGTCCGGCCAATCAGCAGATCGCGGCGAATGGCAGTTGTACCGGGGCGGTGGGCAACTGGGTAGCCTTTGCCACTAATTTGACGGACGATTGCACAGCGCCCGCTGCCATACAGGTGACGCAGGCACCCGCCGCAAGCGCCACCATAACGGGCCACCATACGGTGCAAACGGTTACTCTGACGGCAGAAGACGGATTGGGCGCAACCGCGAATTGCACGTTTCAGGTAACACTGATAGATCAAACACCACCCGGGATCAGTTGCCCGGTCAATAAAACAGTTGCGCCGACCAATTACAATCCATGCTCCGCTGTGGTCAGTGGCATCGGAGCCGGCTTCAGCGACAATTGCTCCGGCGGCACGCTCGCATATGCCTTGAGCGGCGCCACTTCCGGCAACGGCAGCGGACAGGCCAATGGCCAGATCTTTTCGCTGGGTACTACCACGGTGACCTATACGGTGACCGACGGCGTCGGGCTGAGCTCGAGTTGTATATTTACCGTATCTGTGTCTGCTTGCAATGTAGAGTTCAGCGGCACCATAAC
>CAZVZH010000076.1:0-18068 GCA_964630705.1 uncultured Saprospiraceae bacterium | reverse complement strand
AGCTGCCCTGACTTTTGAAATAATTCGCGTTCTTTTTCCACGAAATTTTGCCGCCCAGGTCGAGCACGCTCGCGCTCAGGGTCAGGCGCTCGCCCAGCTGCGCCTGCACACCCAGGTCGAAGGCCCAGCCAGTGTTTTCCGAAAAACCGTTTTTCAACTGGTTTAGCGCCAGGTCGAACCCCAGGCCTGCGGTGTCGATGGCCGAGATCAGGCTGGAGGAGTGGAAGGCATAGTCGGTACCCACCGTGAGTTGGTAAATATCCGGGTCGGTGTACACCTGTACCTGCCGGTGGCTGTCGTCGGTTTGCAAGGCGCTGATGCCCGAAAGGTATTTGACCCGGGCGCCTACGGTAAAGCGTTCGCCGAATTGCTTGCCCAGGCCGAGGCTGAGTTCGTTCCAGTCGAAGGTGGTGGTGGCAAAACCCACCTCCAGCGTTTGGCCGATGTAGGGCGCGTTGCCGTTCCAGAACAGTTCGGCTAGGGCCTTCGGGTAATTTAGCGCGGCATTGAGGCGCACGGCATGGCCGGCTTGCAGCCACCAGTTGCCTGGCAGGCGCAAGCCCAGCGAAAAGGTTTCAAAGCGCTGGTCGTAGTAAGCGTCATTTTCCGGTTCCAGTTTGTCGATGGCCGGGCCGAGGTCGAGCACCGTACGGCCGCCTTGTTCGCGCAGCAAATCGTTGTAGGTGATGTTGCCGGAGTGGGCGGCATCGAGGCCGAAAGCGGGCAAGCCGATCGCCAGCCGTTTTTCTTTCGGAAAGAAAGCGGGATTGACGGCGGTGGCGTTCCACAGGCCGGCGGCGCCTTGCTGGTGGAGCAGGAGTTCCTGTTGGGCCCATGCAGGGGCCGAAAGCGCCAGCATGACAGTGGCGCCAAAATATCGGAGGGTAGGATGGAGGTACATTTTAGTATCGGGTTTTGACTTTCAGGCCGAGTTTGACGGTGGCGTTTTGCGTAGCCAGCAACTTGACCGGTACCAGGCCGCCTTCGGCTGTGGTGAAAAAGGTTTTCAGCAAAATTTTTTCCGATTGGCGCACGCGGTCGAAGCGCGTGATGTCCATCGGCACAAAGGTTTCGGTGCGCTTGCTGCCGACGGCGTTGCCGTTAGCGTCGATGGGCGCCGCCTGCATGATGGCTTGAGGCGGCCCGAGGAACAGGGAGTCGAGGGCGACGTCGGCACTGTCGAGGAAGTACAGCTGCAGGGCCGAGCCGATCGGCGTTTCGTTTTCCGTAACCAGTTTGAACTCCACGGATTCGATGTTGGAAGTATCCAGGTCGCTGTAGTTGCCAAAACTGAGGTCCAGCGTTTGCTCCGCGCCGAAATCCTGCGCCGAGCCTTCCAGCACCAGTTCCACGCTCATGCGCAGGGCAATGGTGCTTTTGTCCGTCAAAAAGCCGACAATGGAGGAATCTTTTTTTGCATTGGAAATGCCCGCCACCTCGTAGATCAGTTGGGTGGGCTGGGAGTTGAAAATTTCAACGATGTTGGAATTGTCCGAATCGAGCACCAGGTAAGTGTACTTGGTTTGCCCAACCTCGCCGGCGAGGAGGGAGGGGTAGGCAAAATCTACGGAATCGCCGTTGAACAAGGTACTTTCCAGTTTGTACTCCTGCCCGTCCTGACCAATAAAGCTGAGGTATTTGATGACCCCGCGGGTGGGGAAGCCCCAGGAGTTCAGCACCGTCATGGTCACTTTGGGGTCTTTCACCCGCACATTTCCCTTGAGGTTGGTTTGGTTGATATCGATATCGATGGTATCGAGTGTGAGCGGGTACTCGGAGAACCCCCAGTAGCCTTCGACGTAGGAAAGGGTAAAATTGGTGAGGAAAATGCCGACGCCGGGGGTACCGGGCGACACTTCCGGAAACTTCACCCGGGTGCCGTCGGGCAGGTAGGCTTCGTACTGAAATTGCAAGGTGTTGTTATCGGAAAGCAAGAGGTAGCCCGACACGTCGTAGGCCGGGGAAATGAAAAGTTTGCCGGCATCGATGGAGAAGGGCACTTTGAAAACCTGGCCGTTTTTCGACATCTGCGGGATGGAAAAGGTACCGGTCACTTTTTCCGGTAGCCCGTTGTTGATAATCAGCGTCATCACACCCGAGAGCACGTCGGCGCGGTGGATGTATACCGAATCGGGCACTTTGAGCGGGAAGGCGTACAAGGTGTCGGCCACCGGAATGGGCGCGTCGGGGAATTTGAAAAATTCAAAGATGTCGGTCGCGGGTTTTTCTGCCACGTCGCCGCTGTAGTACAGCGTCATGGTGTTATCGGGGTTGACGACAATGGTGTCGCCGCCCAGCGAATCGTTGAGCACTTCGAACATCAAGTCTTTGAGGTTCAGCGTGGTGCTGAAAAGTGGGAACGCGTATTCCGCGGTGTGTTCGGCAATGTCCACATCGTCCAAACTCGTTTTTTTACAAGCAGAATACAAACTGCCCAGCAGGAGCGCCGGCAGAAGGATACGCAGCCAGGGTTGCTTAGCCATCGGAAATAATTGGATTGGGAAGGTTGAAAAATAGACAGGGAACTCGATTAAAAAGTAAAACCTACGGAGGCCTGGATCACCACGGAGCGGTCGTGGTCGCTGCGGAAAAGCAACGCGCCGTTGTCCGTAGCGCCCTTGGCCAGATCGGCGTCGTTGTTCGTCAGATCAGCCAGGCCGTATTGCAAGCGGACGCCGATGAAGAGCGAGCGGCTCATGTAATAAGCCAGGCCCGCCACCAGGCCGTAGTCGAGGTTGTTATAGAGTTGGCCCTTGTCTTCCGGGTAGTCGAAGTACGCGCCGAGGGTTTGGGGCAGCTCGAGCGTTTTGGCATCCACCTGGGCAATCACGGTGGCGCCGCTTTCGCCGCGGCCGGGCGCGTCTTTGCGGTAGTTGTGGTCGAGGTTGAACTCCAGGTCGGCAATGCTGTTTTGCAGGGGCACCGTTTTGCCGCCGGTGTAGCTGAGCGAGCCTTCGCCGACCGACTGAACCATCAGCCCGACGTAGCCGCCGGCCGATATTTCGAAATCTTTCCAACGGCCGTAGGCCACCACGGGCAGGTCGAGGTAGGCATTGTTGACATTGATGAGGTAGCGGGAATTGCCCCGGCTGAGCGTACTGCCGCCGTCGTAGCGGAAGATACGGTACGAATCGCCTTCGAAGGTGTATTTGGCGCCCCGCTTGGTGTACAGCAAATCGCCCCGAAGGCCCAGGTAATCGTTGATGCGGTAGCCCAGCGAAAAGCCGATGTGAAAACCGGTGATCGATTTCCAGGACTCCAGCCCGGCGCCGGCGGCATCGGTTTCAGAAGGGCCGCTCATACGGGCGAAGTTGAGCCCGGTTTTAAATCCGTAGTGCAATTGAGCCTGGAGCGAAGCGGTAGAAAAAAGGGTAAAAAAAGCGACCATGAGGGCCGGCCAAACCAGTTGTTTTTTGAAAAAATTGGGCAGTAAAAGTGTCATATACCAGCTTGAATCGTTCGTTTGCTAAGCCAAAAAGCAAAAAAAGTGGGAAAACCGGAGCAGCGTTTGGCGGTTGTACAAAACGCCCCGTCCAAACGCGGGCGGGAGGGCAAATGTACATTTTTATCCGACAAGAGCGGCCGTCGGCAGTACGTCCGGCTAAAAGGCGCTATTTTTGCCCGGCAAAACTATTTTAAAACCGCTGTTATGAAAGACTGGCCGCTCTGGGAAGTATTTATCCGCTCCAAACAAGGACTGAGCCACAAACACGTCGGCAGCCTGCACGCCGCCGATGCGCAAATGGCCCTGGAAAATGCCCGCGACGTGTACTGCCGCCGCAATGAGGGCATAAGCATTTGGGTGGTAGAGTCCAGCCACATCCACGCCACCACGGAAGACCCTGAAGCGTTTTTTGACCCTTCCAACGATAAAATTTACCGCCACCCCACTTTTTACAAATTGCCCGACGAGGTCAAACACATGTAAGCCGCCGCATGACAACCGTTCCATACGTCCTTCAACTCGCCGACAACTCTCTCATCCTCTCCCAACGCCTGGGTGAATGGTGTGGCCACGGGCCGGTACTCGAACAGGATATTGCCATGACCAATATCGCCCTCGACCTGCTTGGGCAGGCCCGCCTGCTGTTGAGCTATGCCGGCGAGCTGGAAGGCCATGGCCGCAGCGAAGACGAACTGGCTTTTTTCCGCAACGAACACGAGTTTCGAAATGTGCAACTCGTCGAGCAGCCTAACCGGGACTGGGCTTGCACCATCGTCCGGCAATTTTTCTTCGACGCGTTTAATTATTACAACTGTCAGGCTCTCCTACAAAGCCGCGATGAACGCTTGGCCGCTATTGCCGAAAAAGCGTTTAAAGAAATCACTTACCACCTCCGCTACTCCAGCGAATGGACGATCCGCTTGGGCGATGGCACCGGAACCAGCCGCCGGAAAATGCAAGAAGCCGTCGATCAACTGTGGATGTTCACCGGCGAGCTGACCACGCCGAATGCTGTCGACCGCGCAGCTGCTGCTGGCGGTTATGGCGTAGACCTCGATGCAATAAAAAGCCTCTGGACCGCTAAAGTTTCTGCCGTGCTGGAAGAAGCAACGTTGGCTATCCCCGATCAAAGTTGGATGCAAAGCGGCGGGAAAGACGGTCGGCACACCGAACACATGGGCTCCATCCTGGCCGAAATGCAACACCTCCAGCGCAGCTACCCTGGCCTGGAGTGGTAATTACGATACCCCTGTTTCTAAAAACGTGAGCGTTTGGGCTCCAGCGTCCAAGGCGGCTTGAATTCCGTAGGGAAAAGTTGCCTGGTGCGAAACGTGGCCAAAGGGCAAGCCGTACACTACCGGAATGCCGAGGTTGCCCAGCCGGTCGTGCAAAGTTTCCTGCAACGACCAGGAGAACTCCGCGTTTTTAGGCCCGCAATCGGCAAATATACCCAGTGCAATTCCAGCCGCCTGACTCAGATCGGTAGCTTGCAACAGTTGAGTCAGTAAGCGGTCGATGCGGTAGGGCTGTTCACCTACATCTTCTATAAAAACAAGATGATTTTTAAAACCCGGAGCGAAAGGTGTGCCTGCCAGGGCAGCCAGCAACGACAGGTTTCCGCCTGTAAGCGGCCCCGACGCCTGCCCTTCGGCAATAACAAACGGCTTGTATTCCTCGCCCGGCAAAACCGCCTCCGGGCCCGGCGCCTGGAGTACATACGGCGCCAGCGGCGTTACCAGGGCCGCGCGAAAATGCGCCAGGGTATTTTCCGGAAAATCGGAGGCGGCCACAGGACCGTGAAAACTGACCAGCCCGGTTTTTTTCCCGATGGCCAGGTGTAAGGCTGTCACATCGCTGTAACCGATCAAAGGTTTCGGATGCCGCCTGATCAAATTGTAGTCGATGTGCGGCAACAAGCGCGTCACGCCATAACCGCCTCGGATACACCAAACGGCTTCTACCCGGGTGTCGGAAAAAGCCCAGTGTAAATCGGCCAGGCGTGCCTCGTCCGAACCGGCCAGGTAGCCCGATCGCGCGCGCAACGCTGCCCCTTCCAGTACCGAATAGCCAAGCATAGCGAGATTGGCCAGGGCTTTTTCAATTTTTTCAGCCGATACCGGACTGGCCGGCGCGATAAGCCCAATGGTGGCGCCCGGGCGCAAACGAGCTGGCTTGTGCCTTGGCTGGCAGTCGGCCGGTGTAGTCGGCAAAGTTGGGCTGGCAAGCAAAGAGCCAAACATGGCTAAACTTGTTTTTTGAAAAAACTGGCGGCGTTGCATGAACAGTTGTGCATCAATTATCGCGTGCAGGAAAGACATAAATGTAAAACCTTCCCGATTTTTGAACGAATTATTTCCAGACGGGTTTCGTCCGTACCTTTAACTTCTTCCTTCGTTTATCTTTTAGATTCATGCTGTTTGCAATTGGCACAAAAGTCCGCTTCCGTTTCACCGGGGAAACAGGCACCATTACGGCACAACTGGACAACGAAATGCTGCTGGTCCGGTTGGACAATGACCCCGATTTGGAAATCCCCGCTTTTGAGGCAGATTTAGTCCGGAACACCGAAAAGGAGCCCGTGCGCCCGGGCGCTAAATTTGTAAAAGGCAAAATAGCTGCGGAGCCGCCGCCGCCACCCCGACGCGAGATCAAAGCACAATATGTGATCTTAAAACCTAAAGGCGTGCTGGTAGCCTTTGAGCCTATGCCTGGTAAAGATGGTAGTGTTTCGCGCTATAAAACCTGGCTGATCAACGATACCGGCTTAGAGTTTTTGTTCAAATTTGAACTTTTTATTGGGGCAGAAACCTTGCTTCAGTTAGAAGACAAACTGTCGGGGACGACCGTTTTGGAGCTCGGCGATTTACTTTACGACGACCTAAGCGACCAACCAGAACTGGAGATTAGCCTGCAACGCATCACCACCGATGGCGTGGAGCAACCGCTAGAACGCCTGCTCAAAATCCGGCCGAAACAGTTTTTTAAAAACCTGAACACTGCGCCTATTTTAAATGTCCTGGCGCACCAGTTTGTACTTTTCAACAATTTTGAGCCTTTAAAAACATCTTCCCCAAACGAAGACTTGCGGGAGTATACCCAGCAACATCTGGAGCATCAGCACCCGATAAACGACCTGGATGTCGCGCCTTTCAGGATTTTCGATGTGGAAGAATTTGCTAAGTTCGAGCCGGAAATAGATCTGCATATTGACAAACTCACTGACGGCCATGCCCGGCTGGATAAAAGTATGATCTTGCGGATTCAACTGCAGCATCTGCACCGTTTCTTGGAGCGGGCTATCCGGCTGGGCGTTCCCCGGGTGTTCATCATTCATGGGGTTGGCGAGGGCAAACTTCGGGAGGCTATTAGCCGGGAGTTGCACAGCTGGCCCGAGGTAGCCCGGTTTAAAAATGAATTTCACAAAAAATATGGGTACGGCGCAACTGAAGTAGTTTTTAGGTAGGTCTATTTCTCTTGGCACGTAATTAAAAAACAAAGGGCTGCACACAACCTGGTGTATGCAGCCCTTTAAAAATATTAAGCGTGTAAAGCCCTCTAAAAATTAATATTGCCAGAGGTCGTGCTCAAAGTTAAAAATCTGATTTTTAATCCGATCAGATTCCCACAAAGCGTCCACACCACGGGCATAGTCTTCGATACGGCGATCGTAAACATTGGATTCTTTGATGATAAAGCTGGCGAAGTAGCGCATTTCGAAAAGATCTTCCCAGGAAATGGTGGCATTCGTGTTTCCGCCGAGCGTAAACACCCGGTGGCGCGCGAACAATTCGCGTGCTTGCGGGTAATATACCCAAAACATGACCTTTTCGTAACGGAAATTGCCTTCGCTGTCTTTCACGTCAATGAGCGGAGCAATGCCCAGGATGCGCACTTGCATCGTAGAGGTTTCCTTGTCGAAATACCAGATTTCTTTAATCCGGAAGCGTTTTACGTCGGCCCAGTTGATATCGTTGCGCACGATCTGGACTTTTTCTTCATAAGTTTCAGGGTCGAAGGTGACGATGGTGTCAGTTTTGGACAACATCGACAACACGTCGTCGGTGCTCAAGCGCTTGGTGAATTTGTCATCGTCTGTAGAGTAAACGGGCATTTCACCATTAGCGGCGGCATCGGAAAGAATACGGAAGAACGGCTCTTCTGGGTAAGCGAACGGGAGGTTCATTTTCTCCCGAACGTCGATGATGCGCCAAACGCGCTTCTCCCAGAAAATGTCGCTTTCACGGATAGGTTGATACGCCAATACACGGCGTTCCGACATGACTTCTTTCTTTACCACGTCATCCAAAGGCGCCTCGCCGAAATCGTCCGGCTCACTCACCTCCGTTTTTACCTCAATTTCTTCGGGATCTTGTGCCAGCAGGTTAGTTCCAGTGGTCAGCACCAACAGCAGGCTCAGGCAAGTCCATTTGATAAAAGTATGCATGGTACGCAGTGGATTGATTAAGTGAATGTTTAGCAATTTCAAAAAATCGGTTCAGCCGGGCTTGTTACCAAACACCGGCTGAACCGAAGATATTACCGGATTTTGAACACCAGTTCGCCGAGTTTCCGGGAAGCAATATCGCCCGGGCACCTGGCTTTAACATCGAAGAAATAATACACATCACCAGGGGCTGCTCGCTGAATCAGCTCTTGGACGTCGCTGTTGTAGCGGGCACCGGAATTTGTTTTTTCCACCACGTCAGCGCGTTTTTTCTGATATCCGACCGTGTAGCCAATTACATCACATTTAGCGTCAAAGTCGAAACCTTCCAAAACAGCAGCGATACCGCCTTGCGCCTTAAAGGTACCATTAGGGATGGAGCTTTCGAATTTCTGAGCGCCCAACATAGCGACAGGATCAGGAATACGCTTGACTTTATATTTGAATGTTGTTGGAGGCAACCCGCCGCCGGAAAGCGTAATCGTCGCCTCGCCGGGCGTACTGGCGCGAACATTGTAATGGGCTGGACCGTCTTTGGTAAGGTTAACGCCAGTGGCGGTAACGCGCAGGTCATTCGAAGAAACACCCGCAGCAGAAACCGTAACCGGGTTGTCTACACCGATGTAAAACACGTTCATTTTGTCGAGCTGTACCGAGCAAGAGCGCTGGCCAACCTCATACTGGAACTCTTTCGAGTAGTTCTTCACTTCGCCAGTGAGCGGGTTTTTTACATTGATGCTCACCTTAAAGGTTTTGGTACCCGTTGAGCTTGTGCCTGTCTCGTATTTAGCGACTCCATCTTTTAGCGGCAGATTCCGCCCATCCACAGCGATGCTAATATTATCAGCTTGAGTACTGAAGGCGCTCAAGAAGACGTCCGCCTCATATTTGTCCCCGGCAATCACATAACCTTTGGGGGCGCTGATGACCGGTTGGAAGGCGTCGAAGATGATTTCCTTACCGGCTACTTGGGCCAGGCAATAGTTGAGTACGGCAGATGACGAGGCTTTAGCGTCGCTTTGAATTTTGCCCAAAATCGGAAAGCAGGCGGCTACTGGCATTTGGCGGAAGCGAAAATCGGCCCAGCTGGTTTTGTCTGAACCGGCGGGAATAGGCTCCAACGCCAAGGGCAAAGATGACGATACGTTACCATCGTTGTCTGCCAAAGCCAACAGGCGTTCACGAAGTTCTTTCACGCGGGCCTCGATTTCAAATCCGATGCCTTTTTTGCCGTCTTCGCCCAATACGAACATCCGGGTCGTAATGTCTTTATTCCGGATATCCTTGGGCATTTTCGGGTCTTTTTTCGATGGTCCACCGGCTTTTTCAAACAGTTGAGCGCGAACGCTCTCAATATAATCGGTAAAATCGCGAACTAAGGCTATTGCTTGTTTAGCATTTTCGCGATACTTCTCATTTTTTGGATTTTTGTAAGCATCTGCTTGAGCGTTGATGTTATCCATCACCACTGTATTCGTTTTTTCCACAATATTTCGACTGGCCGTAAGACCTCTGTCGATGGAAAAAAACGCGTTCATGACCTCAGCAGATACGTTTAGCGCGAGCAGGGCGGTCAACACCAGATACATCAGGTTGATCATTAGCTGTCGCGGCTCCTTTGGTATTGACATAAGGTTGTGTCTTTTTTTAAATTTACAATTAGGAGAGAGACGTTTACCGCTGTTGCTTATTGACGGCCAATGTTAGACATGGCAGCGAGCATGTTACCATATACAGTGTTGAGCGAACCGAGATTTTTGTTCAGCGAAGTCAGTTGGTCTTTGTACGCGCGAACATCTTCTGCCGATTTGGCCATATCAGCCATGGCCTCGTTCATTTTCGTGTAGAAGTTGCTCATCGACTTGATTTGGTCCTGCGTGCCGGAGAAGTCTACTTCTTGGAGTGCTTTCAGAGCGCCCATACTTTTCGACATAGATTGCAGTTCAGTGAGCATACCGCCAAGTTGACGTTCAACGACGTCGCCATGCAGCGGCGCTACGTCCGGCATGTTCGGGTTTGGGCCCGCGGTCAGGGGTTGGATACGGGAATGGTAATCGTCCAGACCGGGGTAAAGTTTGTTCCAGTAGAAATCGGGTTCCGGACCGATCAGACCCAGAAACAAGAAGATTACTGCCTCTACGCTCAGGCCGACGATCAGCATTTCGGATGCGCCCTCCCAGCTTTCCAATTTGAAAAGTGCGCCCATAAGCACGATTGCTGCACCGACACCGATGATAAGGTTTTTAAAGTACTTGAATGGCTTGGTTTTGACGAAACTCATTGTTTTAAACTTTTTAGCAGTTTACAAAAAGGTTGAACTGTGTGTAGTGTTTTGTTCAGAGGGTTGAAAAAGCGACGCAAAGGTACTAATCGCGCCTAAAATTATCCGAAGAAAATTTTGCGCCAATTAAATAGAGTTATGGCAATTGTCCGGCAGTGGCAAACAATTGCACCAATTCTTACAAATGAACGTGAAAAATGGTAACGACATCCCTAAGCAAGAAAAAACAAAGGGCAAAACGCAAGACTAGATGCAAAATTTTATTCGCATTGTGTTTTCTTGCTTTTTTGCCCTTTGTCCGGAACGGGAACTTGATTTAGAAATCGTTGATCGATCGTCCCAGGAAGGTGAGCACGCAACGGAAGCCAACGTAGCATTTAGTAGTATCCTGATATTCCCAGGAGCGGGTGCCCGTTTGGAGGAAGAAAGCAATATCCTTCCATGAGCCGCCGCGGATTACTTTCCGCTTAGCTGTTTGCGGGTCTTCTTCCCGGGCATCATAGCGGATATCCGGGTTCAAATCGTGCATGAAAGAGTAGGCATTCTCGTAATAAGCTGTCTCCGTCCATTCGGAAACGTTACCAGCCATACAGTACAGGCCGTAATCATTTGGATAGTATCCATCTGCCTTGACGGTGTACAAGCCGCCGTCTTCCGGATAATTACCCCGCCCGGGTTTGAAGTTTGCCAACAGGCAACCTTTGGCGTTCCGGGTGTAATAGGCTCCCCAAGGATAGGGGGCGCCTTCACGGCCGCCGCGGGCGGCATATTCCCACTCGGGCTCCGTTGGGAGGCGAAAGTCCTCAGTATTAATCTGTTCGGCGCTGTACATATCCCAGATTTTCGCACGCCAATAACAAAAAGCCTTAGCCATTTTCCAATTGACACCGACTACAGGATAGTCATCGAAAGCTGGGTGCCAGAAGTAGTTCCGGGTCATCGGCTCATTATAAGAGTAGGCATAGTCGCGCACCCAGCAAAGGGTATCAGGATAAATTTTAATTTTCTCTTTATGAATAAAAGAGGTGCGGTTGCTGGTGCGATCATGTGCAGCGCGTTGCCAGTCGTACCATTGAAACTCAAAAACGAACTTGCTCACATCCAGCTCTTTGCGACCAGAAAAGCGTTCATTGCCTTGGTAGTACATATCCTGGAGTTCTTCTGCATCTTCCTCCCAATCGATATCCATCTCCCAATCAATCAGCGCTTTGTCAAAATCGCCGCCGTCATCTTCAAGCAGGTGCTGAAGTGTTTCGTGGGCGATGGAGTCCTGCACCCAAGTGACAAACTGACGGTATTCGTTGTTCGTGATTTCCGTCTCATCCATAAAAAATCCTTGGATAGAGATAGACTTCGGACGAGAGACTAATTGCCTACTCAAGTCTTCGTCTCCGACACCGACGTGTAAAGTACCCGATGGTACATAGACCATACCATAAGGGTTGATGCCCTTCCATTTAGGGCGATTCATAACTCCAACTAGTTCGCCAGTTTCTTTCCGACCGCATGAAGCGGCAAAAGCGGCGATGAAGAGTAAAAGCAGGAGCGAAATTTGTAGTTTTTTCATGTTAACACCCGTGTTTTCCTACTTAATTGTTCGGTTTGGAAAAAGTGGCCGTAAAGATAGAAGATTAAATTCGATGCAAAAAAGAATCCCAAATAAAATTGGCTGCGCGTTGGTTAATAGCCTACCCGTCGACAGCAGTGCAAACGGGGTTTTAACAACAGTTGGTATGGCGCGCCGATTTTTTTTGACGTCTTAGAGTTGAACACAAAATTTTTGGCAAAATGCCCACCATCAAATCAACGGCGGGCAAAGGTGACAAATACTTCTGGTTCTTTGTCAGAAAAATCTGGGATTGTAGATTACAGGTGGCAATTTACCGGCACCAATTGGCTTGTTGAGTTCATAACGCAACAACAACTCATGGCTTCCTCGGTTAGCAGCCTGCAAGGCAGATAAGGGAATATCAAATGAATAGGCCAACGTAGTACGCTCGTTCAGCCGCAAACCGCCCAACAACACAAAGGCATCGCGGGCTGAGGCAGTCATGCCTCTGTACGAAGCGCCGGCAAAAATATTTCCTCTCCAGCGAAACAGGGTAGAAATCTCCGCCTGTGTCACTGTTATGTCAGATTTGAGCAAAAGCGCAGGTTTAACACTGAGGTCATTGGTAATATCAACCTGATATGAAACCGTTGCAAGGAAATGTTGAACTGGTTTCAACCGAAAGGTGCCACTTGCGCCAGCCTCCAATACCGGTGCGAAAATAGGTTGTGTGGCTACTCCAAGCGCCAATGCTTTCCACTGGAAGTACAAACCTGCCTCTATCACTGGGGCGCCGGTGGTCACTTTGCCTTCCGGGAGCAACGGATCATTGTGTAAAAATATTCCTGAGGGTTCATAGCTTCCTTCCGGAGCACGCAGTTTTGCGCCATCTAGGGCATATTGCAAGTAACCACCGCTTACGCCAGCGGCAAGTCTAACTTCACGTCCTAATTCCTTTTGAAGACTGTAGCTCAACACTGCCATAGTCGTCCGGTGTGCGCCAATCACATCATTCTCTAACTTCAGCCCAACACCACTGCTTAACATGAGCAAAGGCAAATGAATATTAAGGTGTTGCGTTTCTGGAGCCCCATTCAAGCCGGACCACTGCTGGCGATACACCCCAGTAGCTACTAGGCTGTTTTCGAGGCCGGCACAAGCGGGATTGTACGCATATGGGTTCAATAAAAACAAGCTGTATTGGGGCGCCTGCTGAGCAAGTAGCGGAAGCGAACCGAATATGAGAAGTAAAGTAGTAAAACGTATGGCCATATAAAAAAAGGTTTGGGACATTTCCGTCAAAAATGCTCTACACTTAGCGCCAGGGTTTCAATTCGTTCAATGGACCAGACGAACCAGTTCATTAAAATCATACATAGACTGCACTGGTTTTTGGCAGGCATAATCCCGACAAACGTAAATTATCGCATCCGAAGCGCCAACTTTTCCCCTCAGTAGCGGCATCCGATCGTTTGCCTCAACGCTGGCTGCCATCACTTTGTTTGGCAAAAAGCGCTTTTGGATCATTCGCGCCTTTTCAAAAGCATCTTCACCAACCAAGGCAATTTCAAAATAGGCGTAGCGCTCCAGTAAAATCGTACACGCCCAACGTTCGAACGAAAGCGGATACCGCTCCACCGTGTCGGCCATTTTTCGGAGCATTTGGGCGGCTGTTTCTCGCCAATCCTGTCGGTCGCAAAGTATTCCGATTCTTTGCAGCGCTAGCGCCATACTGCTGTTTCCCGAAGGCGTGGCGTTGTCGTACAGGTCTTTTTTACGTAACACAAGATCAGTTTGATCAATCGACGTGTAATAAAATAGGCCTGATTCTGAATCGTGAAAATAACTCAAAACTTGTTCGGTGTAGCGCTCAGCCAGTGTTAAATACTTGGAATCGAATGTTATTTGCCAAATATCCAGCAGAGCCAAAATGAAAAAGGCATAATCGTCAAGCATGGCCGGGTAGTTTGCCTTGCCATCTTTCCAGGTATGCAGTAACCGGTCGTCGTTTGTAAAGTCAATCAGGTTGTCGAGTAAAAACTCCAGGTTGCGCATGGCGGCATCCCGAAAAGTATCCACACCCAAAGCGGCATAGGCTTGTGCGAAAGCCGAGCACATCAGGGCATTCCAAGCCATTATTACTTTATCATCCAGCCCTGGTGGGACACGTTTGCTGCGCTTCAGGAACAAGACTTCTCGCTGGCGGGCCAAGTTGGCGTTCAAAGTTGACAAATCCAGATTTCGCGCAACAGCAAATTCAGGCAATGGCGTTTTGATATGCAAAATGTTGGAGCCCTCCCAGTTACCGGCTTCAGATACGCCGTAAAATTCGCAGAACAAACCAGCCTCGTCGCCAAGAAGCGCTTCGATCTCAGCCTTATCCCAAACAAAGAATTTCCCCTCTTCTCCTTCCGAATCTGCATCCTGCGCCGAAAAAAAACCGCCTGCCGGGTGTGTCATTTCGCGCACAACATACGCCAAGGTGCGTTCAACGGTTTCTCGGTAGCATTGCAACCGCGCTTCCTGGCGCTGAGCGACGACACCAGTTGTTTGCAATAACTGAATGGCCTCAGCAAGCGTGCTCACCAACAGTGCATTGTCGTACAACATTTTTTCAAAATGCGGTACCAGCCACTCCCGGTCGGTGGAATACCGGGCAAATCCGCCCCCCAGCTGATCGAAAATGCCTCCCTGAATCATTTTGTCGAGCGAATGCAGCGCGTGTTCGAGGGCTTGCTGCTCGTTAGCGAACCAGTAATATTGGAACAAAAACTGAATAGCCATCGTCGAGGGAAATTTCGGTGCGCCCCCAAAGCCGCCTTCCGTTTGGTCGAACTGCTCGCGCATCCGCAAAAAAATGTTGTCCAAATATTCAGGCGGGAATCTGGCATCAAACTCCGATGGCTCCGACACCGGAGCAGATTTTTTTAAAAAAACATCGTCGTTTCGAGCGATGTATTCCAATAGCCTGTCGGCTTGTTCATACGCAGTTTGGCGCTTCGTTTCCCAAATGTTTGCCAGGTGCTGCAACACCTGCAACCACGAAGGCCGGTTGTAAGCCGGCCGCGGCGGGTAATAAGTGCCGGCAAAAAACGGCTTGCCTTCAGGAGTAAGAAAACAATTGAGCGGCCAGCCTCCACTGCCTGTGAGTAATTGGCAGGCTTCCATGTAAATCGCATCCACATCGGGGCGCTCCTCCCGATCGACCTTGATGCAGACAAACCGGTCGTTCATGAATGCTGCAATGTCTGGGTTTTCAAACGACTCCCGCTCCATCACATGGCACCAATGGCAGGTGGAATAGCCGATACTCACCAGGATAGGCTTGTTTTCCAGTCGGGCCTTTTCGAAGGCTTCCGGCTTCCAGGCATACCAATCGACGGGGTTGTGCGCATGTTGTTGCAGATAAGGGGATGTTTCGTGCTGAAGCTGGTTCATTTTTTAATGTGGTTTTGTCAAGGTGGTCAATGCGGTAAAACAAACCGTGGAGACGGGAAAAATTGACCACATTGACCACATTATTTTTTCCTCTTTACCATCATGCATGCCCGGGGAAATCCTCCGGAATCTCGGGAATATTATCCACAATTTTTTCCCGGCCACTAATAATCTGCACCAATCGACGGATAGCAGTGCGCCGAATAGCGCGTTCCAGCTCTTTGTTAGGTTCTTTGAGAATATACTGGAATTTCATGACAACACCTGAGCGGTGCACGTCAGCCACGCGGAGGTAGTAGCTGTTTTCCTTTATCAGGTCGTGGTAGGGCTCGAGCGCAGCGATTAGTTTCATCTCCAATTCCTCCACGGTGTCGAGGTATTTCAAATCGATTTCAAAATCCAGGCTGGTGCGCTTGATTTCCCGCTTCGTGTAATTGACGATATCGGTCATCAGCACTACGTTGTTCGGCACGTAAATCACATCGTCGTCATCGTTCACCAGATGGATGTTTTGCAACGTGATATCGATGATTTTCCCCCGGTGTTGGCCGATCCGAACGTTGTCGCCGATGGTCAGCTCCCCGGAAAAGGTCATGATCATGCCATTGATCATGTTGGAAACATAGTCTTTGGTCAGCAACACCAAACCCGCAAAAATGATGGAAAGGGAAGTCAGCACCTCCTTGATCTGGATTTGAAAGAGCAACAATAAGCCGACCGCCAGGCCTAACACCAAAATGATGGAGTACAGGTGCCCTACACCTATTATAAAGTTGTCGTCGCCGCGAATCCGGTGTTTGCGCCGGTAAAACCAGACGATGGTAAATTGGACAAAATCGAGCAGGATCAAAAAAATCGCGATACCGGACAGCACATCGATGTAGTAGTGCATGGTGGTCCGGTATCGCGCTTTCAGGCCGGTCAACAGCCAGGAAATGTCCAGTTCGCCGATATACAGAGCGATCAGCAATACCAAAATGATGGCCTTTACGATCAGAACGACATATTTCATCGGCAGGCGGCTAACATAAAATCAAGGGCGATGCCCGAAATTTACTGCATGGCTTCTTCCAGGGAATGGAAGGGCAGGTCGAAGGCTTCCGCTACCCCACGGTAAACGACTTTGCCTTGAACGATATTTAAGCCTAAATTCAGTTCCTGATTTTCCAAACAAGCTTTTTGCCAGCCTTTGTTAGCCAATTGAATGGCGTAAGGCAAGGTAGCGTTGGTCAGTGCCACTGTGGAGGTGAAGGGCACGGCGCCTGGCATATTGGCCACGCAATAGTGCACCACATCTTCGATGATGTAGGTCGGATTGTCGTGCGTCGTAGGTTTGGTCGTTTCGAAACAGCCTCCCTGGTCGACGGCAACGTCTACCAGTACTGTGCCCGCGTGCATCGTACGCAGCATGTCCCGCGTAATCAGTTTAGGCGCTTTGGCGCCAGGGATCAGCACGGCGCCGATGATCAAATCGTGGGTTTGCACCAGACGGCGGATCGTATACTCGTTGGAAAACAAGGTAGTTACATTGGCCGGCATAATATCGTTCAGCTGGCGCAGCCGCGGCAGGCTCACGTCGAGCAAGGTTACCTGGGCGCCGAGGCCGGCAGCCATTTTAGCGGCTTGCGTGCCTACAATACCGCCGCCCAAAACCAACACTTTACCCGGCTCCACACCCGGCACGCCGCCCAGCAAAACGCCGCGACCTTTCACCGGTTTCTCCAGATATTTAGCGCCTTCCTGAACCGCCATCCGTCCGGCCACTTCCGACATGGGGATCAGCAGCGGCAGTTGGCGGTCTTTGGTTTCCACCGTTTCGTAAGCCAGGCAAACAGAACCTTGTTTGATCATGGCGCGGGTGAGCGTTTCACTCGATGCAAAGTGGAAATAGGTGAAAATCAGCTGATCGCGCCGGCAACGCTCGTACTCCACTTCAATCGGCTCCTTTACCTTCATAATCATCTCGGCAGCTGCCCAGACCTCCTCGGCGGCCGGGAGAATTTTGGCGCCGGCTTCCATATAATCGGAGTCTTCAAAGCCGCTTCCCTCCCCAGCAGTAGATTCGACAAATACGGTATGCCCGCGCTTGGTGAGTTCCAAGGCTCCTGCGGGGGTAAGGGCCACGCGTGCCTCGTTGGTTTTAATTTCTTTTGGTACGCCAATAATCATAAATCTGGTCTATTTTGATGAAGGAATGGCCCTTGGCAGGGATGCAGAAAAATTCGGGTAAAGATAGGAAGGAATAAGAATTCTGCCAGCCCCGTAATCAGCGCAGCGGGAGGAGCCCAGAGGAAATAAAAAAAGCGCGTGACGTTTCACGCGCTCCGAATTTTTTCAATTCTAAACAATACTTACACACGTATTATACTTTTGCGAAAACTGTGCCAGAAATTGAATTTTTCCTTAATTTATAAAAAAATTTTTATTGTAATTTGGAATAATCTGTTTCGCCTGTGCTATTTGAAACATCCGGCGCACTGCCTCGCGCCCGTCTGCACCTAAATCGACGGTAAAAGAGGTAACATACAAAGCGATATGCGCCTGCATAACGGCATCGTCCATAGCCTGGGCGTGCTCCCGTACGTACGGCATGGTATCGTCCGGGTGCTCAAAAGCATATGCTACGCTGCGCCGCATGACCCGGTTGACGGTTTGTTGCACGGCAAGGGGTAGGTCGTTTCGAATGACAATACCCCCCAACGGTATGGGTAGGCCGGTGGCGTTTTCCCAATGTTCGCCCAGGTCAACGATCTTGACCAGGCCTTTTTCCGCGTAAGTGAAGCGGTTTTCGTGAATGAGCAATCCGGCAGCGGCCTGTCGGTTCAGCACGGCGTCTTCGATTTCAGAAAACAGCCATTCCACTTTATTTTGGGCTGCAGGGTACGCCAGGCTGAGCAGAAAATTTGCAGTC
>CAZVZH010000075.1:16003-18729 GCA_964630705.1 uncultured Saprospiraceae bacterium | reverse complement strand
GGGCAGTTCGATGTTTTCCAGGTGCTCCTGCAGGATCTGCTCGATGCTCTCCGGCGTGAGCGGCCGCAGGTAAATGTAGTCGGCCGTGACGGGGTCGGTCATGATCGTGGCCGGGTTGGAGTTGATGAGAGCCACTTTGATGCCTTCTTCGCGCAGGGAGCGGCTGGCCTGGGAGCCGGAATAGTCGAATTCGCAGGCCTGGCCGATGATGATGGGGCCGGAGCCGATGATGAGGACGGACTGGATGGAGGTATCTTTTGGCATGTTGCTCGATGGATTTTTATGGAAAAAAAGAAGGGAGTATTCAAAAACCTGTGCCACACCTAAATTTGAGGTGTGGCACAGGATTTTGAATACTCCCAAAAAGACGGTCCTACGACTCCGGAGTCGTAGGACCGTCTTTTTTTCTCAACTGCATTGTTTTGGTCAACCATGATTTTCGGGGCGTAAAGGTAAGCAGGTGTGGCGCAACTGGGAAACTTCCCCGGAATTTTTAGGTGTGGCGCTGGATTGAACTATCCCAACAGATTTTCCCGAAAATCTGTTCCGGGGAAATTTAACCGCTGTGCCACACCTTCGTACATTTACCGGAAAACAAATTTTCAACATGAAACTACCCATCGCCACCGCGCTGCTCCTCCTGCTCGCGTTGCCCCTGCACAGCCAAACCCTCATCAGCAGCACCTACCTCGGCGCCCGGACCAAAGCCCAGCTCAGCGCTCAGTTCAACCTGCCGTTTTTCCAGTACGGCGTCAAATACTACCGCGTGACCTACACAACCACGGGCCTGCAAGGCCAACTGGACACCGTGTCGGGCCTCGTCGTGGCGCCCGACGACGCCACCAAGGTTTTTCCCCGCCTGGTGTACCAGCACGGCACTTCCAGCTCCAAAACCGACGTGCCTTCGTTCAACGTGCAGACCAACGGCGAGGGCATCATCGGCTGGCTGTTCGCCGGCCTGGGCTTCACCACGCTTATGCCCGACTACCTCGGCCTGGGCGTTTCCGACGGCTTTCACCCCTATGTGCACGCCGCCACAGAGGCTTCGGTGGCTGCCGACCTGCTGCGGGCCCTGCCGGCTTTCAACACCCAGTACGGCTACCATACCAACGACCAGTTGTTCATGACCGGCTACTCCCAGGGCGGCCACGCCTCGATGGCGCTACACCGGGCCGTGGAAACGGAGCTGCAGGACGAGTTTACGGCCACCGCCGCCGCCCACCTGTCCGGGCCGTACAGCATCGCCGAGGTGATGCGCGCGCTGATCCTTTCCGATTCGGTGTACTATTTCCCGGGCTATTTGCCCAACACCATTTTGTCGTACCAAACGGTGTACGGCAACCTGTTCACCCAGCTCACCGACGTTTTCAAAGAACCCTACGCCACCCGCATCGGCCAGTTTTACAACGGCACCCTCAACCTGGGCGCGCTGAACGACCAATTGGTCAGCCTGCTCATTGCCAACGAGGGCGCTTCCCGGCCCTTCCGCATGCTCCAGCCCGCCATCGTGCAGGCGGTGCTCAACGACCCTAACCACCCCTTCAACCTGGCGCTTCTCGACAACAATGTGTACCAATGGGCGCCCGAGGCGCCTACTCGCATTTTTTACTGCACGGCCGACGACCAGGTGCCCTACCTGAACAGCCTCCTCGCCCGCGATACCATGCAGGCCCGCGGCGCAACCGACCTGATCGCCACCGACGTCAACACGACGGCCGACCACGGCGGCTGTGTGTCGCCCGCGCTGACCAATACGGTGTTTTTTTTCCTGGGCTACCAGCAAGTGGGCGTGTTTACCGGGGCAGGCGAACTGGCCGTGCAGCCCTTGCAGTTGCAGCCCAACCCGGCGAATAGCTTTGTGCTGTTGAAAAACCTGCCGGCCGACGGCCAGCTGGAATTGTTCGCAGCGGACGGACGGCTGGTCCGGTCGGGCGCTGTTTCCGACGGGGACTACCGCCTCGAAACGGCCGGGCTGGAGGAAGGCTGGTATTTGCTGCGGGTTTGGTCTGAAGGGAAAATCTGGCAGGGGCGGCTGGTGGTGCAGCATTGACGATTGTGATCCCGGTTGCTGGATACAAGAATTTTAGCGCGTGTTCAAAAATCGGTGCCACACCTAAATGCGAGGTTTGGCACCGATTTTTGAACACTCACGAATTTTACGATGAAAAAAATCCTCCTGTTGGCCTGTCTGTGCGCTCTTGGCGCGGCAGCCGCCGCCCAAAAAATGCCCAAAGCCGAACGCGCCATCCGCGCGGTCATGGCCGACCAGCAAGCCGCCTGGAACCGCGGCGACCTCACCGCCTTCATGGACGGCTACTGGCGTTCCGACAGCTTGCGGTTTATCGGCTCGCGGGGCCTGACGTACGGCTGGCAGCCAACGCTCGACAATTACCGCAAAGGCTATCCCGACCGCGATGCTATGGGACAACTGACGTTCGACATCCTCTCCGTCGAGCAGTTGTCGGCCCGCAGCGCTTTCGTCGTCGGGCGCTGGCATTTGGCGCGCAAAAGCGGCGACGTCGGCGGGCATTACACCCTGCTTTGGAAAAAAATTGGAGGGAAATGGCGCATTGTGGCCGATCATACGAGTTGAACTGATCATCCCGCTCAGCGGACCATTTTTCAAATTGGACTTTTCAAATTAGACTTTTGACTTTTTTGAATGCCTCTTTCGAGATGTTTCAAAAAAGTCAAAAGTCTAATTTGAAAAGTCTAATTTGAAAAGT
>CAZVZH010000075.1:13093-15903 GCA_964630705.1 uncultured Saprospiraceae bacterium | reverse complement strand
AAAAGTCTAATTTGAAAAGTCTAATTTGAAAAGTTTATAGGCGGCTGCTCACTGCCGCTCCCGGTCGACGACAGCGGCGTCGATGCCCCTGCGCTCGAGCTGATCCACGATGCGGTTGGCTTCATCCAGGCTGTTGGTGCGCTTGACGATCACCACGGCGTATTTGCCGCGGTTGTACCGGCCGATTTCGGCGTCGTGGTAACCCATTTTGATCAGGCGTTCCATTTCGCGGCGGGCGCCGTCCATCACCGTGAAGGAGCCGGCTACCACCCGGTAGCGGCCGTCGGCGTAGCGGTCGCTGCTGCCGGGCTTGGGCGCCGGGGCGGTGGTTGGGGCAGCGGCGCCCGTTTTGGCGCCCGGGCTTGGTTTGGCGGTGTTGCCCGATGGCGGCAGGCTCAGGGGCTTGGGGTCCTCGTCTTCAATGCCGCTGCCGGTGGAGGCGGGGTTACCGCCCGACTTGGGCGATGTTTTGGCGCCAGGGGCCGGGCTGGTGGCTGGCGGTTCGGTAAAGTTGCTGTCTTCGTCAGTGAAGGCGCTGCCAGTGGTATCGTCTTCGATGTAGCCGAAATCGCGCAGTGACTTTTGGAACTCAGCGTCTCGCTGTTCTTCGGCTGCCCGCGCATCGTCGCGTTGCATTTGGCAGGTTTTGTATCCGAAAACCAGGACCAACCCGGCCAGCAGGGCGTAGAGGAGGTAGGTGAGCAGTTTGTTCGTATTCATAGGGCGGTATGCAGTTGACAATTAAGGCCAAATATAGGTGATGCTCTTATTCTTTGCTCCAGCTGTTGTTTTTTGCCCCGGTGTCGGGGATGTTTCGGCCGCCCAGGCTGACTTTTTTCACGGTTTTGCCCGCTTCGGCATCGACGTGCGCGGTGGGGTTACCGGCTTTCCAGATGTCGGCGCCGAGGTGCAGGGTTTGTTGGCTGCCGTCGGTGTAGCTGATACTCAGGTGGACGGGTAGCGGCAGGGAGCCTTCTTTTTTGATAAAAATAACGTCGCGGTCGGCGGTAGCGTCGCGGCGGACGCCTTGCACGGCCAGGTCGGGGTAGCCCCATTCGAAAAACCAGGGTTTCCAGAACCAGTTAAGGTTTTGCCCCGACAGTTCGTTCCAGCTGTTGAAAAAATCGTACGGCGTGGGGTGTTTGCCCTTCCAGCGGTCCATGTAGCCGGTCATACAGCGGTGGAAAGTTTCGTAGCCGAGCAGGTCGAGCAGGGTCAGGTAAGCGGCTTGCGGGCGGGCGTAGGAGGCGATGCCGTAGGCGCGGCCGCTGAGGTTGCTGGAGCGCACCATGGGCGGCACGTCGGAGTCGGTACCGGCGCCGAAGGCGTAGCCGCGGCCGCCGCCGGAGGTTCGGCCGGTGAGGGAGTCGGCGAGCAGGCCGTCGAAAAAGGAGGCCCAGCCCTCGTCCATCCAGGCATATTCCTGTTCGTTGATGCCCATCATAAACGGGAAATAGGTGTGGGCCACTTCGTGCACGGTGAGGCTGGTTGGGTCGTTTTCGCCCAGGCTGGCGTCGTTGACCATCATGGGGTATTCCATGCCGTCGTTTCCGTTAAAAACAGTCATGCAAGGGTAGGGGAAAGGGTAGCCCGGCAGCCAGGTGCTCATCAGGCGAATGCCCCTGGCGGCGATGCCGGCTACGCGGTAGAAGTCTTTCGAGCCGGTATCGTAGGCGGCGCTGACAAAGGTTTGGCGGCCGCTGGCGGCGTCGACCACCACCGAGCTGGCGTCCCAGTTATAGTGGTCGCTGGCGGCGAAGGTGAAGTCGGGCACATCGCTGGCAGTGTAGCGGAAGCTGTGCTGTTTTTGTTTTTTAAAAACGGCGCCGGTTTTGAGTTCGGCTTCGGTCCAGATTTTTACGACCTCGTCGGTGGCGTGGGCCTGGTTGAAGCGGTTGAGGTAGGCGGGGGTGAGCAGGTCGGCGGGGTTTTGCCATTCGCCGGTAGCCCACACCATGAAACCTCGGGGCATGGTGATGGTCACGTCGTAGTCGGCGAAATCGTGGTAAAATTCCTGCTGGCCGCTGTAAGGGGTGTTGGCCCAGCCGTTGAGGTCGTCGTATACAGCGATTTGCGGGTACCAGTAGGGCACAAAAAAGGTGGTGGGGTCGCACACGCACTCGCGGGCAGCGTCTTTGTCGGCGGGCAGGGTATACGACCATTGGACGGTGATGGTGGCCGTGGCGCCGGCTTTCAGGGCGTTGCCTTTTTCGAGTTGGAGGTCGAGAAAGGTGCGGGCGCGGCGCTGTTTGGCGGTGCTGACGCGCTGGCCGTTGTAGCTGAGTTGGTGGATGGCTACGCCCTCGTCGATATCGCTGGGGGCCAGGTCTTCGCTGCGCAGGCTGCCTTTGCGGTAGCGGTCGTGGGCGAGTTTGAAGCGGATAGTGGTGAGCGAGTCGGGGCTGTTGTTGGTATACACGATGGTGGCCTGGCCGCTGAGCAGGCGTTTTTTTGGCTCCAGGCTGGCCTGTATGGTATAGCTGGCGCGGTTTTGCCAGTAGTTGGGGCCGGGAGCGCCGTCGGGGCTGCGGGTGCCTTTGTCGTAGGCGCGCTGGAGGTTGCGGGGGAAAAAGAGATCGGTATTTTGCGCAGACAGAACCTGGGCGGCGCCCAGTACCAGAAGGAAGATGAAAGAGCGGAGCATGGTGCGGTTGTTTTGGGGTAAAGGTAGCTAGGAATTGGGAAATGGGGTTGGTGTAGGAAAAATGCGTAGATTGGGTATGTCTTTAAAAACCTGTCAGGTTAGGAAGCCCTCTATCCAAATCCGAAAATTTTACCAGAACTTAGCCCGGTATCCCGGCGGCAAGGAT
>CAZVZH010000075.1:0-12993 GCA_964630705.1 uncultured Saprospiraceae bacterium | reverse complement strand
TCGCTGCCGCGCCATTTCGCGTTGCCGCCCAGCCCAGCCCGGTGTACCCCGAAGTGGAAAAACCCTTCCGTGTGGTGGTCATCGGCTCCTCGACGGCTGCCGGCACCGGCGCCAACCCGATCGACAGCGCCTGGGTGAACCGCTATGAGGCCTACCTCAAAAAACTACACCCCGAAAACCAGTTGGTCAATCTGGCCCGCGGCGGTTACCAAACCTACCACCTGCTGCCCACGGGCAGCAAAATTCCGCCCCGGCGGCCCTACCCCGACACCCTGCGCAACATCACCCAGGCCCTGGCGCTGTTGCCCGACGCTATTATTGTCAACCTGCCCTCCAACGATGCCGCAGCAGGCTATGGCCCGGCCGAACAATTGGCCAATTTTGAAGCCATCGCTTTAGCCGCGCTCAGCCAGGAGGTGCCCATCTGGTTCACCACCACGCAACCCCGCGACCTCAGTCCGGAAAAAATTGCCCTGCAAATGGCGGTGCGCGACTCCATTCTCCGGCGCTACCCCGACCGGTCGATCAATTTTTGGCAAACACTAGCCGGCCCCGACGGCCGCATCGATCCGGCGCTCAATTCCGGCGACGGCATCCACGTCAACAATACCGGCCACGCCCTGCTGTTCGACCGGGTGCGCGCGCTGAACATGCTGGACGCCATTGTCGCCCGGCAAAAAAAACTTCAGGTGATGGAAAAAATCTGGGCGCAGGCGGTGCCGCTCAGTTTGCATACCTTTCGGCCGCCGCCGCCCAAGCCGCGCCAGGCACAGCGCCACGAAACCGTGTTGTTGCAGGCGGGGCAGCCCCTGGACGGCGTGAGTGTAGAGGTGTACAATGCTACCGGGCAGCTCGTGCGCCGGCAAACGGCGAATTTGCCGGTGCTATTAAAAACCGATTTCGGCCCCAAAGGCGTGTACCGCATCAGCTTGCGCAAGGGCAGTTTCTCCAAAGTCGTCCGCTACGTGAAAACTTAGTATTTACCGATCGATCCGCTATGAATATCGCACCCGATCTGTTGCTCGAATACGGCGCCGAGAAAAAATTTATCCCCCGGCGGGAAGACGTTTTTCGCGAAGGTCAACACGCCCGCTGCTACTTCCAAATCGGGGAAGGTTTGGTGAAAATGGTCAACCACGGCCCGGAAAACGATTTTATCCAGGGCATTTTCACCGAAGGCGAAAGCTTTGGCGAGCCGCCCATGATCGGCGAATTTCCCTACCCCGCCACCGCCACTACTATTTTCGACACCGAGCTGCTGGCGCTGCCCCGCGCGGCTTTTGTCGAGCTCCTCCGCGCCAACTTCGACCTGCACCTCCAGTTTACCACCCACATGTGCCAGCGGGTGCACTACAAAGCCGAGCTGCTCAAAGCCATCAACCTCGGCCGGCCGGAAGAGCGCATCCTGGCCATCATCGACCTGCTCAAATCCAAACTCAACCCCGAAGCCTACGCCCACGACGGCCAGTTTGTAGTGCCCGTCACCCGCCAGGAAATCGCCGACATGATCGGCCTGCGCGTCGAAACGGTGATCCGGAAAGTGGGTCTGCTGGAGGAACAGGGGCACCTGCAGGTGGTCGACCGGAAGATCATGCGGGCATACAATTAGCCTATCTTCCCTAGCCAGGGGAGGTGATTTTCGACAATTTCCAGGCTGATAATGATCATACCCGCTTTAACTACATTTAACAGTTAGGCCTAAAACAGGCTGTTTCCACCTTGTTTTTTCTGTAAGCCATCCGCCGCGGATCTTATGATTTGGATCATAAAATCCGGGTTTGCCCTGCTCGTAAACTTGCAGCACATTTCATCTATTTCTAAAAAAAATCCTGCGATATGAAATCCTGTTATGGTGTACTGTTCGTGCTGCTCCTGAACCTGGCTGCCGCTTGTGGCGGCGGCGATACGGCTACGGAAAGCGCCGCCGCTCCTGCCGCCCAAACGCCCGAAGAAAAGATGCTCGCCGAAGGCAAGGGCATCGGCGAAATCAAACAAGTAGTGCTGCAAACGCCGCTCGAAGCCGAGCGCGTAAGCCGCGGCCAGGCCATTTACGATATGAAATGCGCCGCTTGCCACAAACTCGACGACAAGCGCGTGGTCGGGCCCGGCTGGAAAGACGTAACCAAAAACCGCAAGCCGGAGTGGATCATGAACATGATCACCAATGTCGAAGTCATGCTCGACCGGGACGAAGAAGCCCAAAAACTCCTGCAACTCTGCCTCACCCGCATGCCCAACCAAAACGTGTCGCTCGGCGATGCCCGCGACGTGCTGGAATTCATGCGCGCCAACGACGGGGAAAAATAACCCACTGCCTGTTCACCTAACCGCTCACACATTAATTCGAATCATATGAAGAAGATACTCTTTTCTTTAGCCGGGCTGCTGCTGCTGGTAGCTGCTCTTTACCAATGCAAAACCAAAGGCGCCGCTACCGCCGCTTCCAGCGATGCTGCTGAAAAAGCTTATGTGGCGCCGGGCACCCACGACGAGTTTTACAACTTCGTCTCCGGCGGCTTCAACGGCAATATTTCGGTGTATGGCCTGCCCTCGGGCCGCTTGCTGCGTATCATTCCGGCTTTCTCCGTATTTCCCGAAAACGGCTACGGCTTCAGCGAAGAAACCAAAGCCATGCTCAACACCTCGCACGGCTGGATTCCCTGGGACGACCAGCACCACATCTCCGTGTCGGAAACCGACGGGGTGCAGGACGGGCGCTGGATTTTCGGCAACGCCAACAATACCCCGCGCATCGCCCGCGTCGACCTGAGCACGTTCCGCACCGTGGAAATCCTCGAAATCCCCAACTCGGCCGGTAACCACTCCTCGCCCTACATCACCGAAAACACCGAGTATGTAGTGGCCGGCACTCGATTCTCTGTGCCGCTCGACGATCAGCCCGATGTGGCCATCGAATCGTTCAAGGAAAACTTTAAAGGCACGCTATCCTTTATTTCCGTCGACCCGCAGTCTGGCCGGCTGAAACTCGCCTTCCAGGTACTCATGCCGGGCATGAGTTTCGACCTGGCCCGCGGCGGCCGCGGCCCCAGCAAAGACTGGATGTTTTTCTCCTGCTACAACTCCGAGCAAGCCAATACCCTGCTCGAAGTGAACGCTTCGCAAAACGACAAGGACTTTGTCATTGCCATCAACTGGAAAAAAGCGGAAGCCTACATGAAAGCCGGCAAAGGCCAGCGCAAAACTTCCCGCTACGCCCACAACATCTACGACGAAACCGCGCACAGCGCTACCACCACCTGGGAAACGGAGGTGCTGCTGCTTGACCCGACCAATCCCGAACTCAGCGACTTCGTGTACCTCATGCCTTGCCCGAAAAGTCCGCACGGCTGCGACGTCGACCCCTCCGGTCAGTACATTGTCGCCTCCGGCAAACTGGCCGCCGTTATTCCGGTATTTTCCTTTGAAAAAATGCTCCAGGCCATCGCCGCTAAAACCTACGACGGCAACTACCACGGAATCCCCGTGCTGAAATACGACGCCGTACTGCACGGTGAAGTGCAAAAACCCGGCCTTGGCCCGCTGCACACCGAGTTCGACGAAAAAGGCAATGCCTATACCTCCATGTTCGTCTCTTCCGAGATCGTGAAATGGAACGTGCAGTCGCTCCAAGTGCTCGACCGCGTGCCCACGTACTACTCCATCGGCCACCTGTGCGTGCCCGGCGGCGACACCAAAAAGCCCTGGGGCAAATACGTGATCGCCTACAACAAAATTACCAAAGACCGCTTCCTGCCCACAGGACCCGAGCTGACGCAGTCGGCTCAACTTTACGACATCAGCGGCGACAAAATGAAACTCATCCTCGACTTCACCACCATCGGCGAACCGCACTACGCCAACGCCGTGCCGGCCGACCTGATCAAAGGAAGATCGGTCAAGATTTACAAAATCGAGGAAAACAAACACCCCTACGCTGCCAAAGGCGAAAAAGAAGCCCGCGTCACGCGCCAGGGCAACCAGGTGCACGTGTACATGACCGCCATCCGCTCGCACCTTACGCCCGACAACATCGAGGGCGTTCAGGTCGGCGACGAGGTGTATTTCCACGTCACCAACCTCGAACAAGACTGGGACATCCCGCACGGCTTCACGATCAAGGGGTCGAAAACCTCCGAAATCCTGGTCATGCCGGGCGAAACGCAAACCCTGTACTGGAAAGCCGAGCGGGCGGGCATCGTGCCGTTCTATTGCACCGACTTCTGTTCGGCGCTGCACCAGGAAATGCAGGGTTATGTGCGCGTATCGCCGGCAGGCTCGAAGGTGCCGCTGAAGTTTGGCACTGGCCAGGAACCGGTTCAGTAAAACAGCACGCTTCCTACTCCAAAGAGCCGGCTTGAAATCCTGTTACACATCATTCGGTTTTCCACGCCCCGCCACAGCAGTGGGGCGTGGAGGCCGGAACCTTCACCTAAAATCAAGTTGCATATGAAACGCTTGTATTGCATACTGCTCCTCGCTGCCGCATTTGTTCTGCCTTACGCTTGCACCGAAACCACTCCAGGCGCCAGCAACGAGGCCAGCGCTGCTGCCCCGGGCGCCGGCCAGTCGGCCGTTCAGGACGATGAGTCGCAGCAAAATGTCCTGCAAATTGCCCTGGGCTCCAAAGACCACACCACGCTGGTAGCCGCGGTCAAAGCCGCCGGTTTGGCAGACGCGTTGGTCAATGCCGGGCCGTTCACCGTTTTCGCTCCTACCAATGCTGCCTTCGACAAAGTGCCGAAAGAAACCCTGGAAAGCTTGCTGAAACCTGAAAACAAGGCTGCCTTGTCCGATATTCTGGAATATCACGTGTATGTTGGCGTCATCAAGACCGACCAGATGCGCGACGGACAAAAGCTCAACCAGGTTAATTTAAAAAATGTCGTTATTGGCAACAAGGACGGTAAAATCACCCTCAACGGCTCTGTCACTATCCTGGCTTCTGTGCCGGCCTCCAACGGGATCGTGCACGTGATAGACGGGGTGCTGTTGCCGCCGGAAAAGTGAAGTTATTAGGGGTATTGGAGTCATTTGGGGACATTAAAGTCATTAAAAGTCATTAAAGGTCATTGACGGTTATTGGAGGCATTTAGGTCATTGTCCCCCAATGACTTTTAATGACCTCCAATGACCTCCAATGACCTCCAATAACCTCCAATGACCTGAATCCCCCCCACATTAAACACATTCATCACCATGTTCAAACTCACCAACATCTCCCGCATCGCCCTGATTCTGGGCGCCCTGGCCCTGCTCATCCTGCTGAAAGTGCCGATTTGGTATATCTACCTGACGGCGCCGCAGTATCCGGAGGGCCTTGAAATGCAAATTTGGCACAACACCCTTACCGGCGATGTCAAAATTATCAGTGCGCTCAACCACTACATCGGTATGCGGGCGATCAGCGTGGAAATGTTTCCGGAGTTTCAATACCTCGGCACCGTGATCATGGCCGTCGCCGGGCTTTGCCTGGCGCTGGCCCTGATCGGGCGCTGGTGGTCGGCGCTTACCTACTGGCTGGTGCTGGCGGTAGCCGACAGCCTGGCCTTGTACGATTTCTGGCGCTGGGGCTACGATTACGGCCACAACCTCGACCCCACGGCGCCCATCATCATCCCGGGTATGGCCTACCAGCCGCCTGTGTTGGGCTACAAAAAACTGTTGAATTTCGAAGCCTGGTCGTTGCCCGATACCGGCGGCTGGATTCTGATGGCAGTGACGGGTGTTTCCTTGCTCGTCGTAGTGCTCGAGTGGTGGCGACGGCGCCGGATGCTGCGGCAGCCGGCGGCGGCGCCCGGCAGCACGGCCGCGGCAGTGGCGGCGTTTTTCTTGTTGCCCATGTTTTTTTCTGCTTGTTCGACCGAGGCGCAGCCTTTGCAATTCGGCAAAGACAACTGCGATTTTTGCAAAATGACGCTCATGGACCAGCGTTTCGGCGCGGAGATCATGACGAAAAAAGGCAAGGCCTACAAGTTCGACGATCTGAAATGTTTGTTGCAGTGGCGCCAGTTCAATGATCTTCAGGAGGCCGACATCGCGGGTTTTTACACCGTTGATCACGCGCACGCCGGGTCGCTCCTGCCTGTGGAAGACGCGCTTTTCCTCTCCAACGACCAGCTGAACTCGCCCATGCGCTCCAACATCGCCAGTTTTTCCCAGCAAAGCGACCTGGAGGCCGTCAGCGCAAAAATCGGCGGCCGGACGCTGCGCTGGTCCGAGGTGCTCGCCATGCAATATTGATCCAACCATTCCCGCCATGAAGATTTCCGCCCTGTTCATCTGCTGTTCATTACTCCTCGTTACCGCGCTCGGTGCGCGAACCTGGACGGTGGCGCCCGGCACCCGCCTGGCCAGCATCAGCGAGACGATCCGCCTGGCGCAAGCATTCGACACCGTTTTGGTGCGCGCCGGCGTCTACCGCGAGGGCGGCATCACGGTCGACAAGCCGTTGACGCTGATGGGGCTGGACTGGCCCACCCTCGACGGCGAACACCGCTACCAACCGCTCACCGTGCGGTCGAATAGCGTTAGCGTCAGCGGCTTCCGGGTAATCCACTGCGGCGAAACCTCCCTCGAAGATATTGCCGGTATTAAAGTGTTGAATGCCCGCTATGTGTACATTTTTAACAACATCCTGGAAGACAACTATTTCGGCATTTACCTTTCCAACGCCAAACACTGCTGGGTGAGCGGCAACCGCATTCGCGCCCACGCCACCGTGGAGCAAAGCGCCGGCAACGGCGTGCACGCCTGGAAATGCGACAGCGTGACCATTCAGGACAACCGCGTGGAGGGCCACCGCGACGGGATTTATTTTGAATTCGTGACCAACTCCGCCGTGCTGCGCAACAGCTGCGCTGGCAACATCCGCTACGGCCTGCACTTCATGTTTTCGCACAACGACCGCTACGAGTACAACCGCTTTGAACGCAACGGCGCCGGCGTAGCCGTCATGTACACCCGCCTGGTGCGCATGGTGCACAACGTGTTTGCGCACAACCGGGGCGGCGCATCCTATGCCCTGCTGTTGAAAGATATTCAGACCAGCTACATGGCCGACAACCAGTTTGAGGAAAACACCGTCGCCATTTTTATGGAAGGCTGCACGCGCAGCACCTTCGAGCGCAATGTTTTTAGGAAAAACGGCTGGGCGCTCAAAGTGCAGGCCAGCTGCGAAAACAATACTTTTCAGCACAACAACTTTTTCGCCAACACCTTCGACGTGTCGACGAACAACCAACTGGTGCTCAATACTTTCAATAATAATTACTGGGACAAATACGAAGGCTACGACCTCAACCGCGACCGCCGGGGCGATGTGCCCTACCACCCCGTCAGCCTGTTTGCTATGGTGTCAGACCAAATGCCCTACGCCATGATGTTCTGGCGCAGTTTCACGGTTTTTCTGCTCGACCGCGCCGAAAAAGTGATCCCCAGCATCAGCCCCGACCAACTCCGCGACAACGCACCTTTAATGCAGCCTTATGTTACAGGTACAAAACATCGGTAAGTCGTTCGGCAAGCTCCGCGTGCTGGACAATATCCGCCTCGATTTCGACCGCGGCCAGGCCATTGCCATCATCGGCCCCAACGGTTCGGGAAAAACCACGCTGATCAAAAGCATTCTCGGCATGGTGGTGCCCGACAGTGGCGAAATCCGCTTCAACGGCCAGGCCATCCACCTCGACGCCCGCTACCGCCGCCACATCGGTTATATGCCCCAGATCGGGCGCTACCCCGACAACATGCAGGTGGGCCAGCTGTTCGAGATGATGCGCGACCTCCGCGAAGACGTCGCCGCCCTCGACGAGGAACTGATCGAGGCTTACCGCCTGCCCGATATTTACCAAAAATCTATGCGCACGCTCTCCGGCGGCACCCGCCAAAAAGTGAGCGCTGCCCTGGCTTTCCTCTTCGATGCCCCGGTGATGATCCTCGACGAGCCCACCGCCGGCCTCGACCCGCTTTCGGCTGAAATTCTGAAAGAAAAAATCCAGCGCGACAAACAGCGCAACAAGCTCTTTCTCATCACCTCCCACATCATGAGCGACCTGGAAGAACTGGCCACCGACGTCATCTACCTCGTCGACGGCCGCATCCTGTTTTTCAAAACGCTCGAAGCCTTGAAGGCCGAAACCGGCGAGCAACGGCTGGGGAAAGCTATCGCGCAAATCATGCAAACACAAAAAGGTTAGAGCGTTTCTGGTTTCTGGTTTCTGGTTGGGCATTGGCCTAATATCCCGGAAAACTAAACGAACGCCCAACCAGAAACCCTCTAACCAGAATCCCTCTAACCAGAAACCCTCTAACCAGAAACCAGTAACCAGCAACTTACTATGAACATACATCCAGAAGTAACCGTTCGCGAAATCGTCGGCCAGTACTACCGCACGGCCGAGGTATTCAATCAGTTTGGCATCGATTTTTGCTGCGGCGGAAAAAAAACGCTGGCCGTGGCCTGCGAAGAACGCGCGCTGGCTTTCGACGAACTATCGGCGGCCCTCCGGCAGGTTTTGGAAAATGAAGGCTTGCCTTCGGCCAATGCGGCCAACTGGGCGCCCGATTTTTTGGCCGAATACATCGTACAAACCCACCACCGCTACTTGCGGGAGGCCCTGCCGTTTATCCTGCAGTACAGCGCCAAAATCGCCGGCGTGCACGGTGAGCGCCACCCCGAACTCCGGATCGTAGAAAAACAAGTAGCCTTGCTGGCCGAAGAACTGGTGCTGCACATGGCCAAGGAAGAGCAAATTTTGTTTCCGTACATCAAACGCCTTTGCGCCTTGCAGGCCGAGCAGTCGCCCGCCCTGCCGCCGCCGTTTGGCACAGTGAAAAACCCGATTCGGTTGATGGAGCAGGAGCACGACGAGGCTGGCGTGATCCTGGAAAACCTGCGCGAGTTAACGGCCGGTTTTACGCCCCCGGCCAACGCCTGCGCCAGTTACCAGGTGACTTACGGCAAGCTCCGCGAACTCGACCAGGACCTCCGCTGGCACATTCACCTGGAAAACAACATCTTGTTTCCCAAAGCCTTGCTGCTTGAACAAACCTTGAATCGTTCCAACTGATCCTCTTATGCGTTACCTGTTTGTCACTGCCTTTTTCCTCTTGCAGGCAACTGTTTCCAGCCTGGCTTGCGACCGTTGCGGTTGCTCCCTTAGCGGCCATTATTTGAGTGCATTGCCGCAATATCAGCGCCATGTGGTGGGCGCCCGTTGGTTTTACCGCGGATTTGAAACCGAGCACCATGGCGAGGAGTTTTCCTCCGACCGCTTTCACAGTGCGGAGATATGGGGGCGGTTTTACCCAACCCAACGGTTGCAAGTGCTCGGCGTGTTGCCGCTCAATTTTTTCAGTAAAAAAACAGACTCCGAAACGCTGCGCCGTCAGGGTCTGGGCGATGCTGTGTTGCTGGCCAACTACAACGTTCTGCAAAATGCCTGGGGCGCCGATAAAAAATGGCGGCAAGCCTTGTACTTCGGTGGCGGCGTCAAGCTGCCCACCGGCAACTTCGACCCCGAACTGGTCGAGCAAAACGTCAATCCCAACCTCCAGCCCGGTACTGGCTCGCTCGACTGGCTGCTCTCGGGCAACTACACGCTCCGGTACGGCAGCTGGGGCTTCAACGCCAACGCTCTTTACCGCTTCAGTGGAGAGAATAGCGAAGATTTCCGCTTCGGCGACCGGCTCAACCTCAGCGGCCGGCTGTTTTACTGGACGCAAACCGGCCGCAGCAGCTGGCTGCCCAGTTTGGGGCTCAGCCACGAATGGGCCGACAAGGACTACTCCCGCGGCCAGCGCGTGAACGATACCGGCGGCTACTGCGCTTTCGCCACCGCTGGCCTCGACTGGTACCTCGGCAGCCTGGCGTTCAGCGTCCAATGGGATTTGCCGCTGTATCAGTTTCTCGGCGACGGCTACATCCATGCCGGACAGCGGGTCCAACTCGGCTTGTCGTATTTGTTTTAAAAGTAAACCTGATCCTTCGTCCTGCTTTGAAAAAACATCCAATGAAAAACGCTGCCACTACGGCCACTATCCCGCCATCGCTTACCTTGAGCGCGCAAAAAGGCCTCCTGTCCATGCCCGTTTTGAAAATTGCCAAATACGTTGTGTACGACATTCTCCGGAACAAGTTCGTGCTGGCTTATCTGTTGTTTTTGATCGTCGTATCCATGAGTTTTTTCAACCTGGAAAGCGACCCGGTGAAGGGCATGATGAGCCTGTTGAACATCGTGTTGATCGTGTTGCCGCTGGTGAGCATCGTTTTCGCGACCATTCACCTGTATAATTCCTACGAGTTCATGGAACTGCTGTTGGCACAGCCGCTGCGGCGGTCCGACATTTTCCTGGGGCAGTACCTGGGCATGGCCGTTTCGCTGTGCATTGCGTTTGGCGTGGGCGTGGGTGTGCCGGTGTTGTTGTACGAAGGCACGGCGCGAGGCGCCACGCTGGTGGCTTGCGGCTTGCTGCTCACCCTGGCTTTTGTGTCAATGGCTTTTTTGGCTACGGTCTTGTCGCGCGATAAAGCGCGGGGCATCGGCATAGCGCTGTTGCTGTGGTTTTTCTGCACGATTTTGTACGATGGGCTGGTGCTGATGAGCATGTTTGCCTTCAGCGATTACCCGCTGGAAAAAGCTGTGATCGCCCTGGCGTTTTTCAATCCGGTCGATCTGGCACGCATTGCCATGTTGCTCCAGCTCGACGCCGCCGCGCTCATGGGCTATACCGGCGCTTTGTTCCAGCACTTTTTCGGCTCGGCTTTCGGCGCGGGCTTGTCGGTGTTGGCAATGCTGGTGTGGATTGTGGCGCCGCTTTGGGTGGCGTTGCGGGTTTTTAGTAAAAAGGATATTTGACCCGGTTTTCCAAGCAGGAATGGCCTGGGAAAAGATTTGCACGCGTCTATCTAATTTTTCGAAGGGCTAAAAAGTCCATGACTGGAGAAAACACTGTAAATCTTCAGCAGGCTTTCCGCAAAGGAAATGAAACCCCAGTCGCAATCTTCCGATGCCCGCTGGACAATGTATTCTGAAAGGCCGGTGATCAGTTTGTCCCAGGTCATCGTTTCATCGTTGGTGTAATTGAACAAAGGAAACATAAACCAGTCTGCGACAGACTTCACTGCCGAGTCGTGATCTGCAAACAAAGGATTACCCGTTTCATTGGATTGATTATTCATCAGTTTCCACATGGCCTGTACAAAGGGCCAGGCGATGAAATAGTGATTATCGCCCACTTCCGCACGGCAATCCATTTCAGCGTAGCGGAATGCAGGATTAGTATCGCTGTGATGTTTCCATTGTGTTGCTGATGGGCCAGCAAAAGATCCAGTGGTCACATTTTCGGACTGGTCATAAGCAAGCTCCGGCCATTTCCGTTTTCCTAACAGGCAAGGTGCAACCATAGAATAACCTTCACTGAATGAAGCCGCATCTTTTGTGCCGGTCGGGCTATTCCAGCTCCCGTATTGCCAGCTTAGCCAATGCATAATTTCATGTACAATGATGGAATATGACCCGGACTGCTCCGGTCCTATGAATTGGGGGCTAGTAGATCTGGAAGGAGTATTATAGAAAAATACTGTAGGAACTGTTGCGCGATCGCCTGGGTAGCAATCGAATTCCGAGGCATTCAGGTTATTTTTGAAACAGCCATGCATCACATTCCTCGATGGTAGCATTGTGTTTACAATGATCTCAACATTGATTTGCCGGTCAGCTTCTACCGGATAATAGGAAAGGTCATTAGGCCTGCGGCCCCATTCGTCAATATATGTTTTAAGAAGCTGGGCGTAGTAATAGGTTTGTTGTTCGTTGAATATCCTATTAACACTCTCGCCAGGAATTATCTGAAAGTAATTTCTTGCAATTGATCTCCAGGAATATTCCCAAGCAGTCCAAGTCCTTGGGTAGGGAGGCTCGCCGTTATTATGGTTTGCGTTCCAAATTCTTGCTCTTCCGCTACCGAGGCGCTGCAAAGCGTATCTGTACTGTTTTAACCCAAACCACCTTCTTCTTTCTTCGGCATCTACATTTATCTGTATAACTTCATGCTCTTCAGTATCCAGAATACCATTAGCATGGCTGTATTTTCTCAAAGGAATACTTCGGGTGCTGTCGAATACCAGGTTATCGATTTGAATAATATTCCCCGTTTTTGCATTGATGCGAAATCGTTTCAGGTAGAGATATTTATCACTGTCGGCCATTATCTCCCACATCAGACATTTCAATCTTCCGGAAACCACCAATCTGGACGAAAACTGGAATTGGCTTAATGCCAATTTTGTATTACCCGATTCAAATTCCTTTCTAATATTTTCTTTGGCAATATTTTCCGCGCCTTCCTTCGTGAGGCCAGGATTGGTATCAATTTTTAGTTCTTCTGTGCTAAAAGGCCTCCCTGTCACCTGGAAAATATAACCTTCCGTATCAAAGAAAATCGTAAAAAGGGAATCCTTAACCGCCACGTTTTCAATGCGCTGTGAAAACTTAATCTTATAATACCCTTTCCCCTGCACAGGGAATTCTCCTGCCAATTCGGGGAACTCCGGTTTTAACCCGAAAAGGAGATGATAAGTTTTAAAAAATTCATTTACAGCATCATAGAAACTTTTCTCCTGTTTTACATTTTTCACTTTAATATTTCCTATCCTGTATCCCGCCAGAAAATCAACAAACCCATTTCGGGATTTATATACAAATGGGCCACTGTTCACTGTCAGGGCTTTTAATCCTTCCCTTGAATGACCACTTAAATTCTGGTCCGCATCTTTCAAAAAGCGGGACAGGATTTCCATTCCTTCTTTATATTTTTTCAAGTTGAACATGTTGACATACAAATTTTTTCAAGCTGATCATCTTTCAGCACAATTAGTTCCTTTAAGAGGCAATTGTGCAATGACTTCAGTCACCCGGTCCCCAAATTTGAGTGCGGTAAAAGTGCTTGAAAAACGCCCTTTAGCAACGTGTCGGAAATAACTTTCCAGTTTGG